>DAWDCC010000045.1:0-25597 GCA_052355365.1 Prevotella sp. | reverse complement strand
AAAGCTTTATTAATGATTGAAAGGTATTTTAGTCATAACATCACCACACAGAATCCGCGCCGCTTCGGCAAGAGTCTCTTCCTGGATATGCTCGAGTCGTATTACGACATTGATCAAAAGGACAATTTCCAAGAGTTGTTTAAGGGACTGTATGTGGCTGATCACCCTACCAAGGAGCAAGGAGAGTTTCTTGTGTTGCATCTCGACTTCTCTATGGTTGGCAGTGACTTGGAGAATCTATACGAAAACTTTAGTCGGTATCTGAGTCAGCGCTGCCTGTTGTTTGCTAAGAAATACGCTGCATATTATCCCGAAGGATTTGTGGAAGATATGCAAAGGGAGAAAACAGGAATGGGTATGCTCAACTTGATTCATGGTTATTCTCATGAATTGAAACTCAAGCTCTACCTCATCGTTGATGAATACGACAACTTCACCAACAACGTACTCAACATTAAAGGTCAAAAGGCTTATCATGAGCTCACCCATGGCACCGGTTTCTACCGTGACATCTTCAAACTTTTCAAACCGACATTTACGCGCATCATCATGCTCGGTGTCTCGCCGATTACACTTGATGACCTCACGAGTGGATATAATATCGCACTCAACATGACCATGGATTTGCGCTTCAACCAGATGCTCGGCTTCTCTGAAGAAGAGGTGCGGAAGATGATCCGCTATTACAAAGAGGAAGGAGCTATCGGCGAGGACAAGACTGAGGATGACATCATTGCTGACATGAAACCGTGGTATGACAACTATTGTTTCGCCAAAGACAGTTTCGGCATCGAGCCTAGCATGTTCAACTGCGACATGGTTTGCTACTATATGAGCACCCTTATTGATAAAGGTAAGCGTCCCGAAGAACTTATCGATCCCAACACGATGACGGACTACGGCAAGATGAAGCGGCTCATCGAGATTGACCAAATGGATAACAAGCGGCTCAACATCATCCACGGCATCGCAGAGAATGGTTTCTTATATGCTCATCTCGTGTCGCATTTCCCGGCTGAACGTATCTTGGAATTCAGCAACTTCGTCAGTCTGCTCTACTACTACGGCATGCTGACCATCGGTGGCGTGCGTGGCGCAAGCTTGAAGCTGATCATCCCGAACAATAATGTGCGCATGCAATACTATCAGTATTTGTTGGATGAGTATCAAACGATCAACGCCTTGCCAATTCCTGACTTGCAAACGGCCTATGACGGCGCAGCCCTCGACGGTGACTGGCGCCCACTGATAGAATTTATCTGCAAGGCTTATCACGATACCACTGCCGTGTGCCAGCTGATTGAAGGTGAGCGCAACCTGCAAGGCTTTATGAATGCTTACCTCACGCTGACTAACTACTATCAGGTGGCACCCGAGATGGAATTCTCTCACGGCTACTGCGATTTCTTTCTGCTGCCCAACTACCTCACCTATCCGATGGTAGCTCACAGCTACATCCTGGAACTGAAATACTTAAAGACCGACGCTACTGAGGCGGAGGCTGAGAAGCAATGGACGGAAGCAGTAGAGCAGATCAAGACCTACGCGGCTGACAAGAAGTTGCAGAGCATGCTCCACGGCTCCACGCTCCATCCGATCGTGATACAGATCAAAGGCTACGACCTCGTGAAGTATGAGGAAATATCCAGTTGATATTGACTTTAATATACAATACTGTGGTTATGAAAAAAGCCATTCTCATCTTAATGACTCTATTTACTATGACAAGTTGCCATCATCAAATGACCGTTGACCAGCAGGTGGATGCACTCTACGAGAAGATGTCTCAGAAGGAGCGTATCGCACAACTGCGCAGTACCTATATGGATGATCTCTTCGACGCGGAGGGACATCTTGACACCAGTAAGTGCCGCAAGCTTATTCCAGATGGAATAGGCCATTTCTCACAGTATGCCAGTCAGGCTCCTATGGATCCCAATGTGTTGCGTGATCGTGTTGCTGCCGTGCAAAACTGGCTGATCCACAACACACCCAACGGTATTCCTGCCCTCTTCCATGAGGAAGTGCTCTCGGGAATCAATACGAGTGGCGCTACTATCTATCCCCAACAGATCGGGCAGGCCTGCTCGTTCAATCCCACGCTGGCAGAAAAGAAAACCCTGCAGACCGGTATCGCACTGCGCAAGATGGGCGGTGTGCTCTCGCTTTCGCCCATGGTTGACGTATGCCGTACGCCGAGCTTCAACCGCATGGAGGAGTCCTATGGCGAGGACGGTTATCTCTCTGCAGTGATGGGGACGGCCTTTGTGCGTGGCCTGCAGCATGGCGGACTGGACAAGGGCGTCGGTGCCTGCTCGAAACACTACCTTGGCTATGGTGGTGGAGGCGATGCCGACGAGAAAGAGCTGATGGAAGAGATACTCCTGCCTCACGAGACGATGATACGTCTGGCGGGCAGCAAAGCCCTCATGCCTGGCTATCATGCTGTGCATGGCACGAACTGTGTGGCCAATCATGAGATACTCACCGATATTCTGCGGGGCTATCTCGGCTTCGACGGCATGGTGGTGAGCGACTATACAGCTATCGATCAGATACCCGGTCTCGATACCCCAACGGAGAAAGCGGCAGCGGCTATCAATGCCGGAAACGATGTCGACTTCCCCTATGGTACCAACTATCAACATCTGCAGGAAGGACTTGACCGTGGACTCGTCGAGCCAAAGGCTTTCGAGCGTGCTGTGAAAGATGTGCTGAGATATAAGGTGCGGGCCGGTCTGCTTTCCCGTACACCTTATTTATATAGTAACGAGAAAATTGTGCTCGACAGTCCCGAAGAGCGGCAGACGGCATACGACATTGCCACGCAGTCTGTGGTGTTGCTGAAAAATAGTGGTGTGCTTCCGCTGAGCGGTAAGCAACGCGTCTTCGTGACCGGACCCAACGCCAACAGCATGTGGGCGATGTGCGGTGACTATTCCTTCCCGTCGATGACCTATTTCTGGAAGATGAACGACAAGGATCTCGACCATCCCCATGTGGTAGGCCTATGGGAAGGAATGCGTGACCGGCGTCCCGCTGACGTCGAACTGTCGTATTCGCGCGGTTGTGACTGGACGGAGGAGATTGAAACCAAGCTCAGCCATGGCGGTGACGAACGGGCATGGGACTATAAGATGCTGCATCGCAAGGTAGATGGCGGTGAGAAGGCTGACAGTTCCGAGGCTTTGCGGATGGCGCGGTCTGCCGACGTCATCATTGCAGCTATGGGCGAGAATGTGATGCTTTGCGGTGAGAATCGTGACCGTCACGGTCTCAGCCTGCCGGGGAAGCAGGAACAGTATGTGGAGCAGTTGCTGTCCACGGGTAAGCCAGTGATACTCGTGCTCTTTGGTGGTCGTGCTCAGGTCATCGCTCGATTGGCTGACCGTTGTGCTGCCATCTTGCAGGCCTGGTATCCCGGTGAGGAGGGTGGACACGCTGTGGCTGACATCCTCTACGGCAAAGTATCGCCGTCGGGTAAGCTCTCGGTCAGCTATCCCAAGGAGGAACTCAACGTGCCGATCTACTACAATCGCTCTACAGTGCAGGACAGTAGGGTAGAGTGGCCCTTTGGCTATGGACAGAGCTATACCAGTTTTGCTTACAGCGATCTGAAAATGCTAGATGATGTAAAGACCGATGAAGATAGTTTCACGCTGCGTTTCAGTGTGACCAATACGGGGCTGCGTGACGGTGACGAGGTTGCCCAGCTCTATCTCTCTCCGGCAGACAGCAAACTGCCTGTTCGCCCGATACAATTGCAGGGCTTTGCAAGAGTGTCACTGAAAGCGGGTGAGACCAAGACGGTGACGATGAAAGTATATACCGAGCAGCTTGGCTATTACAGTCATAAGCAGCAGAGACAATGGAATATCGTCCCAGGCAATTTCGTGCTGAAAGTGGGTGCGTCGTCACAAGATATCCGGTTGCAGCAGCCCTTGATGCTCATGGGCAAAGCGGTCATCAAGCCGCTTCGGGATCACTATTTCTCTGAGACTCAGGTTCAAGGAGAAAAGGAGTAGAGACAGACAAAGTTACATGTTAGACCAAAAATAGCAGATGGGTAAAATGAAGATTGAGACAGGTTACATGCCCTTCAAGGGCTTCAAGACGTTTTATCGTGTCGTAGGAGAGAAGACGGACCGTGCACCGCTGGTGCTTTTACATGGCGGACCGGGCTCCACGCACAACTATTTCGAGGTGTTGGATCCTTTGGCCGAGCTGACCCACCGACAGATCGTCTTCTACGATCAGATAGGGTGTGGTGAGAGTTATGTCGAGGGGCATCCGGAATTGTGGACGCTCGACACGTGGATGGAAGAACTCTCGTGCTTGCTGGATTACCTCCATATCAGCGACTTCCATCTCCTTGGACAGTCGTGGGGCGGCATGCTGGTCATCGCCTACGCCATCGAGAAGAAGCCGCAAGGACTGCGTTCGCTGATTCTCTCCAGCACGCTGCCGCAGAGTCAGCTGTGGGGCAAAGAGCAGCATCGGCTGATCACATTCATGAGTGAGGAAGACCAGAAGGCAATTGCTGAGGCAGAGCGCACTGGTAACTTTCAGTCGCCGGCATATCTCAAAGCCAATGACCACTACGTGGCACGCCATGAGTTTGTCATCGGGCCCGATACGCCGGAGTGTATGAGCCGTAAGAAGCGCTTCGGCAATGAAGCTTATCTTGTTGCTTGGGGACCGAACGAATACAATCCGACCGGAACGTTAAAGGATTTCAACTATACCGACCGCCTCTCCGAGATCTCCTGTCCGACACTTCTCGTCAGTGGTACCAACGACCTCTGTACACCATACATTGCCAAGACCATGTTCGACAGAATACCCAATGCTAAATGGGAACTCTTCTATGGCGCGCGCCACATGGTGTTTACAGAACAGACGGATAAATACCTCAAGATGATGACCGTCTGGCTGCAGACAGAGTAAACAAACTTGATAGGACATAGTAACAGAGTAAACATGCTATGTACAGAGATATGTCGGTCGTATTACAGAATAAGGTGAAAAATGACACTGGGAAGAAAAAAGTGCATAAAGTTTTGGAAAGAACAAATCTTTTCTTTACCTTTGCAGTGTTATACCATGTTCTTACAGACTAAGACATAATAACAGAAACATAAATATATAGTAACCTTTAATTTAGCTTATTGAATTATGGCAGAAGAAAACAAGCAACAGCCTCAAGAGGTAAAGATTGAGCTCAAGCCGGAAGTGGCACAGGGCGAATACTCCAACCTTGCTATGATTAACCATTCCAGCAGCGAATTTGTCATCGACTTCGCACACATGCTGCCTATTGCTCCTCCTCAGATTTTTAGCCGTGTGATCATGGCTCCCGAGCACGCTAAGCGCCTGCTCTTCGCTCTTCAGGAGAATCTCGTCCGCTACGAGAAAGAATTTGGAGAAATCAAATTGCCCCAAGCTCCTCAGCCTGCTGATGAGGGACGTACCATTGCTCCCTTCGGCACAGGCAAGGCATAATATTTAGCCGTTGGCTATTGTCTCTCCTCGAGAAATCGGGGAGAGTTTTTTGTTTCTGATGGTATTATTGTAGAGTCTAATGCGTCATCATGTGTTATTAAATAATCTTAAATTTGTTTTTGCTATCGCTTTTTGTTTTATATATATTAGGTAGTTTGACGCTTTATTTGTACCTTTGCACCCCGTAACGGGTTAATTGTATTCGTGTTGTAATATCCTCGGTATACACTAATCCGGTAATGCGTTGATTTAGAAGAAAATAAATATATAAAATTAAAAAGTAAAATTATGCCTACTATTCAACAATTAGTACGTAAAGGCAGAAGAGTACTGGCAGACAAGAGCAAGTCGCCGGCTTTGGACGGATGTCCTCAGCGCCGTGGCGTTTGCGTTCGTGTCTACACCACGACTCCTAAAAAGCCTAATTCGGCAATGCGTAAGGTTGCCCGTGTTCGTTTGACCAATCAGAAGGAAGTTAACTCCTACATCCCCGGAGAGGGCCACAACCTTCAGGAGCACTCTATCGTGCTGGTGCGCGGTGGTCGTGTGAAGGATCTTCCTGGTGTGCGTTATCACATCGTTCGTGGTACTTTGGATACCGCCGGTGTTGCCAACCGCACACAGCGCCGCTCTAAGTACGGAGCTAAGCGTCCAAAGGCAAAGAAGTAAAGAATCAACGCTAAGAGCCGGGGGCCGAGAGAATGTTCTCTCCGGCCAGGGCTCAAAGCCTATTCAAGCAAAAATCCACTTTTTTTAATCAGTTTTGCTGGAGAAGTTAAAACAGGTTGAGTAAATGCCCAGGTGTGGGCGTTGAAGATCATTTATGACAGCCCCATGCAGAATGAATATTTTAATTTAGACAATGAGAAAAGCAAAACCAAAGAAGCGCGTGATCCTTCCCGATCCCGTGTTCAATGATCAGAAAGTATCTAAGTTCGTCAACCACTTGATGTATGACGGTAAGAAGAGTACTTCCTTCGAGATTTTCTACAAAGCACTTGACATCGTCAAGGACAAGATGGCCAAAGAGGAAAAGGCTCCTCTGGAGATTTGGAAGACTGCCCTTGACAACATCACTCCGCAGGTGGAGGTCAAGAGCCGCCGTATCGGTGGTGCTACTTTCCAGGTGCCTACAGAAATCCGTCCCGACCGTAAGGTCAGCGTAGCTATGAAGAACATGATCGCCTTCGCACGCAAGCGCGGCGGCAAGAGCATGGCTGACAAGCTCGCTGCTGAGATCATTGACGCCTTCAACAACCAGGGTGGCGCATTCAAGCGTAAGGAAGACATGCACCGTATGGCTGAGGCTAACCGTGCTTTCGCACACTTCAGATTCTAAGTTTCAACACACACTTTAAGGTTTAAAAGAAAATGGCTAATCGCGATTTACATTTGACGCGCAACATCGGTATCATGGCGCATATCGATGCAGGTAAGACAACTACCTCGGAGCGTATCCTCTTCTACACCGGAAAGACCCATAAGATTGGTGAGGTGCATGACGGCGCTGCCACAATGGACTGGATGGCACAGGAGCAGGAGCGTGGTATCACCATTACTTCCGCTGCAACTACTTGCCAGTGGACTTGGAATGGCAAGACCTACAAGATCAACCTGATCGATACTCCGGGACACGTTGACTTCACCGCTGAGGTTGAGCGTTCACTGCGCGTGTTGGATGGTGCCATCGCTACTTATTCCGCTGCTGATGGTGTGCAGCCTCAGAGCGAGACGGTGTGGCGTCAGGCTGATAAATACAATGTTCCCCGTATCGGCTATGTCAACAAGATGGACCGCTCCGGCGCTGACTTCTTCGAGACTGTGCAGCAGATGAAGGATATCCTGGGCGCTAACCCTATCGTTATCCAGATTCCTATCGGTGCAGAGGAGAACTTCAAGGGTGTCGTTGACCTGATCAAGATGAAGGCTATCCTGTGGCACGATGAGACCATGGGCGCTGAGTATGAGGTAGACGAGATTCCTGCAGACCTCAAAGATGAGGCTGAGGAGTGGCGCGACAAGCTCCTTGAGGGTGCTGCCGACTTCGACGATGCTCTGATGGAGAAATATATGGACGATCCTTCGACCATCACAGAGGATGAGATCATCGCTGCTGTCCGCAAGGGTTGCGTTGCCATGGAGTGCTGCCCGATGCTGCTTGGTTCTTCTTACAAGAACAAGGGTGTCCAGCCGCTGCTCGACTATACTTGCGCTTTCCTGCCCTCTCCTGAGGATACACCTGCTATCGTGGGTACCAACCCTGAGACTGGTGATGAAGAGGACCGCAAGCCCTTGGAGTCTGAGCCTACTGCCGCTCTGGCATTCAAGATTGCTACAGACCCGTTCATGGGCCGTTTGGTTTACTTCCGCGTATATTCCGGTAAGGTGGTGGCTGGTTCTTATGTCTACAATCCACGTTCCGGCAAGAAGGAGCGCATCAGCCGTCTGTTCCAGATGAACTCTCACCAGGAGATTCCTATGGACTCTATCGACGCTGGTGACATTGGCGCAGGCGTAGGTTTCAAGGATATCCGCACAGGTGATACGCTCTGCGATGAGAACCATCCTATCGTGCTCGAGTCCATGACCTTCCCTGACACTGTGATCTCTATCGCTGTCGAGCCGAAGAGCCAGGCTGATATGGCCAAGATGGACACCGGTCTTGCTAAGCTGGCTGAGGAAGACCCGACCTTCACCGTACATACCGACGAGCAGAGTGGCCAGACCATCATCTCAGGTATGGGTGAGCTTCACCTCGATATCATCATCGACCGTCTGAAGCGCGAGTTCAAGGTTGAATGTAACCAGGGTAAGCCTCGTGTGAACTATAAAGAGGCCATCACCAAGACCGTTGAGAACTGGCGTGAGGTCTACAAGAAGCAGAGCGGTGGTCGCGGTAAGTTCGGTGATATCATCGTCACTGTAGGACCCAAGGATCCTGACTACAAGGAGGACGATCTGCAGTTTGTCAATGAGGTCAAGGGTGGTAACATTCCTAAGGAGTTCATCCCCTCTGTTCAGAAGGGCTTCAAGGATTCCATGAAGAATGGTGTGCTCGGTGGCTTCCCAATGACCGACCTGAAGGTTGTACTTACTGACGGTAGCTTCCACCCAGTGGACTCCGACCAGATCTCCTTCGAGCTCGCTGCTCACGCTGCCTTCAAGAACTGCTGCCAGAAAGCAGGGCCTGTGCTCATGGAGCCGATCATGAAGGTAGAGGTTGTTACTCCGGAGGAGAACATGGGTGATGTCATCGGTGACTTGAACAAGCGTCGTGGTATGGTTCAGGGCATGGAAGAGGCTCGTAGCGGTGCGCGCATCGTGAAGGCTATGGTGCCACTGGCAGAGATGTTCGGTTATGTGACTGCTCTGCGTACCATCACTTCCGGCCGTGCTACCAGCACCATGGAGTATGATCACCACGCTCCTCTGTCTCAGTCACTGGCTGAGCAGGTACTTGAGGAACTCAAGAAATAACGATTTTGAGAGAGGTGCCGCCTAGCGAATGACTCTTAGGCGGCATACCTCCTCAATCTTACACATTATTATATATAATCATTAAATTACAGACATGAGTCAGAAAATTCGTATCAAGCTGAAGAGCTACGACCATCAGTTGGTCGACAAATCAGCTGAGCAGATTGTCAAGGCTGTCAAGGCCACGGACGCTATCGTTAGCGGTCCTATTCCATTGCCAACCCACAAGCGTATCTTCACAGTGAACCGCTCTACCTTCGTCAACAAGAAGAGCCGCGAGCAGTTCCAGTTGTCAGATTACAAGCGTCTCATCGACATCTACAGTGCTACCGGCAAGACCGTCGACGCACTGATGAAGCTTGAGTTGCCCTCTGGTGTGGAAGTGGAAATCAAGGTTTAATACCTTGCAGTATGTTCAAGAAGAATTTTATCATTTACGTTAACACAAAACATTTATTGAAATGCCAGGATTAATTGGAAGAAAAATCGGAATGACATCCGTGTTCAGTGCCGACGGTAAGAACACACCGTGCACTGTTATCGAAGCTGGTCCTTGTGTTGTTACCCAGGTCAAAACCGTTGAAAAGGACGGTTACAAAGCCTATCAGCTCGGTTATGCTGAGGCTAAGGAGAAGAGAACCAACAAGCCTATGGCAGGTATCTTCAAGAAAGCCGGTACAACACCAAAGAAGCACTTGGCCGAGTTCAAGTTCGACGAGGAGTATAACCTCGGTGACACCATTACAGTTGAGCTGTTCAAAGACGCTAAGTTCGTTGACGTCATTGGCACATCCAAGGGTAAAGGTTTTCAGGGTGTCGTGAAGCGTCATGGATTCGGCGGTGTCGGTCAGAGCACTCACGGTCAGGATGACCGCGCCCGCAAGCCGGGATCTATCGGTGCCTGCTCTTACCCTGCAAAGGTCTTCAAAGGCATGCGCATGGGCGGCCAGATGGGAGGCGATCGTGTTACCACTCAGAACCTCCGTGTATTAAAGGTGATTCCGGAGCAGAACCTCATCATCGTGAAGGGTTCTTTCGCCGGTTGCAATGGTTCAACAGTTTTAATTGAGAAGTAATGGAAGTTAGTGTTTTGAATATCAACGGTCAGGAGACCGGACGCAAGGTGGCCCTGAACGACGCCATCTTTGGCATTGAGCCTAACGATCATGTCATCTACCTCGATGTGAAGCAGTATCTCGCTAACCAGCGCCAGGGCACTGCCAAGGCTAAGGAGAGAAGCGAGCACGCTGGTTCTACCCGCAAGCTCGGACGTCAGAAAGGCGGCGGCGGCGCACGTCGTGGTGACATCAACTCACCGCTGCTCAAGGGTGGTGGCCGCGTTTTCGGTCCTCAGCCCCGTGACTATGGTTTTAAGCTCAACAAGAAAGTAAAAGTTCTTGCTCGTAAGTCTGCTCTGTCTTACAAGGCTCAGGAGAACGCCATCATCGTGGTGGAAGATTTCAATCTTGAGGCGCCTAAGACTAAAGATTTTGTAAATATCACTAAAAATCTTAAAGTTGACGGCAAGAAAACACTTGTAGTTTTGCCAGGTATAAATAAAAACGTATATTTGTCCGCTCGTAACATCGAAAAGGCTGAAGTGATGTCTGCTGATCAGCTCAATACGTACAAAGTTTTGAACGCTGATGTGCTCGTCGTTGCAGAAAGCTCTTTGAAGACTATCGACAACATCTTGGATAAGTAATAATTTAGGAGACAAAGTATTATGGCATATATCATCAAACCCCTGGTCACAGAGAAGATGAATAACATTACAGACAAACGCGCAAACCGCTACGGTTTCGTCGTTCGCCCAGAGGCTAATAAACTCCAAATCAAGAAAGAGGTCGAGAGTCTGTATCATGTTACAGTAGAGGATGTGAACACAATGCGCTACGCTGGCAAGCGCTCCAGCCGCTACACCAAGGCTGGCTTGATCCGCGGTCAGAAGAACGCATTCAAGAAGGCTATCGTCACCCTGAAGGATGGTGAGGCCATCGATTTTTACAGCAATATAAAATAAAAAATGGCAGTACGTAAATTCAGCCCGGTAACTCCGGGTACAAGACACAAGGTTATTGGCACGTTCGAGGAGATTACTGCATCCGTGCCAGAGAAGTCTCTCGTTTACGGTAAGCGTTCTACCGGTGGTCGAAACAACACCGGTAAGATGACCATGCGCTACATCGGTGGTGGTCATAAGAAGAAGTATCGTCTGATCGACTTCAAGCGAGAGAAAGATGGTGTTCCTGCTGTAGTAAAGACAATCGAGTACGATCCTAACAGATCGGCTCGTATTGCTCTTCTGTTCTACGCAGATGGTGAAAAACGTTACATCATTGCTCCTAACGGACTCAAGGTCGGTGACAAGCTGATGTCTGGTGCTGAGGCAGCTCCTGAGATCGGCAATGCTCTCCCACTGGCTAACATTCCTGTCGGTACCGTGATCCACAACATCGAGTTGCGTCCGGGACAGGGTGCGCGCCTGGTTCGTTCGGCTGGTAACTTTGCTCAGTTAACTTCTCGTGATGGCAACTACTGTGTCATCAAGCTTCCTTCCGGAGAGACTCGTCTGATCCTCTCCGCTTGCAAGGCCACTGTAGGTAGTGTCGGTAACTCTGACCACGCTCTTGAGCAGTCCGGTAAGGCCGGTCGCTCTCGTTGGCTCGGACGTCGTCCTCACAACCGTGGTGTCGTGATGAACCCTGTCGATCACCCGATGGGTGGTGGCGAAGGACGTCAGTCTGGTGGTCATCCACGCTCTCGCAAGGGCTTGTATGCTAAGGGTCTCAAGACTCGTGCACCTAAGAAGCTCTCGAACAAGTACATTATCGAAAGAGCTAACAAGAAGTAATCAAGTTAATTAGAGCAAATTATGAGTCGTTCACTTAAAAAAGGTCCTTATATCAACGTTGCCCTCGAGAAGAAAATTCTCGCTATGAACGAGAGTGGTAAGAAGAGCGTCGTTAAGACTTGGGCCAGAGCATCCATGATTTCACCCGATTTCGTGGGTCACACTGTTGCTGTCCACAACGGTAATAAATTTATCCCTGTCTACATCACTGAGAACATGGTTGGACACAAGCTCGGTGAGTTCGCTATGACACGTCGCTTCGGCGGCCACTCTGGCAACAACAAGAAGTAATCAGGGCAAACCATTTAAAATGAGTAAACAATAATGGGAGCAAGAAAACATATCGCGGCCGAGAAAATGAAAGAGGCCCGCAAAAACATGTACTTCGCCAAGCTCAAAGGTGTGCCTTCTTCTCCACGGAAGATGCGTTACGTTGTAGACATGATCCGTGGCATGGAGGTCAACCGCGCACTTGGTATCCTGAAGTTCTCCAACAAGCATGCTGCTGCTGACATCGAAAAACTGCTTCGCTCGGCTATTGCCAACTGGGAAACCAAAAACGACCGTAAGGCCGAAGATGGTGAGCTGTATGTCAGCAAGGTCTTCGTTGATGAAGGCGTGACCATGAAACGTATGAGACCGGCACCGCAGGGTCGTGGCTATCGCATCCGTAAGCGTAGCAACCACGTCACTCTCTTTGTTGATGCCAAAACTAATGACGAAAAATAATAAATAGAATGGGACAGAAAGTAAATCCAATAAGCAACCGTCTGGGTATTATCCGTGGTTGGGACTCAAATTGGTTCGGTGGCAAGGACTTCGGTGACAACCTCGTTGAGGACAAAAAGATCCGTCAGTACCTTAACAAGCGTCTGGAGAAAGCCAGCGTTTCGCGCATCGTCATCGAGCGTACTTTGAAGCTGGTTACCATCACTATTTGTACTGCTCGTCCGGGTATCGTCATTGGTAAAGGTGGCGCTGATGTCGACAAACTCAAAGAGGAGTTGAAGAACCTCTTCAAGAAAGACATCCAGATCAACATCTTCGAGGTGAAGAAGCCTGAGCTTGATGCAAACATCGTCGGTCAGAACATTGCCAGCCAGATCGAGCATCTGATGGCTTACCGTCGTGCTATCAAGATGGCTGTTCAGAACACAATGCGTGCTGGTGCTGAGGGCATCAAGATCCAGATCTCCGGCCGTCTGAACGGTGCTGAGATGTCTCGTAAGGAGATGTACAAAGAAGGACGTACTCCTCTGCATACATTCCGTGCCGACATCGACTACTGCCAGACAGAGGCTCTCACAAAGGTCGGCCTGTTAGGCATCAAGGTATGGATCTGCCGCGGTGAGGTGTATGGCAAGCGTGAGCTCGCCCCCAACTTCTCTCAGGAGAAGAACGAGCGCGGACGTAACGGTGGCCGTCAGAACCGTGGTGGCCGTAGAAGAAACAATAACCGCTAAAAGTAGAAGCTACAATGTTACAGCCAAAAAGAGTAAAATATAGAAGACCTCAAGACGGGCGCGGCAACAAAGGTAACGCTCACAGAGGTACTGAGCTGGCTTTCGGAACCTTCGGCATCAAGACACTTGAGGCTAAATGGCTCGACAGCCGTCAGATTGAGGCAGCCCGTGTAGCTGTCAACCGTTATATGAATCGTGAAGGTCAGGTGTGGATCCGTATCTTCCCTGACAAACCTATCACTCGCAAACCTGCTGATGTCCGTATGGGTAAAGGTAAGGGTGATCCTGCTGGATGGGTAGCTCCCGTAACTCCGGGACGTATCCTCTTTGAGGTAGAGGGCGTGAGCTTGGCAGTCGCCAAAGAGGCACTGCGTCTGGCCGCTCAGAAACTCCCAGTCAAGACTAAGTTCGTCATCAGACGCGATTTTGATAAAAACGCTTAATTATGAAGATTAAAGAAATTACAGAACTCGCCGACAAGGACCTGCGCGAGAAGCTGGAGCAGACAGAGGCAGCTTTGAATCAGATGAAGCTCAACCATCAGGTCACTCCGCTCGAGAATCCATCCACGATTAAGGCTACGCGTCGCGACATCGCACGGATGAAGACCGTGCTCCGCCAGAGAGAACTTAATAAATAATTCACGGACAGATGGAAAAGAGAAATTTAAGAAAGGTAAGACAGGGTGTTGTGATCAGCGACAAGATGGATAAGACCATCGTCGTGGCTGCTAAGTTCAAGGAGATGCACCCTATTTATGGTAAGTTTGTCCAGAAGACTAAAAAATACCACGCTCATGACGAGAACAACGAGGCTCATGTAGGCGACTCTGTTCAGATCATGGAGACTCGTCCACTCTCTAAGACTAAGAGATGGAGATTAGTACAAATCGTAGAAAAAGCTAAGTAATCATGATACAGGCATTATCAAAACTTACAGTATGTGATAACAGCGGCGCACGCGAGGCAATGTGCATCCGTGTTCTCGGTGGTACCGGCCGTCGTTACGCCAGTGTGGGTGACGTCATCGTTGTGGCTGTACAGAATGTCATCCCTTCCAGTGACTTGAAGAAAGGTGCAGTATCTAAGGCTTTGATCGTTCGCACGAAGAAGGAAATCCGTCGTCCCGACGGATCTTACATCCGCTTCGACGACAACGCTTGTGTGCTGCTTAACAACGCTGGTGAACTTCGTGGAAGCCGTATCTTCGGCCCCGTGGCCCGTGAGCTTCGCGCTGTCAACATGAAGGTCGTCTCCCTCGCACCTGAGGTGCTTTAATTCTAAAACGTACACGAATGAATAAGTTACATATCAAAAAAGACGATACCGTGATTGTCCGCACCGGTAGTGACAAGGGCAAGACCGGTAAAGTGCTCAAAGTGCTGGTCAAAGAAAACCGCGCCATCGTGGAAGGCATCAACATGGTGTCAAAGAGCACAAAGCCTTCAGCTAAGAATCCTCAGGGTGGTATCGTTAAGCAGGAGGCTCCTATTCACATCTCTAATTTGGGACTTATCGACCCGAAGAGTGGCAAAGCTACCCGTATCGCTATCAAGCGCGAGGGTAAGACAGTCACTCGTATCGCTAAAAAATCAGGGGAGGAGATTAAGTAATGGATACAGCACAGTTAAAGAAAAAGTACAAGGAGGAGATCGCTCCTGCACTGCAGAAACAGTTCAACTACTCTTCAGCTATGCAGATCCCTGTTCTGAAGAAGATCGTCATCAACCAGGGTTTGGGAGATGCTACTCAGGACAAGAAGATCGTGGATGTAGCCATTAACGAGATCACTGCCATCACAGGTCAGAAGGCTGTGGCAACCTACTCTAAGAAGGATATCGCTAACTTCAAACTGCGTAAAGAGATGCCTATCGGTGTCATGGTGACGCTTCGTCGCGAGCGTATGTATGAGTTCCTCGAGAGACTCGTGCGTATCTCTCTGCCTCGTATCCGTGACTTCAAGGGTATCAACACTAAGTTCGACGGTCGTGGTAACTACACATTGGGTATCACTGAGCAGATCATCTTCCCGGAGATTAATATCGACCAGGTTGACCGCATTCAGGGTATGAACATTACCTTTGTGACTTCTGCCAAGACTGACGAGGAAGGTTTCGCTCTTCTGAAGGCCTTCGGTCTCCCATTTAAAAACGCTAAAAACGATAAATAAGTTATGGCAAAAGAATCAATGAAAGCCCGCGAGGTAAAGCGCGCTAAACTCATCGCCCGTTACGCTGAAAAGCGTGCAGCGCTGAAGAAGGTCATCGCTACTACCAATGATATCGCAGAGGCTTATGAGGCTGCCCGTAAACTTCAGGCTATCCCTAAGAACGCTGACCCTATCCGTCTGCACAACCGTTGCAAGATCACGGGTCGTCCAAGAGGTTACATGCGTCAGTTCGGCATCTCCCGTATTCAGTTCCGTGAGATGGCTTCTCAGGGCTTGATCCCCGGAGTCAAGAAGGCTAGCTGGTAACTCACCGTTCACTACAGGTTGGTGGCTGGCCAGTGGGACGCCAGCGCCTGACCTGATTACAAGATCATTTTTTAATATTGTCGGGGTAGTCCCGATTAATTAAACATTTATATTTATGACAGATCCAATTGCCGATTATCTGACAAGACTCAGAAACGCTATCATGGCTCACCATCGTGTGGTCGAGGTTCCTGCGTCTAACTTGAAGAAGTCTATCACAAAGATCCTCTTCGAGAAGGGTTACATCCTGAACTATAAGTTCATCGAAGATGGCCCTCAGGGTACTATCAAGGTTGCCTTGAAGTACAATCCTGAAACCAAGCAAAACGCTATCAAGTGTTTGAAGCGCGTCTCTACTCCTGGTCTTCGCCGTTATACAGGATATAAAGACATGCCGAGAGTAATTAACGGACTGGGTATCGCCATCTTATCTACGTCCAAGGGTGTCATGACCGACAAGGAGGCTGCTGATCTTAAGATCGGTGGTGAGGTTCTTTGCTATGTTTATTAATAGGAGGTTGTAAGATGTCTAGAATAGGAAAATTGCCAATTCACGTACCTGCAGGTGTTACAGTTAATTTCAACGAGAAATCTTCTGTTGTTACTGCTAAAGGTCCTAAGGGTGAACTCTCTCAGCAGATTGATCCTTCTATTAAGTTTGATTTCCAGGACGGTGTCATCACACTTTCTGTCGACGAGAACAGCCCCGTCGACTACAAGCAGAAGCAGGCTTTCCACGGCCTCTATCGCGCACTGATCAACAATATGATCGTTGGCGTTAGCGAGGGCTTCAAGAAGGAGCTGGAGCTTGTAGGTGTTGGTTATCGTGTCAGCAACCAGGGCAACCTGATTGAGTTCTCTTTGGGTTATACTCACCCTATCTTCATCGAACTTCCTAAGGAAGTAAAGGTAGAGACGAAGTCTGAGCGTAACCAGAACCCTCTCATCACTCTGGAGTGTGCCGACAAGCAGTTGCTGGGTCTCATTTGTGCAAAAATCCGTTCTTTCCGCAAACCTGAGCCTTACAAGGGCAAGGGTGTCCTGTTCAAGGGTGAAGTCATCCGCAGAAAGTCTGGTAAGACCGCTGCAGCTAAGTAATTTTATAAGAATTTACTATTATGACAACAAAGAAAGAACAAAGACGAATTAAGATAAAGTTCCGTATCCGCAAGCACGTTAACGGAACTGCTGAGCGCCCACGTCTCAGTGTATTCCGTTCTAACAAGCAGATCTATGCTCAGGTGATCGATGATGTAGAGGGCCGTACTCTGGCTTCTGCTTCTTCTCTGGGTATGGAAAAGATGCCAAAGATTCAACAGGCTGAGAAAGTTGGCGCACTGGTCGCTGAGAAAGCAAAGTCTGCTGGCGTTGAGACAGTGGTCTTTGACCGCAATGGTTATCTCTATCATGGTCGTGTGCAGGCTTTGGCTGATGCTGCACGCCAGGGTGGTCTTAAATTTTAATCGATTATGGCAATGAATAAAGTAAAAGTAAATAGTGACGCAGAATTGAAAGACCGCTTGGTTGCTATCAACCGTGTGACGAAGGTTACAAAGGGTGGTCGTACGTTTACATTCGCTGCCATCGTCGTTGTTGGTGATGGTAAGGGCGTGATTGGCTACGGTCTGGGTAAGGCCGGTGAGGTTACTGCTGCTATCGCCAAAGGCACTGAGGCTGCCAAGAAGAACTTGGTGAAAGTCCCTGTACTTAAGGGTACTGTTCCTCACGAGGTTGAGGTGAAGTTCGGTGGTGCTCTCGTCCTCCTGAAGCCGGCTGCAGCCGGTACCGGTCTGAAGGCCGGTGGTGCTATGCGTGCTGTATTGGAGAGCGCAGGTATCACAGACGTCATCGCAAAGTCTAAGGGTTCTTCCAATGCCCATAACTTGGTGAAGGCTACCTTCGCAGCTCTCTCTGAGATGCGTGATGCTTATCAGATCGCTGGTGAGCGTGGCATTGCAATGGACAAAGTGTTTAACGGTTAATAGGGTAACAAAACTATGGCAACAATCAAAATCAAGCAGATTAAGAGTCGTATTGGTGCTCCTGTCGATCAGAAGCGTACACTCATCGCTCTTGGCCTCCATAAGATTTCTCAGGTGGTCGAGGTTGAGGATACTCCTAGCAACCGTGGCATGATCCGCAAGGTGTTCCATTTGGTTGAAGAGGTGAAGTAATAAACTTTAAATTCAGACGAAATCATGAAATTACATACATTAACCCCGGCTAAGGGTTCTACCCACTCTCGTCGTCGTATCGGTCGTGGTCCAGGTTCTGGACTTGGTGGTACTTCTACCCGCGGTCATAAGGGTGCTAAGGCTCGTTCTGGCTATAAGAGAAAGATTGGCTTTGAAGGTGGTCAGATGCCTTTGCAGCGTCGTGTGCCGAAGGCTGGCTTCAAGAACATCAACCATGTTGAGTTCTTCCCTGTCAACCTCTCTACACTTCAGAAGCTTGCTGAGGAGAAGAACCTTACTAAGATCGGCGTAGCAGAGCTTGTTACTGCTGGTCTGACAAATGGTAAGAAACCTGTTAAAGTCTTAGGAAATGGTGAGTTGAAGGCCAAGATTGATGTCGAGGCCAACGCTTTCTCTAAATCTGCAGAGGCAGCTATCCAGGCTGCCGGTGGTAACGCAACCAAAATCTAACAATGAAAAAGCTTATAGAGACACTGAAGAACTGTTGGAGGGTTGAAGATCTGCGTCAGCGGCTTCTCATCACCCTATTGTTTACGGCTATCTACCGTTTCGGTTCATTTGTAGTATTACCGGGTATCGATCCGGCTAAACTCGACCAATTGCAGTCGCAGACCAAAGGTGGCTTGATGTCACTGTTGGACATGTTCTCCGGTGGCGCATTTTCCAACGCATCTATCTTTGCGCTTGGTATTATGCCTTACATCTCGGCTTCCATCGTTATGCAGTTGCTCGCCGTCGCTGTGCCTTATTTCCAGAAGATGCAGCGTGAGGGCGAAAGCGGGCAGAAAAGAATTCAATGGTATACTCGTGTGCTTACGGTAGCTATCTTGCTCTTCCAGGCACCGAGTTACCTGATTAACTTGAAGATGCAGGCCAGCCAGGCTTTGGCAAGCGGTATCGCTTGGCCTGTGTTCATGGTACCCGCTACCATTATTTTAGCCGCAGGTAGCATGTTCATCCTTTGGCTGGGTGAGCGCATTACTGATAAGGGCGTAGGAAACGGTATCTCTTTGATCATTATGCTGGGTATTATTGCCCGCCTGCCTCAGGCTTTCATGCAGGAGGTCAGTTCTCGTTTCACTGCCATCTCTGGTGGTGGACTTGTGATGTTCATCGTTGAGATCCTTATTCTTTATGCTGTCATCATGGCTTCTATCCTGCTCGTTCAGGGCACTCGCAAAGTGCCAGTCCAGTATGCTAAGCGTCTGGTCGGTAACAAGCAGTATGGTGGCGCAAGACAGTACATCCCTTTGAAGTTGTTTGCCGCTAATGTGATGCCTATCATCTTTGCTCAGGCATTGATGTTCATCCCATTGGCAATCGTACAGTATCAGAGTGATGGCGCTGCCTGGTGGGTACGCGATTTGCTGAACAACAGAAGTTTGATGTATAACATCGTCTATGTGTTTCTTATCATCGCCTTCACCTACTTCTACACGGCTATTACTTTGAATCCCCAACAGATGGCTGAGGACTTGAAACGCAACAACGGATTCATTCCTGGAGTGAAACCCGGTCATGACACTGCTGAGTATATTGACACGGCCATGACTCGCATCACTCTCCCTGGATCTCTGTTTATCGCTTTCATTGCCGTGATGCCAGCTCTTGCCGGATTGCTGAACGTGCAGGACGCTTTCTCTCAGTTCTTTGGTGGTACCTCCCTGCTGATCACAGTGGGTGTGGTCATTGACACCTTGCAGCAGATAGAGAGCTACTTGCTGATGCGCCACTACGATGGATTGCTGAATGCTGGTCATACCAGACCGGCAGGTGCAGTTAGCGCATATTGATTTAGTCTCTTAGAATGAAAATATTTCTTAAGACTGAAGATGAAATAGACCTCATGCGAAAGGCCAACCGGCTCGTCGGTGCGACCTTAGCTGAGGTTGGTCGTCATATAAAGCCAGGAGTCTCAACGCTCCAACTGGATCATATAGCTGAGGAGTTCATACGCGATCATGGTGCTACACCAACGTTCAAGGACTTCCCTAATCCTTTTGGAGAGCCTTTTCCTGGCTCTATCTGTACATCGGTCAACAATGTTGTCGTGCACGGAATACCCAGTGATAAATGTATTCTCAAGGAAGGTGACATCATCTCTGTAGATTGTGGTACCCTGCTCGATGGATACAACGGTGACAGTTGTTATACGTTTTGTGTAGGTGAGGTGAGTGACAAGGTGAAGAACCTGTTAAAGGTCACGAAGCAAAGCTTATATAAAGGTATAGAGCATGCTCGTCTTGGTCACCATCTTGGAGATATAGGAGCAGCCATACAAGACTATTGCGAGTCGTTTGATTATGGCGTTGTTCGTGAGTTGACCGGTCATGGAATTGGCCGTGAGATGCATGAAGATCCTCCTGTTCCCAACTATGGTTCACGTGGTAATGGTGTTTTACTGAAAGCAGGCATGTGTATCGCTATAGAACCGATGATTACGATGGGAGACCGCAAGGTCTGGTTGCTTCCCGACAAATGGGGTATCATCACTCGTGATGGTCAGCCAGCTGCTCACTTCGAGCACACGATTGCCATTCGTAAAGAAGGCGCCGAGATTTTATCAACATTCGAAGAAATTGAACATTTAGAAGAAACTTAATATTATGTCAAAGCAGTCTGCAATAGAACTGGACGGTACAGTTATCGAAAGCCTTTCCAACGCTATGTTCCGCGTGGAGTTGGAGAACGGTGTAAAGATTATTGCGAACATTTCCGGAAAGATGCGTTTGCATTACATCAAGATCCTCCCCGGTGATAAGGTTAAAGTGGCTATGAGTCCTTACGACTTGACTAAAGGTCGTATTGAGTTCCGATACAAATAATATTTTTTATATATCTGACGATATGAAAACAAGAGCATCATTGAAGAAGCGCACACCCGACTGCAAGATTGTACGTCGTAAGGGTCGTCTTTTTGTTATCAACAAGAAGAATCCTAAGTATAAGATGCGTCAAGGCTAAGTTAAAAAAACGTAATTAGGCGCTAATATCCCAATTAATTAGTACCTTTGCGTGCTTTTTAGCAAGAAGACACTATTTTTTAATTATTATTTTATTCAACTAATGGCAATAAGAATTGTTGGAGTAGATTTGCCCCAGAATAAGCGTGGCGAAATCGCATTGACTTATATCTATGGTATAGGTCGAAGTAGTTCAGCAAAGATATTGGATAAGGCCGGCGTGAGCCGCGACCTGAAAGTCAGCGAATGGAATGACGATCAGGCAGCCAAGATCCGTGAGATTATCGGCGCTGAATTCAAGGTGGAGGGTGACCTTCGCTCAGAGGTACAAATGAACATCAAGCGCCTGATGGATATTGGTTGCTATCGTGGTGTTCGTCATCGTAATGGTCTTCCCGTTCGCGGACAGAGCACAAAGAACAATGCTCGTACCCGTAAGGGTAAGAAGAAGACTGTTGCTAATAAGAAGAAGGCTACCAAGTAATTAAGAGGAGAAATTAATTATGGTAAAGACAAAAGCAACATCTAAGAAAAGAAACGTCAGAGTTGACGCTATGGGACAGCTTCATGTTCATAGCTCGTTCAACAATATCATAGTATCTCTTGCCAACAGCGAGGGTCAGGTGATCTCTTGGTCATCTGCTGGTAAGATGGGCTTCCGTGGTTCCAAGAAGAACACACCGTACGCTGCACAGATGGCAGCTGAGGATTGTGCAAAGGTAGCTTATGGTTTGGGTCTCCGCAAGGTCAAGGCTTTCGTGAAGGGTCCGGGCAATGGACGTGAGAGTGCTATTCGTGCCGTCAACGGCGCTGGTATCGAGGTTACAGAGATTGTAGACGTTACGCCGTTGCCACACAATGGCTGCCGTCCTCCCAAGCGTCGTCGTGTATAATTTACGTGGTACAATAGTTAAATTGAGATTAAATTATGGCAAGATATATAGGTCCAAAATCTAGAATTTCACGCCGTTTCGGTGAGGCCATCTTTGGTGCTGATAAGGTTCTTTCAAAGCGCAACTTCCCTCCGGGGCAGCATGGCAATGACCGTCGCCGCAAGCAGTCAGAGTATGGAATGCAGCTGGCAGAGAAGCAGAAGGCTAAGTATACTTACGGTGTCTTGGAGCGTCAGTTCCGTAATCTTTTTGATAAGGCAGCTAAGGCCGACGGCATCACTGGTGAGAATCTGCTTCAGTTGCTTGAGAGCCGTCTTGACAATGTAGTTTATCGTTTGGGTATTGCTCCTACACGTGCAGCTGCTCGTCAGATGGTCAGCCACAAGCACATCACTGTAGACGGTCAGGTAGTGAACATTCCTTCTTATCAGGTGAAGTCTGGTCAGATCGTTGCTGTTCGCGAGAAAGCTAAGTCTCTTGAGGTGATCGAGGCTGCTCTTGCAGGCTTCAACCACAGCAAGTATCCTTGGTTGGAGTGGGACGAGAACACCAAGAGTGGCAAGTTCCTTCACAAGCCTGAGCGCGCTGACATTCCTGAGAACATCAAGGAGCAGTTAATCGTTGAGTTGTACTCTAAACAATAAATCATTAAATTAATGGCGATATTAGCATTTCAAAAACCTGATAAAGTAGTGATGCTGGAGGCTAACGACCACTACGGAAAGTTTGAGTTCCGCCCTCTCGAGCCTGGCTTCGGTGTTACCATTGGTAATGCCCTGCGACGCATCCTTCTTTCATCGCTGGAAGGCTATGCTATCAATACTGTGCGTATCGCCGGTGTTGAGCATGAGTTTTCTTCCGTGCCCGGTGTCAAGGAAGATGTGACCAACATCATTTTGAATCTCAAGCAAGTTCGATTCAAGCAAGTAGTAGAAGAATTCGAGAACGAGAAAGTTAGTATCACCGTTGAGAATTCCACCGAATTCAAAGCCGGTGATATCGGTAAGTATCTGACTGGATTTGAAGTGTTAAACCCTGATTTGGTGATTTGTCATTTAGACTCCAAGGCAACCATGCAGATCGACCTGACAATCAACAAGGGTCGTGGCTACGTGCCTGCTGACGAGAATCGTCAGTTCTGTACGGATGTCAATCAACTTCCGATCGATTCCATCTACACCCCTATCCGCAATGTGAAATACAGTGTTGAGCCTACTCGTGTTGAGCAGAAGACCGACTACGATAAGCTCGTCATTGAAGTCACAACGGACGGTTCCATCCACCCGAAGGATGCACTGAAAGAGGCTGCTAAGATCCTCATCTATCACTTCATGCTCTTCTCTGATGAGAAGATCACTCTTGAGAACCCCGATCAGGACGGTAATCAGGAGTTTGATGAGGAGGTACTGCACATGCGTCAACTGCTGAAGACCAAGCTGACCGATATGAACCTCAGTGTCCGTGCGCTCAACTGTCTGAAGGCTGCTGACGTCGAGACTCTCGGTGACTTGGTACAGTATAACAAGACTGACCTCTTGAAGTTCCGCAACTTCGGTAAGAAATCGCTCTCAGAGCTGGATGATTTGCTCGAGAGTCTGAATCTGTCGTTTGGAACTGACATTTCAAAGTATAAATTGGACAAGGAGTAATTCCTGTCCCCATTCATTCAAAAACAAATGAGACACAATAAAAAATTCAACCATCTGGGTCGTACTGCATCTCATCGTGCTAGCATGTTGGCAAACATGGCATCTAGCTTGATCATGCACAAAAGAATCACTACGACTCTCGCAAAGGCCAAGGCTTTGAAGAAGTATGTAGAGCCTTTGATCACACGTTCTAAGAACGACACCACAACCAGCCGTCGTGTTGTCTTCCGTTATCTGCAGGACAAGTATGCAGTGAAGGAGCTCTTCGGCACAGTTGCTGCTAAGGTTGCTGACCGTCCCGGTGGCTACACCCGTGTGATTAAGCTCGGTCTTCGTCAGGGCGATGCTGCTGAGATTGCTTTCATCGAGCTCGTTGACTTCGATGAGAACATGGCTAAGGCTCCTAAGGCAGAGAAGAAGACTCGTCGTAGCCGTCGCTCTACCAAGAAGGCCGCCGAAGCTGCTCCCGCAGAGGAGAAAGCAGAGACTGCAGAGGAGAAAGCTTCTGAGGAAGAGGCACCAAAGGCTGAATAATCTCTTTGATAATCATTCTTTGAAGATAATACTAAAGCACTTGCTCATTCATTTGGGCAAGTGCTTTTTCTATAGGGATTCCCCTAATATGAATAGGGAAATATGATTTGGTGATTTCGACATTTTTTCCTAATTTTGTTGCATCAATTAAGAATGGACATGATTATGAAGAAGAAGTTTCTACTATTGATATGTATGTCTACGTTGCTTTATGGCTGCGATTCATATGCCGGTGCCGGAGCATTTTCTGGTGCACAGATCGGTTCTATCCTTGGTTCTGCCATTGGTGGCATCTCTGGCGGACCTCGTGGTTCTGATATTGGTACGATCGTAGGTATGGCCAGTGGTGCCGCAGTTGGTGCTGCGGTCGGTCAGTCAGCCGATCAGCGTCAGGCTTCACGTGTTAGTGATATGCCACGTAGAAGATCGGTTGACCGTGATGGCGATTCTTATCAAGACCGTTATGGACAGACAGTTGTCCCAGGTTATGACGATCAGAATGGTGAAGCACAAGGTGATCAAGAATCTGTTGCGGACTCTTCGGTTTATGGCAGTGGCTTTGACGGTAGCAACGATCACGACGACCGAATCTATGACTTTCAGTCGAGTGATTATACCGGTAACTACAGTGCACAGCAGCCCCAGACTCGTATGCCACAGTATTCGAGTGTAGAGCGGATCACAAAAGGGCTCACTTATACACCTACGTTGGAGATACATAATGCACGTTTCATCGACGACAATGAGGATGGGACGATTCAACGTAGTGAGCTTTGTAAAATCATCTTTGAGGTCTATAATGTGAGCAACCAGTCGGTCACGGATGTGGTTCCTACGGTTCTTGAGACGACGGGCAACAAACATATTTATATCTCGCCCAACATGCATGTTGAGCGTATCGATCCGGGTAAAGGTATCCGCTATACAGCTATCATCACTTCCGACAATGGCCTTCGCAATGGCGCTGTCCGCTTCTGTGTCAGCGTTGTTCAAGGTAATCACAACATCTCTAAAGTGAGTGAATTTAATATTCCTACGTCAAAGGAATATGCACAGGCTCGTTAAATAGGTATCTGCACAAGTTGATTAAATCATATTCAAAACAATATTATTCCCTGATACTTACATGGTATCAGGGATTTTTGTTTGACCAGCATGTGTACCGGCTAACGGGTGCAAGTCCCGAACAGACCTTAGTAGTGGGAACTGCATAGCCAGAGAGACAAGGGTGTCCATCGCGAGATGGAATCTGAAAGAAGTCAGCGGCAAACATCTGCCCCGACGTACAGAAACCTAATATCAAGGCTGTTTGCGAGGGTAAGGCTGCAAAAAGCGTCAAAGCCCGATAGCTACTCGGAATCGCAAGGAGTAAATTAGGCGGGGATAAGGTGGAAAGTTGGTACGCTTAACTGGTGAGGTCTCACGGACATGACGATTAGTTGCTATTACGAAAGTCATGGAGTAACGCTTGCCGTGAGAAGTCAGCCGAGGTCATAGTAGTCGCATATTGACACGTGCGTCGAAGGACCGAACCTTAATTAACGTGAGTTCGATGAATTATAAGTACTTATAAATTTGGTGATTAGCGAAAT
>DAWDCC010000044.1:0-26118 GCA_052355365.1 Prevotella sp. | reverse complement strand
ATTTCGCTAATCACCAAATTTATAAGTACTTATAATTCATCGAACTCACGTTAATATATTATATATTAACCATTTATCTAATTATAAAAATAGTTCTTTTATATTTACGTTTCCAATTTCTCGTATGTTAGATACCTATAAATGTTGCGTTGTTGCGTGTTGCGTTGTTGCGTTATTTTTTTTCGATAGCGTATATGTAATTCCAAGAAAAAGCGTAAATTTGTATTTTGAAAATGAAAAGCGATTTGATATGTCAGAGCCATTAGCAGAACGTATGCGGCCGCAGACACTCGATGACTATGTCGGGCAGGACCATCTTGTGGGGCAGAATGGAGTGTTGCGGCGGATGATAGAGTCGGGGCACGTAAGCTCCTTCATCTTGTGGGGACCTCCCGGTGTCGGCAAGACGACGCTGGCGCAGATCATCGCCCACACGCTCAAGGTGCCGTTCTATACACTTAGTGCTGTGACCAGTGGCGTGAAGGAGGTGAGGGATGTCATCGCTCGGGCCAAGCAGGGGCGGTTCTTCCAGGAGCAGTCGCCCATCCTGTTCATCGATGAGATTCACCGCTTCTCCAAGTCACAGCAGGACTCGCTGTTGGGGGCTGTAGAGCAAGGTGTAGTGACGCTGATCGGTGCGACTACCGAGAATCCTTCTTTTGAGGTCATCCGTCCTTTGCTCTCGCGTTGCCAGCTCTATGTGCTCAAGTCGCTCGACAAGGACGATCTGCTGAAGATCCTCCATCGCGCCATCACGAAGGATACGGTGCTGAGCAAACGGCAGATAGAGTTGAAGGAGACGGGTGCCATGCTCAGATATAGTGGAGGCGACGCACGCAAGCTGCTCAACATACTGGAGTTGGTGGTAGGTGCCAACGACACCTCCGACATCGTCATCACCGACGCCATGGTGGAAGACCGCCTTCAGACCAATCCACTGGCCTACGACAAAGACGGAGAGATGCACTACGACATCATCTCGGCTTACATTAAAAGTATTCGTGGTTCTGACCCTGATGCCGCACTCTATTGGATGGCAAGGATGATAGAGGGTGGGGAAGACCCGCAGTTCATAGCGCGTCGCCTGGTCATCTCCGCCGCGGAAGACATAGGGCTTGCCAACCCCAACGCGCTGCTGATGGCCAATGCTGCCTTTGATGCCGTGATGAAGATCGGGTGGCCCGAAGGGCGCATTCCTCTTGCCGAGGCGACTGTCTACTTGGCGACGAGTCCTAAGAGCAACTCGGCTTATCTGGGTATCGACACGGCGCTCTCAGAAGTCAGGAAGTCCGGCAACCAGCCCGTGCCGCTGCCATTGCGCAATGCGCCCACCAAGCTGATGGAGGAACTCGGATACCACGACGGCTATAAATATCCTCACGACTATCCCGGCAACTTCACGCCACAGCAATATCTCCCCGATGAGTTGAAGGATCAGCGCTTCTGGCATGCCCAGCACTCTCCTTCGGAAGAAAAACTCTATCAGCGCATGCTCAGCTGTTGGGGAGACCGGTATAAGGAATAGTCGAAGCGGGCTTAAGCTCATTTTTGTACTTGATATTAATAATATATAAGGTGTCATAACTTATTTAATAAGATAATCACATCAACGAAAAGATTTTTGACCATGAACATTGTAGAACTCGACGGCTACGCCGCCAACCCCGGAGACCTGTCTTGGGATGCACTCAAGACTTTTGGCAATCTCACTGTTTATCCGCGTACAGCGCCGGAAGACGTGGCAGCGCGCGCCAAGGACGCCGATGCCGTGTTGATCAATAAAGTGAATATCACCGACGAGGTGATGGCCCAGCTGCCCAAACTGAAATATATCGGTGTGCTTGCCACCGGCTATAATGTGGTGGACGTGGAAGCTGCTCACCGGCGTGGCATCGTGGTGACGAATATCCCTTCGTACAGTACCGACAGTGTGGTGCAGATGACTTTCGCTCATATTCTGAATATCACCAATCAGGTGGCTCACTATGCCGAAGAGAGTCGCCAAGGTAAATGGAGCCATAACCCAGACTTCTGCTATTGGGATACGCCGTTGCCGGAGTTGGCCGGGAAGACGATGGGCATCGTAGGACTCGGACATATCGGCATGAGAGTGGCGCGCATCGCCTGCGACTTGGGTATGGACGTGTTTGTCCTGACTTCTAAAAACGCTACCGACCTCCCTGCAGGCATTCAGAAGACCACACTGGAGGGCGTCTTGGCCGTGTCCGATATTCTCTCGCTCCATTGTCCCTTGACCAAAGATACCTATCATCTCATCGACGCCAAGCGGTTGAAGCTGATGCGTCCGTCAGCTATTCTGATCAACACCGGACGTGGGCCTCTTGTTGACGAGGAGGCTGTGGCCAGCGCCTTGGCAAACGGCGAGCTGGCTGCCTATGGCGCTGACGTAATGACCGAGGAGCCGCCACAGGCTGACAATCCTCTCTTCGCCCAACCCCATGCCTACATCACTCCGCATATTGCCTGGGCTACGAAGGAAGTGCGGGAACGGCTGATGAAGATATGCGTTGAGAACATTAAAGCGTTTGTTGAAGGTAGAGACTTAAATCATGTTTAAATCAAGAGAGTGGGAATATCCATTTAAGTGCTGATTTAATCATGTTTGAGTAATCCGTATATTAACAGGAAACATCAATAGAGAATGTTTTATCACGATCCGGTCTTCATCCATTCTGTCCAGCAGACGATCGAAATCTTGGGTACTTTGGCCTTTGCCATCTCCGGCATACGCCATGCGGCAGCAAGACACTACGACTGGTTTGGGGGCTTTGTATGCGGTTTTGTCGTGGCTATCGGCGGTGGTACTTTGCGCGATGTCATGTTGGGAGTGACCCCTTTCTGGATGACCTCGCCGATGTATATCGTTTGCACCTTTCTTGCCCAGGCGATGGTGATACTCTTCGCACGGCTACTCCGACATCTGGACAATGCTTGGTTTTTCTTTGATACGTTGGGTCTGGCGCTGTTCACGATAGCAGGTATACAGAAGACGCTGGTCTGTGGACATCCGTTTTGGGTAGCCATCTCAATGGGCTGCATCACTGGATCCGCAGGTGGTGTCATCCGTGACCTGCTGCTCAATCGCCCGCCGGTGATTTTCCGGAAAGAGATCTATGCCATGGCAAGTATTCTGGGCGGGCTTGTCTACTGGCTGATGATCTCATTACACGCTAATGTTGCAGTTACTGTGGTGGTGGTCTTTGTCATCATCGTGACGATCAGAATATTAGCAGTAAAATACCATCTCTCACTCCCTCTGCTCAAAGATGAGGGACAAGATCACACGACAGAGTAGTACCTGTGCGGCGTGAACAGTTGTTTCAAGTCCATCCTTGTCTTTAGATTATCACGGCGTTTCCTTTTCTCGAAAATGTCAAAAGAAAAGATTGAAACTTTCTGCTTGAAGATTAATAATTGCCAATGTTTGATAAGAAACTCGTTTTTTTTTATTACTTTTGCATGTAAAATTGAAAATCGAAGATAGATGAAACAGCTATTTTATGTCTTGTCATTCTTGGTAGTGATGTTGCTGGCTTCCTGCACGGACAGCTTGCATAGAGATTTCAACCACCTGCTCGTAGAATTGGCAGGGCAGGACGAGGAGATTTCCGGTCAGGACTGGAAGAAGATACAAAACTATCTCCAAGCCAATCAGGATCACTTCGAAGACTTCTTTGAGGATGGCCGTTTAAAGGTCAGCGAGGTAGAGGCTTATATCACCGATTTCTTTGCCAAGCGCCGTCCGCCAAAGCATGTCCGCTTTGTGGGTATCAATGTTGAGACGCTGAAATTCCATATCTTCGTCGAGCGCAGCGGCTCGATGATGGCCTACGATAGTCCTGATGGCGACGGTTCCTTCCGCTCGGCAATTATGGCCATGGAGAATAGCATTTCGGGCAAAGTCTGGGTTGACAGCATCGGCGACAAGGGCTATACAGACTATCGCAAGATCTTCGACGAGATGCTCAACCGCACACAGGGCAACGAGGTAAGCATCTTGGTGACCGACATGATCTACTCGGTGAAAGACATGCAGGGCGTCAATCCGCACAAGATCTTCAATGAGGCGCAGGAGATGGTGCGCTCTGTCTTCAAGGACGCCGTAAAAGACAAGGCCATGCTGGTGGTGCGCATGAATGGCTCTTATAATGGTCCCTATTATTCTTTCGACAATAGTGTGAAGACGTTTAACGGACGCAGACCTTACTACATCATCGTGATCACTTCCAACAGCAATATGGAGCAGCTGACAACCGAGCCTGATTATCGCACCTTCTCTGACTTCCAGAATTTGAAAGGCTACGAGAATATGTGTCTCTTCACGGCTTCTCCTATCTACAGCCCTTACTGTTCGTTCCTCTTAGGGGGTAAGGACCTCGCCGGTCATTTCCGTCCGGCCCACGGTCAGGAAGATGCCGTGACCAGTCTCACCGACGTGGAGCCTGATAAAGACAAAGGCTATGTGCAACTGGCTTTAGCCGTAGACTTGAAAGGCCTGATGATAGACGCAGACTATCTGACCGATATCCACCATTATCAGTTGATTTCCGACGATGGCATCAAATTGAAGGCAATCCGTCCGATCGTTGCTTCAGACCGCACACCGGCCGAGAAGAAGTATCTCGGCACTGCGACCCATCTGTTCCTGCTCACCGTGCCCAAGATCACCCATGAGCAGTCGGTGAAGATACGTCTGATCAACCAGTTGCCGGTATGGACACAGCGGGGATCGACAGACAACGACCTAATGCCTGACAACACTACGACGTTTGGACTGAGTCCGTTGTTGCAGGGTATCTATGGCAGTTATAGCCGCAATGCCAGCGACACGCCGGCTTATTTTGAACTGAACTTGAATATTGACAACTGATTTTCACCATAACATCATATGAAAAATGCGATATTGCTTGGCGGCGGTTTGGTACTGACCCTGCTGTTCTTAATCTTTCCAGCCACTGTCTACGAGTTAGGCTATTATCAAAATGAGTTTTCCAACGAGATGTACAACGAAAATCTCTATTTGATCACGGCGCTGATCACGACTTGCTGCTCATGGGGTGGGGCTGTGCTGTTTTACTATGTCATTAACAGCGTGAGTTTCAGCCGGTGGTTTCATTGGCTGATTGTGCTTGCTGCCGCGTCCGTACTGGCTGCTGTGTGTGGCTTTGCTTATGCCAACAGCGTTTTAGACGGCCTTGGATATGATTTTGAGTCTCAGCTCTCCGGCTTCAGTGTTGTCAACTTTGTCATTGCTGCTCTCCTCTATGTGGTAGCAAGTTTTTCGATGAGATGGTGGAGCAGCAACTGCCGGCACACGCCAATCCCCGAGTGAAACGAAAAATATCAATACATATATAATAATAACAACATCATAACATGCGGTTATTTCTATTCCTTACAGGCGGTACAGGTTCACGTGTGATGCGCCCTTTTATCATGCAGCTGGCGGCCGGTGTGCATCCATTGGATGAGCAGGGCCAGCCGATCGCCTTGGAAGTCATCCCGATTATCGTCGATCCACATAAAGCCAACGAAGACCTGAAGCGTACGGAAAACCTTTTGCGCTGGTACCGCAGCATCCATAAGGGACTGTATGGTGATCGCGCGGATGTGAAGAAAGGCTTCTTCTCGGCAAAGATTTCCACGCTGAGCGACATACTTCCCGGTGGCAGCAATCTGAGCGACACCTTCCTTTTCAACCTCGGAGCCGTGGAGGAGGAGAGGTTTAGCGAGTTTATCGATTTCAATACCTTGGATCCCGCCAATCAGGCGTTGTGCAGCATGATGTTTTCCAAGGACCAGCTGCAGACCAAGATGGACATTGGATTCGTGGGATCGCCAAACATCGGATCGATAGCACTCAATGAGTTCAAGGACTCGGAAGAGTTTAAGCAGTTCTCCAACGTGTTCCGCAAGGACGACCGCGTGTTTGTGGTGTCAAGTATCTTTGGTGGTACCGGCGCCGCCGGGTATCCTATTATCGTCAAGAACATCCGTAATGCTGCCGACAATGCGGCTATCAACAACCGTGGCGACCTGAGAGATGCCCGGATCGGCGCTCTCACGGTCTTGCCCTATTTCAATATCCAGCAGGACAGCAACAGCCCGATATCGCGCGGCGACTTCATCTCGAAGACCAAGTCGGCCCTGTTTTATTATCACGATAATCTCACCGGACTTCGTCATGCCGGTAAAGACTTGCCGATGTCGAAGGTCAACGCTTGCTATTATCTGGGCGACGAGGTGCCATCGAATCCTTATTACAACGACCCCGGTGACAATGGACAGCGCAACGATGCCCACATGGTGGAGTATGTCGGTGCCCTGGCGATCCTCGACTTCTTGGGCATCCCCGATGACGACTTGGTGACTGTCAACGGCAATGCTCAAAAGCCTATCTTTAAGGAGTATGGCCTTTCTCGTGACCTCATGCATCTGACATTGAAGGACTTTGGCGTGCAGACCCAGGTGACTGTCAACAAAGACATGGCTAAGTTCTACTTGGCTTACCAGTATATCACCAATCAGTTTTCGCAGGATTTCGGCCGCGGCTATACCCAGGATAAGCCCGAGATACAGCGTGGCTTCCTGGCAACGAGCTTCTTCCAGACACTTACGGCCGATTTCTTTGTGGGCTACCGTCAGTGGCTCAAGGAGATGGCTTCCAATCAGCGGTCCTTTACTCCTTTCAACCTCAACACGACGCAGCTGGCAGACGCTATCTGTGGTGTTGCGCCGAAGAAGAGTTTCTTTTCGGGAGAGATCAGCTATAAGACTCTGTTGAGCGCGATGAACAAATCCTCTCAGGCTGCTTCACGACAAGGGCGGTTCAGCTCAGGTGATGTCGCCTTACGCCTGTCTACGCTGTTGGACGAGGTGCTCGACAAACTGATAGATGAAAAATATGATGGCATAGCATAGCACATCGTATGTGTTGGACTACAGAAGATAGGTATTAAGATGTCGAAGATATTATCCTATAATAAAAAGACGACCGGCGAAGGATGGATTCCCTTGTCCGGACAATATGGTGCTGACGAGATCAATATGATCAGCGATCCCAATGGTGGCTTGTCGGTGAAACCGCGAACGGCCATTCCTTCTCCGTTTGCCCAGATGGACTTGGTAAAGAACGCTTTCCGGCGCTTGAGTGCTAATGAGCGTCTGAAAGGCGAGGTGATGGATGAGCGTCTGGTCAGCTATGCCTTGGATATAGCGCAGGTATTTTTCAATATCAAGGAACTCAAGCATAATCTTGGAGGACAGACGGGCACGTCGGGAGTTAACGGCACGCAACTCCATATTGTAGAATGGAATAAGGACAAAGAGTTGGGGCTCTTGCAAACATCTCCTTCCCATCGGTTGCTCGGCGATACGCTGCAAATGTTTTTGCGGCAGGACAATGAGTCGTTCAACTTCGACCACATGGACCGCCTCTTCTTCCTTGTATATGGCAATGAGGTGATCGGTTGCACGTCACCCGTGACCTTGTTTATGGCTACTCCCAATGCACAGCTCAATACCTGGAACATTCCTATCGAGCAGAATGTCAATCTCTTCGATAAGGTACGCCCACTCTACGAGCGTACGGAAAAGTTTGTGCTATGCCTCTATGCGCTCTTCACGGCCTATCCTCAGCTAAAGGATCTGTGCGGTGAAGTAAACAGCTATCTGATCACTTGTTTTGGCCTGCTGCCAACAAGCCTGAAGCAGACTATCCTGGCTACTATTGGCAATCCGATGGTCAAAGACGAGAATAGCTGTGAGGGTGCACGGCAGTATCTTCAGCATGAGTATGCCCAAATCGAAGAGGGTGTGCAGGCTTTGGGAGTACCCTTCTTCTGCCTGCGGCGTGAAGACATTTTGGAGAACATCGCGCATAGCGATTTCCTCTTGATACCGACTTTGCCTCAACCCGAGGGCGAACTGATTCCTTTGGTGCTGCAAAACCATCTCAATGCACCGACGGACAATCCTTATCACTATATCTCCGACATTTGGGATGACACGATCACCATTCGTCCTGAAGACTATGCCGAAAGTCCGTCTCACCGAATTCTACCGGGTACTTCCCATCCCTATCCTTGGCTGACTTCTGCTGATTTCTTCCAGCCTTCGTCGATCAAGCTCGACTATGCGCTGAACAGTGATTGCTTCTTTGACGGTTCGCTGACTCAAACCAGTCAGAATGTCGATCATTCCGGCTTCCTCTTGCCTTTGACAGACACCTACTTCAAATATTTCACGGTCGACGATCTGCAGGGGACTATCTGTGGGCGCCGTCGCTTTGAGATGATTCATTCGGTCGTAGGCGGTCAGGAGCAGCTCAAGGTCGTTCTGCGTCTGCCCGTACAGAAGCAGGGCGGATACATCACCTTGGAGCGTACCTACGTGCCAGCGATCGGCGTGGACTTGCACTATAATGTCGGTGCTGACGTGGGCTATTTCGTCACCGTGCCCTTTGCGCTCAGCATCTTCCCCTTCATCAAGCCCGATCATATCGGCAGCTATCGGGTGCAGGTCGTGGACAGAGCCTTAGGTCTGTTTGAGAACTATCAGATAGGATTGCAATTCTTCAAGACGGGGGCTGCCAGCCAACCGATGGAGGTGAAGAGCCGCCAGCGTAGTTTGAAGAAGGAAAAACGCGTAGGCTCGGACTACTATCGTCCGTTCTCCACCTTTGATTATATCGCCGTACAGCTCTTCGACGAGCGTGGCACGTTGGCTACTCAGGGCGTGGTATGTCCGAAGTGGCCTCATTATACGGGTGGACATGATAAGTTTACCTTTGCCATTGACTTTGGTACTACCAACACGCATGTGGAGTGCATGCGCAATGGGCAGATGCCCGAGCCTCTGAAGCTCGACGTCTTGGCTGCCGGACGCTTGGTGGCTACCCTCTACAATGGAGAGCATCTGCTCTATGATGTCATCCTCAAGCAGGAATTCCTGCCAAAGATCATCGGCACTGACTATAGCTTCCCGCTTCGTACGGTTTTGTCTGAGGGTGAGCGCTTGGATGCTGAAAATATAGATGAGATAGTTGCTTTGGCCGATGCTAATATTCCTTTTATCTATGAGAAGGAAAGTATTGGTTACGGCAACCGTGTGGTGGCCAACCTGAAGTGGGCTGTGATTCCGGCAACAGCCAAGCGCATCAAGAGCTTCTTGACTGAGCTGGCGTTGTTGATGCGTGCTAAGGTGCTGTTGGATGGCGGTGATCTGTCCAAAGTGCGTTTGGTGTGGTTCTATCCTTTGGCCATGAAGGTGGGTAATGTCCATCGGATGGCTGATGTGTGGAGCCGTATTTTCCGGGATATTTTCGATGTCGATCCCGATGAGCACAACCTCATTCAGATGCCCGAGTCGATCGCTCCTTATTATTTCTACCGTTGTTCGAGCAAGTTCAGAGGTGCAGCCTCTACGGTGGCTTCTATCGACATCGGAGGTGGTTCGAGCGACGTGGTAGTCTTTGATTCCAATGCCAATCAGCCGACGATCTTGTCGTCTTTCCGCTTTGCTGCCAATGTGCTGTTTGGTGATGCCTTCTCTGATGTGCCTCAGGGCGACAGCAATCCGATGACGGTGAAGTATGTCGACTATTTCCGTAGGCTCTTTGACGCCGATGATGACCGCTATGGTGAGCTCAATGGTATCCTCGATGATATCACCTCCAAGCGTAAGAGCGAAGACATCAATGCTTTCCTCTTCTCTGTCATCGACAATAAGAATGTTGGCGGAAACGAAGTCTTCTCCTATGACTTGCGTCTGTCTGAGGATGGGCGTCTGAAGATTGCGTTTATCTATTTCTATTCAGCCATTATCTACTATGTGGCTTCAATGATGAAGCATAGAGGGCTTGACATGCCGCGCTCAATTATGTTCTCGGGTACAGGCTCCAAGGTGCTGGATATAGTAGGTAGTCAGCGTGACTTGGATTTGATATCAGAAGCAATCTTTGAGCGTGTTTACGGGCGGCAATATGGTGACGACGGCTTCAGTGTAGTCATGGAGCGCAACGCTCCTAAGCAGATCACTTGTCGTGGCGCACTGATGCAAGTGCGTGATGAGAGCGGCTTCGTTGCAGTCAGTCAGTTAAACAATATGCTCGATAGGTTTGACTTGCATCTGAAGTACAACTATACAGGAATCGACAAAGAGGTGCTGACCTACGCCGACATCGATGATGAGACGACGCGTGGAAAGTTGGTGGGCGCTGTCCGCCAGTTCAACGATTTCTTTGTTGCTCTTTGCCGGGACATACATGTTGAGGACCGCTTCTTGGTAGATCCGGTTGCTATGCAGCATTTCACTGAGTGGGTGAACCGCGACCTCGATCATTATCTTGTCAATGGATGGAATTTCTTCAACCGGAATGAACCTCAGCGACAGCCGACAGATGTGATTGAGGATGTGGTCTTCTTCTATCCGATCATTGGTTGCATACGCAATAATCTCATTGAGAATTTGTAGGAAAGTCTACAAGTTGAATCTAATTTATAATTTAGACAGTGATGTTTTCAAAGAAAAATAATGATGCGCTTGTAGACAGCCTACAGACTCGTGTGGATGCGCTTGGGCAGGAGGTTGAACAGCTGAAGAGTGCTGAGGCTGCTCAAAAAAAACTGATGGCTGCGTTGGATCTTCGTCTTCAGACATTGGAATCGGCTTTGGCTGACCGGAAAGATGGAGAGCCAACGATAGTTCAAAACGAGCCTCAAAGAGCCAACAGTAAGGCGATAGAAAATCATACTGACCATAATGATATCAGCGAGTTTTATCTTCCTGCGCCTACACCTGACGGAGTGTTTGAGGAAGTCAGTGAGTCTAAGCAAGTGGGAAAGAGTATCTATTTGTTGAAGACGAAAGATCAGGAGAATGGTACTTTTTCTATTTTGGAGGATAAAGACTCCATTGCTACGGCGATGATCAGCGTCAGCCAATTTATCAAGCCCGTTTGCCGTATTGAGGGCGACACACACCGCTATCCTCAAAGAGTCACTACCTTGGAAGAGGGTGTGGTAAGAAAAGAGGGTAATTCGTGGCATTTGGTGGCCAAAGCCAAATTGCTGTTTGAAGACAGATGATCCTCGTTGACAGATGTTTATAGATAGATGATGTTGATAGCCGTATAATAGACGTAAGCAATAACAATATGTGGGTAAAATGTCCAAAGTGTAGATTTCGCTTCGACCAGCCGGGGGGTGATAACGGTGAGGAGATTCAGTGTGTGTGTCCACGCTGTGGCACGCCCTTTACCTTTACAGCCAATGCATCTGATGACCTGTTGAAAGATGCTGAGGGACAAAAGGATGGGAGCGGTCGCCATGAAGAGACTTCGGCTCTGTACCAGGCTCATTCTCATTCTACAGCTGAGCATCTGGAGCATGGAGCAGAAGAATATACAAGCGAGGAAACTGACTATCAGCAGACTTCTTCGTTCGCTTCCAATGTTTTCTCTTCGTCCAGTGCTTCTGCTTCGTCTCATGCTTCCCATTCTTCCGATGCTGCTTCCTCTATAGCTTCTGCTTCGGGTACGTCTACACCCAATTGGAATGCGGCACCTGTTTATCAAAGTCCTCAGAAACCTCTTGAGCACTCTGAAACTTTGTCGGCAAATGTGAATAGAGCTCAGAAACACAGTAAATGGAGATATATCTTAGCATTGATTACTGTTATCGTTTTGGCCTTTTTTTTGACTCATGAGTGCTCCGGGAATGATGACAGTACTGCGGATTTGGGCATAGAGGAGGTGTCTGACGCTAATGTGCCGGCAGAAGAAGACATCGCGACACCTGCTTTCGATGCCAGTGCACCCGAGGAGAAAGCACCAGCGTGGATACAGGGCACGTGGAAAGTGAATACAAAATACGGGGGAATCATGGTCTCTATTCGTGATAACAGAATCACAGAAACCTCCGCAGGAGAAACCAGCCATGGAACTTTTCGCTACCAGCATCGTCGTTTATATTGTGATTTTGGAAACGGTGAAACCTTCGTCTATCGATTGGATATGAAGGCCCATCAGATAGATGCCGGTCAAGGTCTACTGATGAAGAAGCTTGATCAATAGAGCTTCTTAATCATGTCATGCATCGCTTCAGGTATAATAATGGGAACTGGCAGCAAAAATGTTTTGCATTTTTTGTCATGTAAGGTGACAATTTTCCGCCTCTGAGAATCGATTCTTTTTGACGAGAGTCTGTCTTGCTCTGATTTTTGCGAAAATCAGCGTGTTTTTTGTAAATATCAGGAAATCAGTTTGTTATGAATATCTGACTTTTGCGAATCAATGAAATCTGCTTCTTCTCACAAAATTCTGTAGAGAATTTGTTGTCATCACGCCTATTTCTGACGATGAAATAAGCGTGATGACCGAGTGAAATGGGCGTAATGACCTTGTCAAACTACCGAGATGATTGCATCAAAGTACCTTCTTGTGCTTCAAGCGAGAATAAAATGAGATGCCGAAACCTCAAATAGCTCTTTCTCGCTCTCTAAATTGAAAGTTGTGACGGATATACTTTTGTCAAGATAAATTTAGCGTTGACTCACATGCATTGCTTGTGTAGTATGTCGTCAATAGCCCTTATCAGCCTCTTAAGTGGGGTGTGTACATTTGCCATCTCAAAGGCTCTTTATCGTCTACTTTTCAATGATGCCAATTTTTTCCCATTCCTCTATCAGTTTCTCTGCATCAGTGAGAGCTTGGGAGTGGGGGAGAGGTGTCGTGTCGTCAAGCTGATAGTTATCCATCAGTATTTTAGCAAGAGTCTCAGCAGTAAATTCTTTATCTTGTATCTCATTCCAAAGAAGGGCTGAACTCTCGTTCATGCTGATGATGGAGCTGAAGTCGATATTTTCCTTACCCTCAGCAACGATGAGGTTTTGACCGCATACCTTCCTGATCTTAAATCCTTTCTTAGCTTTCATATTATTTTGATTATGATATTCTTTTATGTACAGCATTTTAGTGAGTTAATGCTCCTCTTGTCTGTTATACCGTGCTAAACACGGGGATCCAAATCCTTTTGTAAAAAGCGAGCAGGTATCTTCTTATAGGAAAGAGATGTGTCCAGATCCAAGAATAGATCTTCCATTTCTTCCCATCAGTCCTGTCGAGTTTTTCTCTTCCTTTCCGATAAAAACCGATAACAGCTCCTTTCACATCGCTAAGCCGGCAATGCTCCGTGCCGATATTTCCGTCTCCACGCAAAGTCACGTGGTTGTGATCGATGCAAATGATACGATGAAGCACATAGTGCCCGGGCGCTATCTCTGCTAAGACAGGATCACCCACTCGGGGATGGGTGGCCTTTGTCATTAAAGCCTTGTCACGATTATCCTCTAAAAAGGGTCTCATAGAGAAGCCTCGCAAACGGAGTGTGATCGTATGCCCTTCATCCATCAGTTTGACGATTTCTGGTAAAATTACTGCATTTGGACATTTAATCTCTTCCATGGTCATTGTTCTGATGAATTTCTTGATAACAGATCTCTGCTGCTTCCTGATTGGGGAGACAATGCAGGGTGTAGATTGGTATTCGCTCTATGATCTTCCCTATTGTGTTGCAGATATGGTCAAAGATATCAGAGTCCCATTTCATAGAAGAGCAAGAGGGCAGGAAGGAGGCGAAAGCATCTATGGGAGACAACTTCTCTATAGAGTTTGTCTTTGCTCTATCAATGCGAGTGATAGCTCCTAATTTCGCTTTTTCTTTTCTATAGCAGGGTGTCTTTCCACTCCAGGGTGACCCGTAGATGAAGATATCCTCGCCAATGATCCTGATGATAGGGTTGTCGTCGTTCATCAAATCACAGCCGGGAATATAGCGTAGCCACATACTCACTTGTGTTGATTTACCGGTACCGCTCTTCGCAATGAAAGGGTAGCCCCAACCGTTGTTTCTGACTAAAGACGCGTGAATCAGCAATGTATCGCGATAGCCTGCCGCAAAAGCGAAGATAAGCATTAGGGCATTGTTGAGTCCAAAATTACGCATCATGTAGTTGCCGTCCAATGCGCATTGACATTTAGTGAAGTCTTTGTTCGTGATCAGCAGACAACATTCACGGCCATGGATGTCTTTGATGATATATTGATACCCACCATTGTCAAGTAAGTCTACGATGGTGTCTCCGTTGCCGGTATCAAAGGCTCGGATACGTTCGCGCCGGTCTTTCGGCCAAGGTTTGGTCTGATCATCTACCCGTAGAGAAAACAAAGGTCTGTTGCCTTCCCTATGCTCTGTAAGAAAAGGGCGCAAGGATGGCAATAAATGTAAATCGTTGCCATCGCCAGACGCGAAGTCAATGACACATTCAAAGTCTGCTACTTCAAAACAATATGAGGTGGACGGGTGAACTTTTGAAGTCGTATTTCTCACAGCAGAACTTAATTGTCTTCCGGTTTGATTGCCTGATAAGTGAAATCGCTTGATTTTAGATATTTGATATCAAACTTACCTTTGTCTACGTATTTCTTTCTGAGATTCAGAAATTTCTTCTCTGCTTCTTTCTTCGTCAGTCCATACGAAGTAATACAAACAGCATGCCTCCAGCCCTTTTGATCAAGATAGTCTTGGAGCTGATAGGAATAGTTTTCTCGACCGTAGAGAAACTTTGTCTTTGAGTCGATATATGCAGAGTCCAGTCTCTGCAGCTCCGTGAAGTAGACGGTGGAGTCGTTGAAAGAGGCAGCAAAACCATAAATATAAATGGTCTTCGCTGTGTTGGCAGCTGAGATACCAAGTGTAGCAACCATGGCACAAACTCCCAACAAGCATCTTTTGATAATGGTCTTCATGTTGTTTCAATTTGATTGAATTGATTACTTTTCCTCGAGAATATCAGTGTGCTTCCAAAGGATATGGTAGTGCAAAGATACGAAAAAAAGGTGTATGGAGCAAGTCCATACACCTTTTTTAATATAAAAGAGCTTTCTAATAATTCATGCTCTCTCCTTATTTATTTGTCAGTACCGATGTTCACAGCCTTGTAGTCGGTCTTGCCCGATGGCCATTCACCGGTGATGAAGAGTACAGGATTCTTGCTGGTGGAAGCATCCTTGACAGCATCTTGAAGGTCGGAGATGGTCTTCATTGGCTTGTCGTTGACGGTCAGTATGATGAAACCATTGCTGATACCGCCATCTTTGAAGGCACCGCTCTTCACATCCTTAACCTGCAGGCCGTAGCTGATGCCCAGCTGCTTCTTCAACTCAGCACTGACGGGAATGACCTTGGCACCGAGGACATCCAAGTCGGCGGTCTTGATCACCTTAGTATTGCCTTGCATATTCTTGACAGTAACCGTTTTGCTCATCTTCTTCTTGTTGTGAAGCCATGAGATGGTAATCTTGTCGCCCGGGTGCTTGCTATTGATGACCTCCTGAAGTTCTGCCATCTTGGTGATACTCTTGCCATCAACGCCAACGATAACATCGCCTTTCCCGATGCCGGCTGCGGAGGCAGCGCTGTTGTCCTCTACCTTAGCGACATAAACACCGTCTACTGTACCGAGGTCGGGAACATCCTTGTTTTGATCTTTCAGATTGTTGACGTAGTTGAGCACGTCCTGGCCTTGGATGCCAAGATAAGCGCGCTGTACGGTGCCGTATTTCTTCAAGTCGTCAATGACCTTTGTCATGATGGCTGTAGGAATGGCAAAACCATAGCCAGCATAGGAACCGGTCTCAGAAAACAGCATGGCATTGATGCCGACAAGTTCACCCTTGGTGTTGACGAGTGCGCCACCCGAGTTGCCCTTGTTGATAGCAGCATCGGTCTGAATGAAGCTCTCGACGCCATTGGCACCGAGTGTCCGAGCTTTGGCGCTGATAATACCGGCTGTCACCGTGTTGTTGAGCCCGAAGGGATTACCCACGGCGATGACCCATTCACCCACTTTGAGGTTGTCGGAGTTGCCGATTGGCAGGGTAGGGAGGCTCTTGCCGTCGATCTTGATCAGGGCAAGGTCGGTGGTAGGATCAGTGCCGATGATGCGTGCGTTGAACTCTCTGTTGTCTTCGAGAGTGACAGTAAGCTCGTCAGCACCGTTGACGACATGGTTGTTGGTGACAATATATCCGTCGGAGCTGATGATAACTCCTGACCCAGCGGCCTCCTGCTTGGGAGTTCTGATCTGTCGCTTTTGCACACCGCCATTACCTCCATTAGGATTACCGAAGAATCCGAAAGGATCGAAGAAGTCAGAGAATGGATCGCTCTGCACTTCTACGGTTTTTGTCTTGGAGTTTTGAACGTATTTTATATAGACGACAGCAGGCAGAGCCTTTTCGGCAGCATAGGTCAAATCAACCGGTTGTCCTGCCACTTCTACTTTGTTGGTGGCTGCGGAAGCATTGGCATACTTGCCGACGGGTAGGGTCAATGCCATGGAGCAAAGTCCTACGAGTAAATAACTGGAATACTTTTTCATTCTTTCGATGTCTTTCTATGGTTAATCTTTATATTATATTTCCACTTTGTATCTTTGTTTCGCTTTGTTATCAGATTCCCCTAATCTTTGACAGAGGACTGACAAACTCTGTTGAAACACTTGCAAATATAGCATCAAAAGATGAATGACTGTCATTTTGTCCTATTACTTTATCTGACTTTAACACATTCTTTTTTGCACTTAACTGCTATTAAGTAGAATAAAAGTTGATTTTACATTCCTTTAAAAACTTACAAAATATTAATCTGCCGGTTGGCTGTTTGGAGATAATTTATTACTTTTGCAAGATGTAAGGCAGTGCTCCGGCTCGTCGCTGGCATCGCTTCAGATGCGAGAGGAAAGTCCGGGCAGCATAGGACACTTCACTTCCGAAAATAGAAGCTATTGGCAACAGTAGGTGTAGGCAGAAGAAAATAACCGCCGCTCCTTGTGGGTGGTAAGGGTGAGAAGGTGGTGTAAGAGACCACCAGCCGGCGGGTGATCGCCGGGTTGTGCCGTCTGAGGGCTGCAAGTTCATGTATACTATCGTCATGTCAGGGTTGTCCGCCCGATGCTACTTTGATGGCAACGATAGAGGGTAGAACGCTTGAGTGGTGGGGTGACTCATTACCTAGATAAATGACAGAGCGCCGTCTCTTCTTAAGAACAGACGGTTACGGAACCCGGCTTATCAGAGCACTGTCTTACTTTTTTCGTTATCTCTATACAATATTAGGAGGATGATGGGGTTATCTCAGTCGGAGATATCACTATTGGCAAGGTAGTAAATTTCAAGCAACGACTTAATTAATTATTCTCATCTATGAAGGATTTAGAGCCTAATATACTTAACGATTATGAGCATCGCATCGCTCGAATCATTGAACATTACGGTGACGAGGAAGCGTTTCCCCGGATGGAGCAGTACGGCGTAGTGCGTGAAGAGCTGGACAGTTTTCTGTCGGCTTATCAGGATATTCTTGACAGTGAAGGTACCCAACGGCAGCAGCTGACGGTCTATGGGATTATCGCAGTGTTGCCTGTGCTCGTGCTGAGCGCGTTTCCCGAGGAGAGCTTGCCTTGGGGCAACAAGTCTTTGTTTGTAAGTATAGCTATCGGACTGGTATTGGCTTTCATGGCTAAGGGTGTAAGGATGTTGGTGACACGTTATCGCCTGTCGCAGTTGAGAAGAGAGCAGAAAGCTTACGCACAATATGCAGACGCGGTAGACCAATACTTAATGGCCAAAACAATGTAAATATGTAATTGTTAAAAACTATATGAATACTTAATGACTAAAACTATATGAAAGACTTACAGTTGCCAGATTTTATGAAGTACAGCGACAAATACTCAGCTTCGGGTTTTGTCGAGAAGATTTCTCATATCGCCAAGCGGGCAGGAGCCAAACTGGTATATGCCGCGCTGATTCTTTACTACACGCTTCAAAGCAAGGATGTCCCATTGAAGGACAAAGCGATTATCATTGGTGCTTTGGGCTATCTGATCAGTCCTTTGGATGTTATCCCCGACGCAATACCTATCGCTGGATTGGGCGATGATGTGGCAGTATTGTTGTATGTGTTACGCAAAATCAAGGGTGACCTTACCGACGATGTGAAGAAGCGTGCTTACGACAAACTGTCGAAATGGTTTGATGAGGACGAGATTGAAGAGGCCAATCATCTCTGGGACGATGCCGACCAATAAAAAATGCTCTTCCGCTTGCAAAGGATTCTCATTTATATTTAGTAACTTTGCACTAGTATTTAGGAGTATCGAATTGGAGGATTGAATTCAGAGTGATGCTGAGAAGAAAGATCATACCATTCATTGTGAGATGGAGAGTCTATATTGCGGTGATTCTCCCCTTGATGTTGTTGTTTTGGCTTACCTGCATGGCATTGCCAGCTACGGAAAACGACATGCGAAAGTCTGTCTGTATGTTGGACGGTACAGTTACGCTTTGCTTGAGCGATGGCCGCCATGTTGCTGACTTACAAGTGTATCCTGTCCATCAGCAAGGTGTGTGGATCAATCGTCATTGGTGGTGGCCCAGTTGTGATGGTCGTGTGTTGACATTGCTTTCTCTTCCTTCTTCTCATTTTGCAAAGGTGCAGCCTGACACTGCTTTGAAGCGTCAGCGCGATTCCTTGTCCGTGGCGCTGCATCGCTCTACGATGGTCAGAAAAGAGTTGGAATACTATCTCCGTTGCCATAATGTTCAGGATGAGGGCTACAACCGTATCGCTGCTTACAGCGCATGGCAGGTGCACCAACTTGATTCTTTGAAGAGTTTAAGTGCGGCGACCAACAAGTTGGGGCGGCGTCATTTGACATTCCTCTATAAATGCCGTTTCTCTGTGTCATGGTACAATGATAAGGGACAGTTGCATCGCCGCACCTGTCGTCTGTTGCGCATTCCTGTTGACAGCATCAGCCTTCCTGTCATTGTTCATACCGACAAAGCAGTCATCCCTTGGGGATGCCGGGCTGTGAAAAACGTTCCTTGGGGAGTGTCCCGTCATAAAGAGGTGATCACCGTTACACTGTCGCCTGCTGACAACCGACGGAAAGACCATACGATTCTTACCCGCGGTGATTATGACCGCGGGCAGAAGATAGGGGTGGCTCATGCTTTTGCCCAGCCGGGTACTGCCGTCTTTACGCTTCATGGCCGTTTTGTGGGATTAGTAGATAAGGAGGGCTCGCTATGAAATCTTCTTTGAGCTATATCCTCTCTGTTTTTCTTTTCATGTCGTTATTGGCTCTTCTGTTCAACGGTTGTACTGTGAAAACCAATGATGTATCCAAAATGTCGTGGCAGGGCAAAACCTATCAGGGACAGACACTCCATGGCAAGCCTGATGGCTTGGGTACGCTCTCGGATGGCGACTCCATTATATATAGTGGTATATGGAAGAATGGAACGCGCCAGGGCAAGGGCTGGACTTTGGACTCATTAGGAAACCGCATAGACGGTGTATGGAACCATGACACATTGACGAGTGGCGTGCGTAGGGATTCTACCGGACTTTATCAGGGAGACTTTAACCATCAGCTGCAGTCCAATGGTTATGGCACACTGATCGATAACCAAGGCACGCTATATGAAGGCTTTTGGCAAAAGGGGAGTCGCAGAGGCTTTGGCTTTTCCAGCCAGCATCGTTTTTTCAGAGTAGGAGAGTGGAAGGACGACGTGTATAAAGGAGAGCGGCTGAATTACAATTCATCCCGGCTCTATGGAATCGACCTGTCGAAATATCAGCATGTGAAAGGAAAGCATCGCTATAGTATCGACTGGTCGCGCCTACGTATTACCCATTTAGGTACCCTATCGAAGAAAAATGTGAGTGGTCACGTGAACTATAAGATCTCGTTTATCTTCATCAAGTCCACAGAAGGCAGCTCTATGCTGAATCCTTACTACCTTTCAGATTATGCCGCTTCACGTAAGCATGGTTATCCTACAGGCACCTATCACTACTTCACGCATCGCTCCTCCGGCAGTCAGCAGGCCGCTTTCTTCTTGTCAAACAGCCGCGTGGCGCATAATGACCTGCCGCCGGTGCTGGACTTGGAGCTGCTGCCCAGTCAAATACGTAAGATTGGCGGAGTGACAATCATGTGGCAAAATGTGAGGGCATGGCTTCGCACGGTAGAGTATCGCACGGGCAAAAGGCCGATTCTATACATCAGTCAGACTTTTGTCAACCGCTATCTCGATTCGGCGCCGGACATCAAACATACCTATCCAATTTGGATCGCTCGATACGGGGAATACAAGCCGGACATCAAGTTGAAGATATGGCAGTTGGCGCCCGACGGACAAGTCGACGGTATACACGGTGCGGTAGACATTAACGTGTTTAATGGCTATAAAATTGAATTTTAATAGAATTTCCTTTCATTTTGATTAATTTTTATTCAAATATAGTATCAATTCAAAGAAAAATTACTATATTTGCAACGAGTTTAATCAATAAAGGGAATTATATGTTGGATATCGAAATGGTGAAGCAGTTCTACGCTGCTTATTCTTCCAAGATTTCAATGGTAAGAGGGACATTGAAAAGACCGTTGACCTATGCCGAAAAAATACTCTTCTCTCATCTTTATGATGAAGCATCGTTGAAGCCCCTGAATCGTGGCGTCGATTACGCTGATTTCCGTCCGAACAGAGTGGCGATGCAGGATGCTACGGCTCAGATGGCCTTGTTGCAGTTTATGAATGCGGGAAGAGAGCATGTCGCTGTGCCCGCCTCAGTGCATTGCGACCACCTCATTCGTGCTGACGAAGGTGCTAAGGACGATCTCGGCGTCGCTTGTAAAGAGAATCAAGAGGTATATGATTTCCTTCGGTCTGCATCCAAGAAATATGGAATTGGCTTTTGGGGGCCTGGTGCCGGCATTATCCATCAAGTGGTGTTGGAAAACTATGCATTCCCCGGTGGTATGATGATTGGTACTGACTCTCATACGCCCAACGCGGGAGGACTGGGTATGGCGGCTATCGGAGTTGGTGGTGCTGATGCCGTAGATGTTCTCACCGGACAGCCTTGGGAGTTGCGCATGCCCCGTATCATCGGAGTTCATCTCTATGGACAACTTCAGGGATGGGCCGCGCCAAAAGATGTCATACTGACGATCCTCGGACTGTTGACGACCAAAGGCGGTACCAACGCAATTATGGAATATTTCGGTGAAGGCACCAAGAGCCTGTCCACCACAGGTAAGGCTACAATCTGCAACATGGGAGCAGAATTAGGTGCAACCTGCTCTTTATTCCCTTACGATGACAACGCTGATGAGTATCTATGTCAGACCGGTCGCGAGCAGGTGGCTACTATGGCGCGGCAGAATGCTGCAGATCTCAGAGCTGACGTTGATGTGGAGCTTCATCCCGAGATGTATTACGATCAGGTCATCGACCTCGATCTTTCCAAGATAGAGCCCCATCTCAATGGTCCCTTCACGCCGGACGCAGCCACACCGATCTCCCAGATGCGCGAGAAAGGACCCTCCAACGATTATCCGATGAACGTGGAGGTAGCGCTGATTGGCTCTTGCACCAACTCATCCTATCAAGATTTGTCGCGCGCCGCTTCAGTTGCCCGTCAGGCTTTGGCGTTGCATCTGAAGGTGAAGGCACAGCTTATTGTATGTCCTGGTTCAGAGCAGATTCGTTGTACAGCCGAGCGCGATGGCATCTTAGATGATTTCTGTGCCATTGGCGCTGTGGTCATGGCCAATGCCTGCGGCCCGTGTATTGGTCAGTGGAAGCGACATACCGACGGCAACACCCGAAAGAATGCTATCGTCACCTCTTTCAATCGTAATTTCCGCCGTCGTGCTGACGGCAACCCTAATACTTATGCTTTTATAGGCTCACCCGAGATGACGGTGGCCTTGGCCTTAGCCGGTAAGCTGGACTTCAATCCTGCTACAGACAGCCTGATAAATGAAGAGGGAAAAGAGGTGATACTCAAAGAGCCTCAGGGCTTTGTCTTCCCTCCTCAAGGCTTTACCTGTGGAAAAGAAGGAGATGCTATCACCACATTGGAGCAAGAAGGTCTCTTCGTACCTCCAACGAATCAGCATACCGATGCACCAGTTGTTATTGCTCCTGATTCTCAGCGTCTGCAACGGCTGGAGCCTTTTGCTGCGTGGGATGGAAACGACTTGCTGGACATGCCGTTGTTGATCAAGGTAAAAGGTAAGTGCACGACCGACCATATTTCAATGGCTGGTCCCTGGCTGCGCTTCCGTGGCCATCTCCAAAACATCTCCGACAATCTGCTGATGGGAGCAGTGAATGCCTTCAACGGTGAGAGCAACAATGTGAAAGATCAGATCGATGGGCAGTACAAGGCTGTCTCCGCTGCCGCGAAAGACTATAAAGCCCACAACATGGGCAGCATTATCGTGGCAGAGGACAACTATGGTGAGGGCTCTTCGCGTGAGCACGCGGCTATGGAACCCCGTTTCCTCAACGTCAAGGTGGTGTTGGCCAAGAGTTTTGCCCGCATCCATGAGACAAACTTAAAGAAGCAGGGTATGCTCGCACTGACATTTGCCAATAAGGATGACTATGACAAGGTGCAGGAGGATGACCGCATCTCGGTGACTGGTCTGAAGGCGTTCGCCCCGGGCAAGCCGTTGATTGTCACTTTGACGCATAAGGATGGGTCGAGCGATAGCTTCGAGGCTCTTCACACTTATAATCAAATTCAAATCGAGTGGTTCAAGGCTGGCTCGGCTTTGAACAACCTTTTAAGATCATAAACAGGATACAATTATGAATATCAGCAAACAAAACGGGGCACTCGTGGTACCCGATCAGCCGACTATCCCTTTCATTGAAGGAGATGGCGTAGGCAAAGAGATATCACCCATTATGCGCGAGACCGTGGATGCCGCGGTGGAGAAGTGCTATGGCGGTAAGCGTAAGATCGAATGGAGAGAAGTGCTTGCCGGTGGCAAAGCTCACGAGCAGACCGGCGAATGGCTGCCGCAGGCCACGATGGATGCTTTCCGTGAGTGTCTTGTGGGCATCAAAGGTCCTTTGATGACTCCAGTCGGGGGCGGTATTCGTAGTTTGAATGTAGCGCTCCGTCAAGGTCTTGACCTTTATGTCTGCCAGCGTCCTGTACATTGGTTCGAGGGTATCGAGAGTCCAGTGAAGCATCCTGAGAAGGTGGATATGTGCATCTTCCGTGAAAACACCGAGGACATTTACGCTGGGATCGAGTGGGAAGCAGGATCAGACGGCGCCCGCAAGTTCTATCGCTTCCTCCATGAAGAGATGGGTGTCACGAAGGTCCGTTTCCCCGAAACCTCCGGCTTTGGTGTTAAGCCCGTCAGTCGTGAGGGTTCAGAGCGTCTTGTCCGTGCGTCCATAGAATACGCCCTGTCCCATAATCTTCCGTCTGTGACATTGGTTCATAAAGGCAATATCATGAAGTTCACCGAAGGCGGATTCAAAAAATGGGCTTACGAGTTGGCTGAGCGCGAGTATGGCGATGCGCTGAAGTCCGGTCGTCTGGTGATGAAGGACTGCATCTGTGATGCCTTTTTGCAAAACGCTCTGCTGAAGCCTCAGGACTACAGCGTCATCGCCACGATGAATCTCAATGGCGACTATGTCTCTGACATGTTGGCGGCTCAGGTTGGTGGCATTGGTATTGCTCCTGGTGGCAATATCAATTATCAGACGGGTCATGCTATCTTCGAAGCTACTCACGGCATCGCTCCCGACATAGCAGGAAAGAATATCGTCAATCCGTCGAGCATCCTGCTTTCTGCAGTGATGATGCTCGGCTACATCGGATGGAAAGAAGCCGGACAGGCCATCGAGCAGAGCTTGGCCGAGCTCTTCCGTCACCACACGGCCACGGCAGACCTTGCACGGATGATGACCGATGGAAAGTCGTTGGGCACAAGAGAATTTGGTGACGCTGTCATCAAGGGTATTTTGAGGTAAACTAAAAGTTACGATGTTATGAGAAAGGAATATCTGATATACAAGTTGAGCGATGAGGTAAAGAACTCTTGCAAAATCCCTCGTGAGGCTTTTACTAAATATGGTGTGAAGCGCGGACTGCGCAACGAGGACGGCACCGGTGTGCTCGTCGGTCTGACCAATATCGGTAATGTCGTTGGCTACGAGCGCAATGACGACGGTTCGCTGCGCCCTTGTCCGGGCCGGCTCTACTATCGTGGCTATGAGCTCGACGATCTCGTCACTCCTTTGCTAAAAGAGAAGCGTTTCGGCTTCGAGGAAATTGCTTATCTGCTCCTCTCCGGCAATCTGCCCGACGATGAGGAGCTGACGGCTTTCCGCGAGCTGATCAATGAGAATATGCCGCTTGACCATCGTACGATCGTGCACATCATCGATTTGGAGGGCAGCAACATTATGAATATCCTGGCCCGGTGCGTGTTGGAGATGTACACCTTCGACCCCAATCCCGACGACATCTCGCGTGACAATCTCATGCGGCAGTCCATCGAGCTCATCGCCAAGTTCCCGACGATCATCGCCTACGCTTACAATATCTATCGCCATTCCATGCAGGGCAGTAGTCTCAATATTCGTCATCCGCGCGAGAATATGACGATCGCTGAGAACTTCCTCTATATGCTCAAGGACGAGAACTTCACTGAGCTCGATGCGCGTATGCTCGATCTGCTGCTCATCATCCAAGCTGAGCATGGTGGTGGTAACAACTCTACGTTCACGGTGCGTGTGACCTCCTCAACCCGCACCGATACCTATTCCAGCATTGCCGCGGGAATTGGCTCTCTCAAGGGACCTCTGCATGGCGGTGCCAATATCAAGGCTATCAACATGTTTCATCATCTCAAGGAGCAGATTTCCGACTGGACCAATATCGACGAGATCGATACTTATCTCAACCGTATGCTCAACAAGGAGGCTTATGACAAGTCTGGCCTGGTCTATGGTATCGGTCATGCTGTGTACACCATGAGCGATCCGAGAGCTGTGGAGTTGAAGAAACTGGCCGGTGAGCTGGCCAAGGAGAAAGGTATGGTCAGGGAGTATAACTTCTTGAAACTCATTGAGCAGGAGGGAGTGAAGTGTGTCTCTGCTTTCCGCAAGACTACGAAGCCTATTTGTGCCAACCTCGACTTCTACAGTGGCTTCATCTATGAGATGATTGGTCTTCCGCAGGAGATCTATACGCCTATCTTTGCCATGGCGCGTATTGTCGGCTGGACAGCCCACCGTATCGAGGAGCTGAATTTCGAGGGACGTCGTATCATCCGTCCTGCCTACAAGAATATCTTGGAGCAGAAAAGCTATGTGCCCATCAAGGACAGATAACCGTAGCGACTTAATAATTCTTAAATATTAAGTGGTAGGAAGCCGTAGACACACAGCGTCTTAGAAAAATGTAGTACCTTTGCAACCGCTTCTACGAGTTAGGAGTATGATACAAACAATTAATCGTTTATACAAAACAAAATGGCAACAAAAATCAGATTACAGCGCGGTGGTCGCAAAGGCTATGCTTTCTATAGTATTGTGATCGCTGATGTAAGAGCACCACGTGATGGTAAGTTTACAGAGAAAATCGGTACTTTCAACCCGAACACCAATCCTGCAACCGTAGATTTGAAATTCGACCGTGCTTTGTACTGGGTAGAGGCCGGTGCACAGCCAACAGACACAGTCCGCAACATCCTCAAGGGTGAGGGTGTCTACATGATGAAGCACCTGCGCGGTGGCGTGAAGAAGGGTGCTTTCGACGAGGCTGCTTGCCAGCAGAAGTTCGACGCTTGGAAAGCTGCCAAGGAGCAGAAGCTGAACGCTGTTCGCAGCGCTGAGACTAAGAGCCGTCAGGACGCAGCTGCCAAGGAGTTGGAGGCTGAGAAGAAAGTGAACGAGGCTATTGCCAAGAAGGTGGCTGACAAGAAGGCTGCTGAGGCTGCCGCGAAGGCAGAGGCTGAGGCCGCAAAGGCCGCTGAGGCTGCTCAGGCTGAGGCTCCCGCCGAGGAGGCTCCTGCTGAGGCTTAACCCTCACATTTCTTTCAAAGAAAATAACCAAAGGATGTGTTGCTTATAGCAGTACATCCTTTTTTTGTTTGACCAGCATGTGTACCGGCTAACGGGTGCAAGTCCCGAACAGACCT
>DAWDCC010000043.1:0-26998 GCA_052355365.1 Prevotella sp. | reverse complement strand
CTTTATTAATGATTGAAAGGTATTTTAGTCATAACATCACCACACAGAAATAATTATTGTTACGATAGAAAAAGGCGCACCTTGCGGGGTGCGCCTTTTTTCTATCTATATTTCTCGCTGAAGTCAGTCTTTATTTCTCGCTGAAGATAACTTGTACGAGCGTTTGCCCGACAGCCTTCAGCGTGTTTTTGTCGATATGCTCCATGTCGTCGGCAAGTGTGTGCCATGTAGGGCCGAAGGTGCTCTGCTGGCAGTTGGGGTAGTAAGGAATGATGTCGATACACGGAATTTTCGCCGTTTGGTTGACGGGAATATGGTCATCGGTGATCATGCCACCGTCGCTCTTGGGGAAGAAACTGCCAAAGCCGGCCTGACGGGCAGCGCGCCAAACCTTCTTCACGATTTCGGGCGCATACTGTTTCGACATGCCTTCTTGATAGAACTGAGCGCCCTGTCCTCCGACCATATCCAGCAGGATGGCGTAGCGGGGTGCATAGCCTTGCGGCAGGTTGGCGGAGAAATATTGTGCGCCGAGTGCCCATGAGCTGCCGTCGTCTTGCTGGTCGCTCCACTGTGGCGTGCCCCAGTCCTCGGCATCGAAGCACACGAAGTCCACGCCAAGGTTTTGCGGGAGCTTGGCAGAAACGTTCTTCTGAGCGAGCAGTCTGGCCAGTTCCAGCATCACCGCCACGCCGCTGGCAGCGTCGTTGGCCGCTAAGATGGGCTTGTGCCAATTGGTGGAGTCGGGATCGTTGTCGGCCCAGGGACGCGAATCCCAGTGGGCGCAGAGCATGATACGCGTGGTGGCAGCAGGGTTGTAGCTGGCTATGATGTTCATGCTGTGGAGGATGGTGCCATCGTAGCCTTTGAGATCGGCTTTCTGTCGTGTCACCTTACAGCCGAGCCGCTCAAACTGTGCCACGATCCAGTCGCCGCAGGCATCGTGACCCTTGGAGTTCATGTCGCGGGGTCCGAAGTCGCATTGCGCTTTGGTGTAGGCATAGGCTGAGTCAGCGTTGAACGTCGGACCCACGGGTGCTACCTTTTCTGTTTCTTCTGTATCCTCGGTGTCGTCGACCGATGCCGTCTTTGCCGGCCAAAAAGCCACTGCCAGGGCAGCGACCACACATAAGCAGCTTGTCACGATAAGGATGGATCTTTTCTTTCGAGTCATCGTTGTTTACGATTCTACAAACATATTCTTTATTTGTTGTGGACGGCCTGCACTTGCGCCATGACGCGCAGCCAGTTGCCGCCCCAAATCTTCACGAGGTCACGCTCACTGTATCTGCGACGGAGCAACTGCATAGTGAAGTTGATCAGTTCCGACGCGTCGGCGCATCCGCGCACGGTGCCGTCACCGTCGAAATCAGTGCCAATGCCTACATGGTCAATGCCCATGATGTCGATGGCGCGCTCGAGGTGCTCGATAGCATCGAGCACTGTGGCCTCGCCATCCTTACGCAGGAAGCCATGGTAGAGCGTGATGTGAGCCACACCGCCTTTATGAGCGAGGGCGCGTAACTGGTCGTCAGTGAGGTTGCGGGGCACGTCGCAGAGTGCGCGCGAATTACTGTGCGAGCAGACGATCGGCGTGCGGCTGATGTCAAGTGCATCGTAGAACGACTTTTCAGCAGCGTGGCTGAGGTCGACCATGATGCCTTCGGCGTTCATGGCCTGGATGACTTTCTCGCCGAACTGCGACACACCATTGTGGGTGTTGCAGCCGCGGGCTGAGTCGCAGATGTCGTTATCGCCGTTGTGGCAGAGCGTGATGTAGACCACGCCGCGCTGTGCGAAGTGGCGCACGTTGGCGACATCGTGGTTGAGAGCCAGTCCGTTTTCGATGCCAAACATGATGCTCTTGCGACCCAGGCGCTTGTCCTCATAGAGGTCGGCGGGTGTGCGGGCCACGCTGATATACTGGCTTTGCTCGTCAACGATGCGCTCGAGTTTGTCGAAGATCAGGTCGGCGTAGGCCATCGGTGACAGCTGGCTGTTGATGCCCTGCATGTCGGGGTTGTGCTTGAGAATGCCCGCAATGTCAACAGTCTGTGAGAATTGCTGTCCGAGCTTGGGCTGGGGAAGATAAGCCACCATGATGACGGCATCCTGCCTTCCGTCGGTCATCTTGTGCAGATCGTAGAGAATCCGCGGATCGCGCTGGTCGAAGCGCACGCCCTGAGGGAAGAACATCGGAGTGTCGCAATGAGTGTCGAGCGTCAGGATGCGCTCGTGGATCTGCTTGGCTTTGTGGAATAGCTCAGCCTCTCTGACGAGCCATTGGAAGACGGGCTGCCCTTCCTCGCCGAGCCACTCGGGATGCCATTGCACGCCCATGATGCCTTTGAACTCTGTGCTCTCGATGGCCTCGATGACACCGTCTGACGCTTTGGCTGTCACGCGGAACTTCTCGCCCGGCTCTCCTACCGCCTGATGGTGGAAAGAGTTGACATAGATGCGCCCGCAGCCATAGAGGCTGGCAATCACGGAGCCTTCGGCGAGGTCCACCGAGTGGGTCGGCTCTTGTCGGTCTGCGTCCTGTGAGTGCTTCACGGGACTGCTCATGCGGTTGGTATTGGTCAGTGCGATGTCTTGTCTGACCTTTCCGCCGAGTGCCATGGCCAGCGTCTGTATGCCGCGGCAAATGCCGAGCATAGGTATTTGACGGTTGTAGGCCAGACGGGTGAGCATGAGTTCGGCGCGGTCGCGCTGTGCGTTGATATGGTGGAGTTGTGGTGCCGGTTCCTCACCGCACCACAGTGGGTTGTAGTCAGCGCCGCCGGTGAGCAGCAGTCCGTCGAGATGCTCGAGTGTGTTGACAAGGGTGTCGTTGTCGTCGACAGGCGGGATGAGTACCGGCGTGCCACCGGCTTTGACCACCTGCATATAGTATCTGTCCCGAATCGTAGCGTCGCCGTCACTGAAATTGGTCGTCAGACCGATGACTGGCTTCTGCTTCGCTTCGGGGAAGGAGGCGTAGACCTCGTTGAGGTTTTGCGCCAGAGAAAAGCTTTTGAATTTCATTCGACCTAATCTCGCCATGGCAGGGCATCTCACTTGAGGCTCCGCATATTGGCAAAACAGAAACGTTGGTTGCTAATTATTCATGGTTGACCGGCATCTCGCGCTTGATGCTCTGCTCAAGGGAAATGAGCGTCTCGGTGGAGACGACGCCGGGGATGGTCTGCAACTTGTTGTTGAGCAGATCCATGAGTTCCTCATTGTCGCGCGCGTAGGCTTTGATGAGCATAGTGTAGGGGCCTGTGGTGAAGTGGCACTCCACGATCTCCGGGATGTTGACGAGCCGCTTGACGACATCTTTGTACATCGATCCGCGCTCCAGGTTCAGTCCCACGTAGGTGCAGGTGCTGTATCCCAGACTCTTGGGATTGATGTCGAATCCGCTTCCGAGGATCACTCCGTTGTCAATGAGGCGCTGTACACGCTGGTGAATGGCGGCACGCGAGACACCGCATTCAGCTGCTACGTCTTTGAAAGGAATACGTGCATTCTTTGAGAGGATAGAAAGAATTTTCTTATCCAAGTTGTCGATTTTGTCCATCTGCATAGGTAATTGTATAATGTCTAACTTGTTTCCAACAAGCAAAAGTAGGTAATTAAAACGAGATAAACAACAAAATGCACGAATATTTTGCAATATTCGTGCATTTAGTAAAGGATGTGGATCTTTTTATCTTTCAATCACATCTATTTTAATGGCTACTTGGATGTAAACAGCATATTATCTTCGTCCTTTCTTGCCTGCCTTTTTTGCAGGCGCACTCTTGGCCGAAGTAGTTTTGCCGGCGTTGTCGGCTTTGGTGTCGCTGGCCTTGGGCTGCTCGATACCTACCAGTTCGATGGTGAAGATCAGCGTAGAGTAGGGCTTGATCTGTCCGGCTTCTCTCTCGCCGTAAGCGAGGTTCTGCGGGATATACACTTCCCATTTGCTGCCCACGAGCATGTTGGTCAGTGCCTCGGTCCAACCTTTGATGACCTGGTCGCAACGGAAGCTGTCGGAACCTTTGCCGCCGTGCTTCTCAGTGGCATCGAACACCTTGCCGTCGATAGTCTTGCCTTCGTACCTCACTTCTACGGTCTGGTCAGCAGCAGGCTTGGGACCGTTGCCGGCCTTAAGCACCTTATATTGCAGTCCGTCAGGCATGGTTACGACACCCGGCTTGGCAGCGTTGTCGGCGAGCCATTTCTCGTTCTCGGTTTTCCACGCGGCGTTTTTGGCGTTGCGGACAGCCTCGGCTTTCTGCTCGAAATACTTGGAGGCTGTTGCCTCCTTATATATAGTGGTGTCGCCCTTGACGGCAGCGAGGAATCCCTCATAGAAGAGATTGCTCCGCAGAGAGTCTTTGGTGTCCTTGAACTCACGTCCCATCCCTGGGAGAATGCTCTCCGTGGCCTGCTGGGCGATGGTCGTTCCGGCCTGGTAAGCTACGTAGGCAGGGTCTTTGGTTTTAGCGACGGCCTCGCGGAAACCTCGTAAAAACTCGTTGATATAGACCGTGTCGACATGCAAGCGCTGCTGCAGATAAGGCATCAGACCGCGTGTGGCAGCATATCCGGCGGCGTAGCTGATGGAGTCTGCCGTGGAGGTGAGCTTCGCGGGAGCGCAGCAAGCTTCGGTACAGGCCTCTGCTTTCTTGTCCTTGTTTTTGTTTTTCTTGTTGTTGCCAGCCTGAGCGGGGAGGATGGCAAGTGCTGAGACGATCAGCGTGGCTATGGTTAGAATCTTTTTCATTGTTGTGTATTGGTTTAAAAAGCCCCCTTCTGGCTGTCTCCTTGGGGAGCGCAGCCTGAGGGGGGTGTCTTGTATGATCGTATAATCGCGGTAGCCGGAGGATTACTTGCCGCCTACCTTGATCAGTTCAATCTTGAAGATGAGGGTAGAGAAAGGCTTGATCTGTCCGGCTTCGCGAGCGCCGTAGGCTAAGCTCTGAGGGATGTAGACTTCCCAAACAGAGCCCTCGGGCATACGAGTCAGTGCCTGAGTCCATCCAGGGATGAACTGCTTGGGCTGGATGGTGACAGGGCCTTGGCCGTTGGTGTAGGAGCTTTCGAAGATCTTGCCGTCGATCGTGCGGCCTTCGTAGTTAACCTTTACTGTAGTGGTGTCTGTCGGGATAGCGCCGTGTCCTTCCTTGATGACCTTGTACTGCAGGCCGGAGGGCAGTGTGACAACTCCCGGTTTCTTCTTGTTGGCAGCGAGGAACTTCTCACCGGCAACCTTGTTGGCACCATATTCCTTCATCATGGTCTTGCTCTTGATGATCTCCATCTTGGTCTGAGCAACCTGGTTAGCCATCTCCGGAGTCATGAGGCCTTTCTTACCTGTGGCACCCGTAACGAAACCGGCAAGGAGGTTCTTCAGGGAGATGGTCTTGGTGGAGTCGTCACCATAGACTTCGTGGTTGACGCCCTTGACCAGCTGTGTGGCGATCTGCTGACCGATCTGCAGACCCATGATGTAGGCAGCGCGCTTCTTGTCGTCGCCTGCGTTGGCACCTTCGTTGATGCCTTTTACAAACTCATCCATGTAGGTCGTGTCGATAACCTGACCCTGCTGGATGGCCTGACGCACGTACTGTGACTGTGCGAGACCGATGGCGTAACTCAGCGAGTCGACGTCAGTCTTGAGGTTGGCTTTGGGAGTGGAATTGCCGCAAGCAGAGAATGTGGCAGCGGCGATGGCTAAAGCAGCCAATACTTTCAAACTTTTCATTAGTTGATGTTTTATTCTGTATCTTTTGTTATTTTACTTTGATGAGTTCGACATCGAAGATCAGTGTAGCGTATGGCGGGATGGCCTGGCCGGCACCATTGGCTCCGTAGCCGAGTGTGTAAGGGATATAGAAGCGATATTTGGCACCCTCCTGCATGAGCTGCAAACCTTCTGTCCAGCCCTTGATGACTTGGTTGAGGGGGAAAGTAGCTGTCTCGCCACGGCGATAGCTGCTGTCAAAGACCTGACCGTTGATGAGTGTTCCCTCGTAGTGGCACTCTACCTGATCGGTAGCCTTTGGCTTTTTGCCGTCGCCCTCACGCAGCACTTCATACTGCAGTCCGCTGGGCAGGGTGACCACGCCCGGCTTCTTGGCGTTCTCCTCAAGGAACTTCTGTCCATCGGCCTGTGCAGCCTTGGCCTGCTCCTCCTCTTTTTGCTGGAAGAAAGCCTGCACGGCAGCCTGAGCATCCATGTCGGTCATGGCAGTTTCTCCGGCAAAGATGTCGCGGATAGCCTTTGCAAAATCGTCGATATTCAGTTCGGTTGCGTTCATCTGCTGGAGTTGATGACCAATGCTCATGCCCAGCGCGTAACTTGTCTTGTCCATTTCTATTGTTTGATGCTAATTATAAATAATGTGCAAAGATACTATTTTTAATTGTGAACAAGCGGCATATTGCGAAAAAAATATTATTTTTGTGGTATAATAACAGTTCTAAAGGCAATATGAAGATGAAGAAGAAAATTGTTTTTCTTACGGGCGCCGGTATGTCGGTGGAGAGTGGTTTCAAGACGTTCCGTGGTAATGACGGACTGTGGGAGAACTATCCGGTGGAGCAGGTAGCCTCTCATGAGGGGTGGGAAGCGGATCACACGCTGGTGACAAACTTCTATAACATGCTTCGGCAAAAGCTATGGCAGGCTGATCCCAACGAGGGGCATCGGCTCATCGCTGCCTTGGAGAGGGATTACGATGTCAGTGTCTTGACGCAGAACGTGGACAACCTCCATGAGAAGGCGGGCTCCACACATGTCATCCACCTGCACGGCGAGCTGACCAAAGTGTGCTCGAGCATCGATCCCTACGACGAGCGCTATATCCAGCAGCTCACGCCCGAGCACAGCGACGTGGCGCCCGGTACCAAAGCCGGCGATGGTTCGCTGCTCCGTCCGTTCATTGTTTTCTTTGGTGAAAGCGTGCCCATGCTCGATCCGGCGGCGCGCGAGGCGATGAAAGCCGACATCTTTGTCATCATCGGCACGTCGCTCAATGTATATCCTGCTGCAGGACTCGTGCAGTACGCGCCGCAGGGATGTCCGGTTTACTTGGTAGACCCTGACCCGGTGTTCAATGCGCCAGGTGGTAAGTTCACGCACATACAGAAAGGTGCGTCAGAGGGAATGAAGGAACTCTGCGAGAAGTTGGGCTTTAAGAAATAAGGTTGTCAAAGAAAAAAAAGAGGGAAAAACCTATCGACAAATAGGTATTTCCCCGTAAACCCAATGCAAGGGAAAGGCTAACTTTGTGATATTCATTATCAAGACCTTCTATAGGCTGGTTTGTATCAATCGTATTGTAATATGGAAAAGATGAAAAAGATTCTGTTTCTGGCCATTGCCGTGTTGCTGACGCTACCTGCCGCAGCACAATATTATCCCGACGGGCGCCCTATTCCGCCCAGTAAGCGTGCCGAGTGCTACCGCCAGCATGGAGGAAACAACAATGGCCGTACGGTCTACGGCTATGGCAGCAATGTCTATTACGGTTTTCGTTTGGGCATGGCCGTGGCTACAGTGAACTCCGACGCATCCGTTCTTGACGGCAGCGACGCACGAACGGGACTGGATGTAGGAGCCGTTATCGGCACTCAGCTCACCAATACAGCCCCACTGTTCTTCGAGACCGGACTCTCCTATGTGGAGAAAGGCGGTAAAGGCAACTACGACGGCAATAAGTTCACCTACCGGTTGGAATACCTCGAACTGCCGCTTTTGCTGAAATATAAATACCAGGCTACGCCCGACATCTCGGTGGAGCCGTTTGCCGGTGGCTATCTGGCCGTAGGCGTAGGCGGTAAGATCAAGGACTATGGCCACCGCGAGGCTTACTCCAGTTTCAGTGACGACCAGGCGAGTTTCAAACGTTTCGATGGTGGTCTACGCCTGGGTTGTGGCGTGAGTTTCCAAATGCTCTACCTCGGTATGAGCTATGATATCGGTTTGGCAAACATTGGCCACTACGACTTTGAGGACACACGTACAGGCTGTTTCAACCTTAACGTCGGCGTGACGTTCTGACGTGATAGTAAGCGAACAACAGTAACTAAACAACGGCTCATCCTTCCTGAGGATGAGCCTCCGTAGTTTTATGACTATTACCAAAGCTTGGTCACCACATTACCAAAGCTTGGTCATCACATTACCAAAGCCTGGTCATCACATTACCAAAGCCTGGTCATCGCATTACCAAAGCTCGGTCTGTAGTTTAACGATTTAAGTTGACTACTTTGAGTCTTATTTTTAATGTTGGTTGACCCAGTTAAACATTACTTTTATTTTGGGTTGATACGTTTGTGGCTTTGGCACGATCATTCTTGGAAACGCTCACAGTCTCTTCTTCTCCTCGTTTCCGGCACCGGTACCCTTATAGCGGCTGCGTGTGGCATTGAAGTTATAAGTCACCGTGAGCGATATGCTGTGCGTGAAGCTATTGCTGTTTTTGCGGGTGTTGACATCAGTACCATAGAAAGTCCACCGTTCGCGGTTGCCTTTAGTCAGGTCATTGGCTTGGAGATAGAATATTAGTCGGTCGTTGAAGAAAGACTTGCGCAGCCGTGCGCTGACGGTCATAAAGCCTGTTGACCGCCGCATTGGGTCATAGCTGTCGGTGTAGCCATAGAGGTCGATGCCTGCTGTCCATCCGTGCGGTATGATGAGGCTGTTGCGAAGCGTGAAGGAGAATGAGGGATGGCGGGAGCAGAGATTGGTGGGCTCATGAAAGAACAGCTGCGAATAGTCGATCTCCCAAGATGGATGATACCAACCGAAACTCGGCGAGGCAGTCACTGCGGCATAAAGAGTCTGGTAATGTCCCATATTGCGAACTGACATATAAGCGATCTCTTGGTTGTCGTACAATCCGAAGATATGAAGCATGGGCTTGTGGACATAGTCGTAGTCGGCAGAGAAGCTCAGCCACTTATATACGATAGAGAGCTCCACGTTGTGGGTGTATTCGGGACGCAGGTAGGGATTTCCACCCTCGTAGAGGTAGCGGCTGTCGTACTGCATGAAGTTGCGCAGGTTGTTATAGCTCGGCCTGTTGGTTTTCATGGTGTAAGCCACTTGCCACGACCACAGGTCTTTTGACCACGACAGCGACAGGTTGGGGAAAAGATTGCCATAGCGCCGGCTGGGCTCCTCTTCCCATTTGCCGAAGCTGTAGTAGTCGGTCGTGACATGTTCGTAGCGCAGTCCGGCATCCAGCTCATAGTGATGGAAGGGCAGGGTGAAATCTGCAAACGCCGCGATGTTTGCTTCATAGAGTTTGGTACTGGAGGCCGGCACATAGTTCTGATTGTTGACATAGAAGCCCACTGACCTCGTGTGGGTGTACTCCGAGCCCAATGAGAGCGTGCCTTTTCCTATCGGGTGCGCCACAACGAGCTTTCCTGCCCATAGATCACTGCGCTGTCCGCCGTTGGTGGTCACCTTGCGGTTGTCCAATTCAGCACTGGTCTCCGTACCCTGTTGGCTTAATATGTATTTCATGTGCAGGTAAGAGGCATTGAAGTCGATGCTCCAACTGCCGAGCTTACCCGTATAGTAGAGGTTGGCCTCATTGCGCGGCCCTACATCCCTGTATTGCTTTTGACTTTGCAGGACGGAGCCCTCGTAGGCACCGTTGCGCATGACTGTCTGGCTGCTGTTCGCGTCAATGTTACTTGACAAGGTCTTGTAATACCAATAGCTGCCGCCGAGGGAATTGTCGGCATTGATGTCATAACTCAAGCGGAATGTCTGCGATAATATGTTCTGTCGGGAAGCATAGTTGAAATCCTGCCCGATATTGAGGGTGTTGCCTTTCGGTCTGAGCGTGTAGCTCACGTCATCATCCTCCTTGCCTGTCGCACTATATACGGCTGTGGTGTTTGACAGCTCCAGTCCTTTTGTGCGGTATTTGACAGTGGCGTTGTCGTATCCTGACCACATTGTGTTGTTTGCGATGTTGGCATCGTTTCTCACACTCCATCCTTCGCCCGTGGGTTTGCGTGTGCGGATGCGGATGACACTCTCAACTGTAGCATCGTATTGCGATCCGGGCGCGGTGATCACGTCCACATTCTTAATGTCTTCCGATTTCAGTTCCATGAGCTCACGGTTGTCAGTCACCTTTTTGTTGTTGATATAGATGACTGGCGCGCCTTTGGCGAAAACCTTGATGTCCGAACCGGTTGCAGTGACGCGTGGCAGCTGTCCGAGTACATCTATGGCAGTTCCCATCTTGCTCAGCACCGAATGCTCCACGTCAATGGTCATCCCGCCTTTTGCTGCCCGGTATTGTGGTCGTTGCGTCTTTACCGTCACTCCATGCAGCGTGAATCGGTCGGCTTGCAGGCGGATGGTACCAAGGTCGGGCGAGACAGCTGTCCATTGCTGCGTCTTGTAGCCCACGTAGCTCACCCGTGCGATGACGCGACGGGCGTTGCAGGGAATGACGAAGTATCCGCTCTCGTTGCTCACGCCACCGGCGATAAACGAGGAGTCGGCGGGCGAGAGCAGCACTATGTTGGCGTATTCTGCCGCCTCGCCTTTCTCGTTGACGATGCGACCCTTGTAGCGCAGCGTGGTCTTCTGCGAGCACTCCACGTTGATGATGCTGTCACCGACCATTGTCATCGTGATGGGATAGAAGCCGATGAGCTGTCGGATGGCTTCGGGGATGGTTGCGCCTTTGACGGCAGCAGTCACGCGAAAGTCTTCAAGATCGTTGTAGATGAAGTTGATGGTATAGCGGTGGGTCATGCCGCCGAGCTGCTGCAGAGCCGCGGGCATCGTCACGTTGCGGAAGTCGCGGCTCACGCGCTGGGCGGGGCTGACGATGGTGCACAGCAAGACGATATATAATAATAGGAGTGTCTTCTTCATAACATTTCCGTTTTTTTTACTCTACCATAATCTCGTCACCATTGTGTGTGACGGCAATCTGCTGGAAGCCGTTGAGGACGGCGATAGCGGCATCTACGCTTTTGGCCTGATCCCACTCGAAGTGCAGTCGGATAGTCTTGGCGGACGCGTTGCGATAGATGACCTTCAGTCCATAGTAGCGGCCCATCTCATCGAGGATGTCGGCCAGCGTTGCATTGTCGAAGACTTTGACCACGGGAGCCGGTTTGCTTACTTTCTGTCTCGGTGAGATGCTGTCGGCGGTTGTGGCAGTACCACGTGATGAGGCTGTGACCGAAGTGCGCTGTGCCACCTCAGGCTTCTCTGTGGCAAAAGGATTGCGGAGCCAGCCCAATCCTGTCATGGCTGCAAGCGATACACCGGTGAGCAACACGCAACCGAGGAAGACGGCGGTCACACGTAGCCAACGGGGAAGACGGCGGCGGGAAAGAACTGCGACAGAGTCTGTCTCTGGCTGAGCTATACGATCGGATTGCGGAGTCGTATCAGTGTACGGCTTAGCATTGGAATGCTGTTTGGCATCGTGGGCCTGACAGAAAGCCCGCCACGCGCTGTCCACGTCGACGTCTTCGTTTTCAGCCCGCTCCTCTGTGAGCGCACGTTTCAGCTGTGCGAGCGGTTGGGTCTCGTCTATGATCTCTTTGAGCTCCTCGTCGGTGTAGTGCTCGGGATGCTCTTGTGCGTCAAGGAAACGCTTGATTTTCTCTTCATCGGAATCGTTCATGGCTTAGGGGGTATTAACGTTCTTTTTCAATACTTTGACGATGTGCGACAGATGTTTCCATACGGCTATGCGGCTCGTGCCGGTCTCGGCGCAGATGGCCTTATAGTCTTTGCCGTCGAGAAAACGCAGGGTGAAGATGCGCAGCTCGTCGGGCGAGAGCAGTGCGTGAGCAAGCGTGCGCAGGCGGCAGAGACGTTGTTCGTCGTCCTGCCAACTGTCATCGGGCAGTGGCTCGGTGGCGTAGAGGTGGAGGATGCGCTCGCGTGTGCTTTTGTTGCGCAGGCGTTTCAGGCAGCGGTTGCGCACGGCGACCATCAGATAGCCTTCGGCCGAAGCCGGCAACAACTCAGTGCGGCGTTCCAGCAGGCTGGCGAATACTTCGCTCACCACGTCCTCGCTCTCTTCGCTGTCGTAGAGCAGGGAGCAGGCCACGGTATACATGTGGCGGTAGTGCCGGCGGAAGAGTTGTTCAACGTGCTGTCTGTCCATCGTCTGTTTTTTTTTATTATCAATACCCTTTGGTGAAGAGAATGTTAACCTCTTGGCGGTTAATTTTTGCTTTTCAACGAAAGAATGTCTTTACAAAGGTATATCTTTTCGCTGATATTTCTTGATAAAGCCCGCCTAAGAACGACTAAAGTTTTGTATATCAGCGGAATTATTCGTAACTTTGCAGTCTTATTACATACGCATATACAGAATGAGCAAGAAACTCTATATCGAAACCTATGGCTGCCAGATGAATGTAGCCGACTCCGAAGTTGTTGCCTCCGTCATGCAGATGGCCGGTTACGGACCCACTGCCGACGAAGAAGATGCCGACGCGGTGTTTCTCAACACCTGTTCGGTGCGCGAGAATGCCGAGAACAAGATCTATCATCGTCTCGACACGCTTTTCGCCCAGCAGCGCCGCCACGCCCACGACAATCCCGAAGCCAAGTATCCCAAGCCGATCCTCGGCGTGTTGGGCTGTATGGCCGAGCGCGTGAAGAACGACTTGATTGAGAACCATCATGCCAACCTCGTGTGCGGTCCTGACAGCTATCTCCATTTGCCGGAGATGGTGGCAGCCGTAGAGGTCGGCCAGCCTGCCGTGGATGTTCAGTTATCCACCACGGAGACTTATCGCGACGTCATGCCCCTGCGTGTGGGCCCGGCCCATGTGAGCGGCTTTGTAAGCATCATGCGCGGCTGCAACAACTTCTGCCATTATTGCATCGTTCCCTATACCCGTGGCCGCGAGCGTTCGCGCGACGTGGAGAGCATCTTGCGCGAGGTACGTGACCTTCATGACAAAGGATTCAAGGAAGTCACCCTCCTGGGACAGAATGTCAATAGCTATGGACTATTGCCTAACGGTCAGCGGCCCGACAACGGCATCATCATCAACGAGGCCGACGGCACGGAGCTCCATGTGTGTTCCTTTGCTGAACTCCTGCGGCGCGTGGCCGAGAGTGTACCTGACATGCGTGTGCGCTTCACGACCTCCAATCCTGAGGATATGACCGAGGACATCCTGCATGCCATCGCCGATGAGCCCAACCTCTGCAATCATATTCATTTCCCGGCACAGAGCGGCAGTGACAAGGTGCTGCGGCTGATGAACCGCAAGTACACACGCCAGCAGTATCTTGACAAAGTGGCCGCCGTCCGCCGCATCATCCCCGATTGCGGACTGACGACAGACATCTTTGTGGGCTATCACGACGAGAGCGAGGAGGACTTCCAACAGACGATGAGTCTCGTGCGTGAGGTCGGCTATGACGCCGCCTTCATGTTTAAATACAGTGAGCGCCCCGGCACCTACGCTGCCAAGCACCTTCCCGACAACGTGCCTGAGGAAGAGAAGGTCCGCCGCCTCAATGAGCTCATCCGCCTGCAAACCGAGATTTCGGCCGAGCGCAACAAGCTCGACGAGGGCAAGACCTTTGAGGTGCTCCTTGAGCGCTATGCCAAACGTTCCCATGATCAGCTCATGGGCCGTACGCCACAAAACAAGGCCGTCGTCATCGCGCGCGGCAACCACCGTCCCGGCGAGCGCGTCATGGTGCGTGTCACAGGCTCATCGTCAGCCACACTCATGGGAGAAGTCATGGGGGAAAAATAAGAAAATCGAAGCGATATGAAAGAGTTCCTGCAAGTACTCCGACGGTTTCTGCCGCCTTACAAGAGATATTTGGCACTGTCCATCTTGTTCAATATCCTTTCTGCGATATTGAACATCTTTTCCTTTGCCACGCTCATTCCCCTGCTGCAAATTCTGTTCAAAACGGAAGGAGCCCATTCTGCCACGGCTATGATGCCATGGGCTTTGAACAAAGAAGTGCTGAGCAACAATGCCGACTATTTGGTGCAGCAGGTTATCGCAGAGTTCGGCTCTTCCACGACATTGCTGCTTATTGGTCTTGTGCTGGTGGTGATGACGGGTCTGAAAACGCTGGCTTACTTTCTGTCCTCGGCAACGATCATCCCAATCCGTACCGGGGTGGTGCGTGACATCCGCAATCAGCTCTATCGGAAGATTACGTCGCTCGACCTCGGCTTCTTCAGCGACGAGCGCAAAGGCGACATCATTGCCCGCATGACGGGCGACGTGCAGGAGATAGAAAACTCCATCATGTCGAGCATCGACATGCTTTTTAAGAACCCGGTGCTGATCATCTCTTACTTCGTGGCCATGTTGTTCATCAGCTGGCAACTGACGCTGTTCACCATTGTCTTTGTGCCCGTTTTCGGATGGTTCATGGGACAGGTGGGCCGAAAGCTCAAGCAGCGGAGTATTAAAGCACAGGGATTGTGGAGCGACACCATGAGTCAGGTGGAGGAAACCCTGGGTGGCCTGCGTATCATCAAAGCCTTCTGTGCTGAAGAGAAGATGAACAAGCGCTTCGACAGCATCAACTCTGCTTACCGCGACAACATTATGAAGGTGAATACCCGTCAGCAGCTTGCGCACCCCATGAGCGAGTTCTTGGGCACCGTGATGATTGTCATCGTGCTTTGGTTTGGCGGTATTCTGGTGCTCAACAAGCAAGTGCTCAGCGGTCCGACCTTCATTTACTACATGGTGATCCTCTACAGCATCATCAATCCTCTGAAAGAATTCTCCAAAGCCGGCTATAATATCCCGAAGGGACTGGCGTCGATGGAACGTGTCGACAAGATTCTCAAAGCCGAGTCTGCCATCAAGGAAGCAGCTCATCCAAAGCCTGTCAGCAGCTTTGAGCACCAGATAGAGTTCCGCCACGTCTCGTTTAAGTACGACAACCTGTGGGTGCTTCGTGACATCAACCTTGTCATTCCCAAGGGTAAGACCATCGCACTCGTGGGACAGAGCGGCTCTGGAAAATCCACTTTGGTGGACCTGATACCACGCTATTACGACGTGCAGGAGGGTGAAGTGCTCATCGACGGCATTAATGTCAAGGATCTCGGAATCCACGATCTGCGTCAGCTCATCGGCAATGTCAACCAGGAGGCTATCCTCTTCAACGACACCTTTTATAATAATATCACCTTCGGCGTGGACAACGCCGGCCGGGAAGAGGTCATCCGTGCGGCAAAGATTGCCAATGCCTATGACTTCATCATGGCTTCGGAGCATGGCTTCGACACCAACATCGGTGACCGTGGCGGCCGTCTCTCGGGCGGACAGCGTCAGCGTGTCAGCATCGCACGCGCCATCCTCAAGAATCCGCCCATCCTCATCCTTGACGAGGCTACCTCCGCTCTTGACACCGAGAGCGAGCGGCTCGTGCAGGATGCTTTGGAGCGACTGATGAAAACACGTACTACGGTGGCGATCGCTCACCGTCTCTCAACGATCAAGAATGCCGACGAGATCTGTGTGCTCCATGAGGGAAAGATTGTGGAGCGTGGCACCCACGACGAGCTGATGGCTCTGCAGGGATATTACAAGCGTCTGCACGACATGCAAAGCTGATGCATCGCTAAACGATTGACGATTATGACGAAACTCGTATATTGGCTTTTCTACGCACTGTCGCTTCTGCCTTTCCGAGTGCTCTACGTGCTCTCTGACATGGAGTTTGTGTTCATGTACTATGTGGTGCGCTACCGCCGAAAGATAGTGCGGCGCAACCTCTCCACGGCTTTCCCACAGAAAGACAGCTCTGAGATCTTGGTTTTGGAGCGTCGCTTCTACCATTGGTTCTGCGACTATTTCTTCGAAGCCTTGAAGCTTTTGAGCATCAGCGACAAGGAGTTGCGCCGCCGGTTCATCACCTACAACTCCGAGCAAGTGGAGCAGTGCTTCAAAGAGGGACAGGACGTGGCCGCCATCCTTGGGCACTATTGTAATTGGGAATGGCTTTCCTGTGTAGGCATCGACTTGCCGCCGGAGCGTGTCATGGGGTTGATCTACGACCCACTGCACAGCGATGCCTTTGACTATCTCTTCCGCCGCATACGTTCGTCTCAGCCCAATGCGATCACCGTCCCGAAGAAAGACATCCTCAGACAACTCATCAAACTCCGGCAGGAAGGGCGGAGATCTATCTTCGGCTATATCGCCGACCAGGCACCCAAGTGGGAGAATATCCATTGCTGGTTGCCTTTCCTGAACCACGACACGCCGGTCTTCACGGGAGCCGAGCGCATCATGCGCAAGATGAACAATGCCGTCTTCTATGCGGAGATGGGGCATCCGCGGCGTGGCTACTATACGTGTACCTACCATCTCATCACCCGCGAGCCGAATACGCTGCCGGAGTTTGGTATTACGCGCGAATTCTTTGCCATGTTGGAGAAAACCATCAACCGTCAGCCCGAATACTATCTCTGGAGCCACGACCACTGGAAGCGCACTCATGAAGAGTTTGACCGCCGATTCCAGGTAGTCAATGGAAAAGTGATGAAAGTAGCTGTGCTGACGAAGGAGAAATCACAAAATAGAAATGAAGATAACAGTCAACCCTAAATACGAGTACTTGCGTCATTTCTTAGAGGCACTTCCTGACAGGTTTGAGACCGAAGGAAACTATATATATGGAGGAATACGTAATCTCATTAAGAGTTTTCTGACACCTGACGGAATAGAGGTGAATGTAAAACGCTATCATGAGCCCAACTGCATCAACCTGCTGGTTTATTCATCAGGTTTGAGGAGCCCCAAGGGAATTCGTGCCTACAAATTCGCTGGTGTCCTCAATGCAAAGGGTATCAGCACACCGGAGCCTATCGCTTATCTTGAGAAACGTAAGGGTGGACTCTTAGGGCAGAGCTTTTTCATTAGCAAGCAGTGTTCTTATTCTCACCTGCTCTACGAGATGGGCGATGCTCTTCCCAATGTCTACGAACCCATGGCCGATGCCCTTGCGCATTTTACGGCGCATATGCACGAACAGGAGGTGCTGCATTTAGACTTTTCTCCAGGCAACATTCTGTGGGACAAAGAAGGCGATGACTATCATTTCTCCATAGTAGATATTAACCGTATGCGGTTCGGTCCCGTGTCATTGCGAAGTGGATGTAAGAGCTTCGCACGTCTATGGGGCCCCAAGCGGTTTATACAGCTATTAGTGAGGCGCTATGCCGAGTTAAGAGCTTTTGATGTGGACAAAGCCGAGAGCGTGGCTATGAAAGCACGGCAAAAGTTTTGGAAACATTATATGCAAAAACGAGAAATTGAATTCAAACTTGAACTATAAATATATGCAATGAATCATAGGATTTGTTTTTTGACACATAATTATCGTGGACTGAGAAGTTCTGGCAATAAAGCCAAGCACGACAATGAGATCACGTTGCGAGAGCTTGGGGCTGTCAACTTAGGTCTTCCCACCACTTACTGTCATAGCAAGGTCGTGTCATTCTTTCTTGACTTGGCCGGAGTCTTGAAATTGGGACTTACCGTACGCCGTGGAGATATTGTGGTACTGCAATATCCTATAAAGAAGTATTTCTCTTTTATTTGCAATGAGGCTCATGCCCGTGGGGCAAAGGTCGTAGCGCTGATTCACGACCTTGGTTCCATGAGACGTCGCAAGCTCACAATAGAAAAAGAGATTTCACGGCTAATGCATGCCGACTATGTTATTGCGTCAAACGACACTATGAAGGGATGGCTCTTACAACATGGTTTCACCCATGGGTTGGGTGCCTTACAACTGTTCGACTATCGCTCGGCTTCTACCTGTCCTAATATAGTTGCCAGTGAGCGGACGGCCTTACCAAGAGTTGTCTATGCCGGGGCATTAAGTTCGCGCAAGAATCTCTTTCTCCTTGATGTGCAATCAGTAAAAAACTACGATCTCGAGGTCTTCGGGAACAAAGAGGGACTGCCAGGACTAAAAAAGTCGGAACATGTCCATCTTCATGACTTCATGGCATCGGAAGACTTTATCGCCCATGTTCCGGGCGACTATGGCTTAGTATGGGATGGTGACAGTCTCTCTACCTGTTCTGGACATTTTGGGGAGTATCTACGGTGGAACTCCCCCCATAAGGCCTCTTTTTATCTGCGTGCCGGTCTGCCGTTGATAGTATGGAAGCAGTCTGCTTTGGCAACAGTTGTGGAAAGCATGGGAATAGGAATACTCATTGACAGTCTGGAGGAGCTCGACGAACGGCTGTTGGCCGTTACGGCAACGCAGCGCGCATCCATGTCTGCACAAGTGCACAAAGTATCCCAACTTCTTAGCACGGGGGGCTTCTTTAGGACCGCATTGAGTGAGGCTGTCAATAAACTCTCCTGGGAGTCTTAAATTATCATATTCTTTTGATATCCTTAATTATAGGATTGCGTCCATATTTCCATTCTTTTACATGCAAGGTTGGCACTGTATCTGTGTTTATTAAGTAAGCAAGGGTAGCGATGATTCCCTATCCAATTCACTGTCAGAAAACCAGATTTCAAAAAGATGGTTGGAGGCATAGGGGATTTCAGCCTGTTTATCGTCATAAAGAAAAAGGATTTGAGCGCATATAACAATTGACTTGTCTGTCATGGGCGGCGTAGAGCCACTGGTATAATATGGACAATTGTCACTAAGAATTATTTATCAGCATCATGAAAATCTCTTTGATTGTCACAACTTACAATTGGCCGGAGGCATTAAAGCTAAGTCTGGATAGTATTAAACGGCAAACGCGGATGCCCGACGAAGTCATCATCGCGGATGATGGCTCAGGGGATGCTACGCGCCAACTCATCGAACGGTATCAATCCGACTTTCCCTGTCCGCTTTATCATTCGTGGATTCCCGACATGGGCTTTCGTGCTGCGATGTCGCGCAACGAGGCCTTACGTCAATACTGTACGGGCGACTATGTCATCTTCATCGATCAGGACATCATCCTTGACCCGCATTTTGTCGCTGACCATGAGGCTTGGGCAGAGCCTGGCTGCTTCGTAGCCGGCGGCCGTGCAAAGCTGTTGCCGGAGCTTACCCGCAAGCTCACAAGCGGAGAGCTCATTCATTTGGGATTCTTCACTCATGGACTCACCCGTCGCTCCAATCTGATTCATGCTCCTTGGCTTGAGCCCGTCATGCGCTATATGTATTGTTGGAAGCCTCTCTACGGGCGCAGTGCCAATATGGCGGTATGGGCCGAAGACCTGAAAAAGACCAACGGCTTTGACGAGAAGCTTACGGGCTATGGAGTAGAGGACATCGACCTGTTTAACCGTCTTCTCAACCTCGGCGTGAAAAAGAAGTATGCGCAGTTCGCGGCGAACTGTTATCATCTCTATCATCGTCGTGGCAAAGTGGTGGACCGCAACCGCCATATTGCCTTTGAAAACCGTAACCGCACTTTCTGTCCTTACGGACTGGTCACGCTCGCGTAAAAGGATATGGACAAGCTCATCACTGTGATCATCCCCTCCTACAACATGGAGGCTTATCTCGAACGCTGTGTCCGCTCGTTGCTCTGTCCTGGCTACCAGCGCATCGAGGCGATCATCGTCAATGACGGAAGTCATGACGGTACGCTGAAACTGGCGCGTGCGCTCGAAGCGGAACGGCCCGACATGGTGCGTGTCATCGATAAACCCAATGGTAACTACGGCTCTTGCGTCAATGCGGCCCTGCCTTTGGCTACTGGTAAATACGTGAAGGTGCTCGATGCCGATGACTGTTTCGATACGTCCTCGTTGGGAACGTATCTCGACAGCCTTGAGCGCTCGGATGCAGATTATATCGTGAACGATATGGTGAAAGTTTGGGCTGACCATGAGGAAGTGCGCACGTTCAAGTGGGAAGCCGACAAGGATCTGGATCTCGCAGACGTCTATCAGGACGATGGCTTCCTCAAGATTACCATGCACGACGTTGCTTACAAGACCGCATTGGTGCGGAGTATCGGTTACAAACAGACCGAGGGTGTCTCGTATTCCGATGTGGAGTGGAACTTCACGCCCTTGGTGGCAGTGCGCACCATGAGGTATATGCCGGTTCCGCTCTATCGTTATACGCTGGGCAGGCCGGGGCAGACGGTAGCCGACGGCATGGAGGACCGCCATTTCTGTGATAATGTCACTGTGATGAAATCTATGGTCGAGCACTATGCGCGTCGTGGTGACATACCGGCTCACATCGAGTGGCTCACCGAGCGTCTGCTCGCGCGCCGTGCAAAGTTTGTCTATCGCCGCTGTCTGTTGCGCTTAGCCGACACAACCGAGCCCGCGCTCGCCCTGCTCGACAAGCAAGTACAGGCGCTCACACCCACGCTGAGTCATTATCTCGACCACATGAGGCTCAGCACGCCCTTGCTTCCTATGCACTACATCAGGCTGTGGCGACGGAATCCCAACGACTGGCGCTACCGATTGGGAGTGACCATGTATCATTGGCTGCACTGACATCTGATGATGACAGCGTATAAAAGACATATAAGCACGCATCGGATCTTTGTTCGGCGCGTGCTATATATAATAAGGTGTGCTTGCTTTGTGTTTTGGCAAGTCTTTAGTGTTTTAGTTTCTTCAACAGTCTGCTTAGGGCTGAGCGCTTATATTCCTTGAAGACCTTCGGCGCCAGTTCGCGGTAGTCTTCCGTGGTGCTGATCACCACCGTACCATGGTTGTTGGCGGCGTGGACGGGCGTCATATAGTTCGGACCGTACTGTGTGCGCAGGAACTTGTCATATCCGGCAGGCACCGGTACTTGCATGTTTTCGAAGGGCACCCACAGTGTTTTGTCGAAGATATGTCGGTCGAAGACAAATTTATCGCCGTCGATCGTTATCTCAGCCCAGTGAGCAGAGTCTTCCACACGGTTGGCGCGCAGACGGTCCTCGATGGGCTTGAAATAGTTCTGTCGTCCGCATTTGGCGAGCGTGTGGCGGATGCTGATGCGTCGGAACACCTGCCCCCAACGCCCGGAATAGAGAATGTTGAGCTCAGCGGCCTTGAGACGGCGAATGTCGTGGCGCGTGGTCTTGACAAGCGCCTTGCGTGCGGCGATGTCCTCAGGCACACCGTCGATGGGAAAGATGTCGACGAAGATGCCCTGATGGAACTTACGGTACGACTCGCTGGGCCGTACACACGTGGTGCCATTGCAGCGGAGTTGGGCATGGCCACGGATATAATAAGGGTCGGTATAAACCGACTGAAGGAAGAAGCGGGGCTCGAATTCGTCGGCCAGCTTGATGAGTTGGTCATAGTCAGGGCGTGGCATGACGATGTCGATGTCGTCGTCCCAAGGGATGTAGCCATGGTGACGAATGGCTCCTAACAGTGTTCCGCCATCGCACCACAGCCTCAGTCCATGGGCTTTGCACACATCGATGAGGCGCTGAAACATCGTGAGCTGTATGTTCCACACGGCTTTCATCTTTGCGTCTATCGTGTAGCCGTCACGCGTCTCTTGTTTCAAGTTGACCGGTTCCATATAATTTATTATTACCATCGGCAATTTATTTCAGGATTGCCGATGTGTTTCTTTTCATTCTTGATAATAGACTTACTCGATTCTTTATCGTTGCAAAGGTACTACTTTTTAGTGAATTATGAATGACAACCTTTGGAAAAGTAAAGAAAAGAATAGAGCTTTCTCCCCCGTATCTCGTATTTAGTCTTATTAGCATCATGCGATGGTTGGCAGCAGCAAAAGAAACGGATGAAAACACGGAAAAATGATATTTTTTGATGTTTCCATCTGTTTTTTTGTGGAAAAATCGTGAGATGTATTAGAAAGAATCCATATCTTTGTAGCATGAACATCAAAATAGGAATGGACGCGAAGCGCATCGTGCGCAACGCGTCGGGCTTAGGAAGCTATGGACGCAATCTGGTCAATGCGCTGACCGCCAGCAGTGACTGTCCCGAACTCGTGCTCTATGCCCCCGACGAGGGGCGCTCCGACCTGCGCAGTCAGGTTCACGCATCAGAGCGGTTGCGGTTTGCCTATTCGGGCAAGCGCTGGCGGCTGGCCCAGGACCTGTGGCGCAGCAAAGGCATCGTGGCGGATCTGCGGCGCGACGGCATCGACCTGTATCATGGACTCACCGGCGAGCTGCCCCAGGGCATACGCCGTGCGGGCATCAAGACCGTGGTGACGATCCACGATCTCATCTTTCTGCGCCATCCCGAATATTATCATCGGCTCGACGTGATGCTCTATCGCCGCAAGTTCTACCGCACGTTGCGCGAGGCCGACCGCATCATCGCCATCAGCGAATGCACCAAGCGCGACATCCTCTACTATTCCGATTATCCTGCCGACCGCATTGATGTCATCTATCAGAATTGCAGCAGTGACTTCCGGCGAACGGCGAGCGATGCTGAGCGGGCGGCCGTTCGTCGCCGTTATTCCCTTCCCGACCATTATATCCTCAACGTCGGCACCATCGAGGAGCGCAAGAACGTGATGCTCGCCGTGAAGGCTTTGCAGCAGCTGCCCCAAGAGGAGCGTCTGGTCATCGTTGGCCGCAAGACCGGCTACACCAACGAGGTGATGGAGTATGCTGCCCGGCATGGTGTCGACGACCGCATCGCGTTGCTCCACGGCGTGCCCAATGCCGACCTGCCCGCCCTCTATCAGTTGGCCGACGTTTTTGTCTATCCTTCTCGCTACGAGGGCTTTGGCGTGCCCGTCATCGAGGCTGCTCAGAGTGGGCTGCCCGTGGTGGCGGCCACCGGCTCCTGCTTGGAAGAGGCAGGCGGACCGGACAACAGCTATGTCGACCCCGACGACAGCGATGCCATGGCGGCAGCCCTCAACCGTCTGCTCGCCGATGACGACGAGCGCCGGCGTATGGCTCAGAGGGGCAGCGAATATGTCCGCCGCTTTGAGGGCAACCGCGTGGCAGAACAGATGCTGGAAGAGTACAGGCGGGTGCTGGGACGCTGAGAGTTTGAAAGTTGCGCGATGGCGGTTGCCGTAAAGTCTGTTATTTGAAGAGTTCTCCCCTAATTCTCCAACAATAAATTCTCAATTCTGCGACAATAAATTCTCAATTCTCTTTCTAAAAATTCTCAATTCTCTAACGATAAATTCTCAATTCTGTCATCCTTCCTTCTCTGTGCTTGCTCTCGGACTCTTTCCTTTTGGCACTGATGCAGAAAGGACAATGGTCGTATCAGACAATTTTGCGCTGACAGAGAGAAAGTCATCAAAATATAACTTAATTTATTTCCGTATCAGCCCAAATCTGTGTAATTTTGCGGCTGTTATGAAGGTTGCAGATTACATCATCAGAATGTGGAAGCATGTCGCGCTGGTTGCCGTGTGTCTCTGCATGGTGGTTGCCGCCCATGCACAGGGTGACATCGATCATCCTGGACACGTCAATCCCGAGGACATGCAGGTGGATATGGACAACCCCACCTTCGTGCCGATGGTGAAGGTGGGCAAGGTGCTCATGGGCCGTGACTCCATCCAGTATGTGGAACTCAACAATGTGTGGGTGTTCACTCAGCCCGTCTTCAAGAACGCGCAGGAGCGTGCTGCCTTCAACCGGCTGGTTTACAACGTGAAGAAGGTGCTCCCCATTGCCAAGGAAGTCAACCGCATCATTATCGAGACCGGCGATTACCTCGAAACGCTGCCCAACAAGAAAGCCAAGGACGAGCACATGAAGCGCGTGGAGGCAGCTATCAAGAAGGAATACACGCCGCGCATGAAGAAGCTCACCTACAGCCAGGGCAAGCTGCTCATCAAGCTTGTCTATCGCGAATGCAACAGTTCCAGCTATGACCTCATCAAAGCCTTTCTCGGTCCTGTGCGTGCCGGCTTCTATCAAGCCTTCGCCTGGGTGTTCGGCGCCAGCCTGAAAAAGGACTATGAGCCTAAGGGCGTGGACCGCCTGACCGAGCGCGTCGTGCTCCTCGTGGAGGCAGGGCAGTTGTAGAATATGCTTTACAAAAGTCTGTCAACTTTCTCTTTCATTCTAGAGAGAACGGTGAAGGCTTTTGAGCAGAAAAGTCTTGTGAAATCCAGCGAAAATCATGGTCTTCTTATCAGAAAGGCTCTTTGTAGTGATCAGAATGGCTTTCTGATGTGGTCAAAGTGCCTTTCTGATGCGGTCAGAGAGGCTTTCTGATAGGGTCAGAAAGGCTTTCTGACAAGAGCAGATCAGCAGTATAGCAGTGAAAAAGTGTGTCAATATATTACAAGTAGTTGTTTATCAGTAAATTATAAAAGCTCGTCAAAATTCGTGTTTTTCCGTTCAAGTACCCACTTGTTTCAAAAAATCGCACTCTCAGAGGCGGAAAATTGTCAGAAAGCAAGACAAAAGGAGGGCGGAAAGTTTACGCGTTATCTGCTTGATGATGCTGTCGTGGGAATGTCTTCTGAGGTTTGTTCCCTATTTTCTTCCGCCAAGTCTTGTTTATCTGAAAGGAAAAGGTTATATTTGCATCAACGATAAGCAACAAGACGATGAGCAACGATTTCAAGCGCATTCCCTACGGCATCTCCGACTTTAAGCAGGTGCGGGAGGAGAATAAATATTTGGTGGACAAGACCATGTACTTCGAGCGGATGGAGCGGGCGGGTAACTTTCTCTTCCTCGTCCGTCCGCGCCGTTTCGGCAAGAGTCTGTTCCTGAACATGCTCGAAGCCTACTACGACATCAATGAGAAGGACAACTTCCAAGAGCTGTTCAAGGGAATGTATGTAGTAGACCATCCGACAGAATACCACAACAAATACCAAGTGTTGCACCTCGATTTCTCGTTGGTGGGCAGTGATGTGGAGAATCTGAAGACGAATTTCAGTAACTACCTAACCAGTTGCTGTGAAACCTTTGGGTACAGATCAAGGGCTACGATGTCGTGAAGATGGAGGAAATAGGATAAAGGTAAAAAAGTAAAAAGGTAAAAGAGTAAAAAGGGACATAACAGGTAAAAGAGTAAAAAGGAGATAGGGATTAAGAGTAATCATAAAAAGAAGCAGTGAAGAAGAGGGCAAGCCCGAGGATATCTTCAGCCATCCGCGGTCAAAAAAGCTTAAGAGCTTTCTCAAGAGATAGAATCTCGGCTGTTGCTGTTATTTTCCTTTCATTTTGAACCAATCAACAAAATTATTTTGTACCTTTGTCACGAAATTGGGAGATAGACCTTCAAAAGTAACAGAGAGATGACAGAGATATTTTCAGCCGACGGTTGGCTCAACACCGCGATCACCTATATAAATAATGTGTTGTGGACCTACGTCCTTGTAGCTGTCCTCATCGCTTGTGCCATACTGTTCACGATCAAGACACATGGTGTGCAGTTCCGCATGATCGGAGAGATGATACGTCTGTTGGGCGACTCCACGAAGAAGACCCATGAGAAACACGTCTCGTCGTTCGAAGCTTTCGCCGTGTCCATAGCCTCCCGTGTGGGTACCGGCAACCTCGCCGGTGTGGCTACAGCCATTGCGGTAGGTGGACCGGGTGCCATCTTCTGGATGTGGGTCATCGCCCTGCTCGGTTCGGCTACCGCCTTCGTGGAGTCTACGCTGGCCCAACTCTATAAGCGCAAGACCAAGGGAAGCTATATTGGCGGCCCCGCCTATTATATGATGTTTGGCTTGCACAAGCGCTGGATGGCGCGTCTTTACGCTGTACTGATCACCGTCACCTTTTGCATGGCCTATATCTCCATCCAGAGCAACACCATCTGCGGAGCCATGCAGGGAGCCTTTGGCGTGCAGCCCTGGGTGATGGGACTTATCCTTGTAGCGCTCTCCACAGCCTGCGTCTTTGGTGGCATCAACCGCATCGCAAAGGTCAGTAGCATCTTCGTGCCCGTGATGGCTGTGCTCTATATCCTCCTGGCGCTGGTCATCCTTGCCATGAACATTCAGCTTGTGCCCCGCATGTTCGCCCTTATCATTGAGAATGCCTTTGGTTTCCGGCAGTTCACCGGCGGCACTTTTGGCGCCATGATGATGACAGGTATCAAGCGCGGGCTGTTCTCCAACGAGGCCGGTGAAGGCTCCGCAGCCTGTGCGGCCAGCATCGCTGATGTCAGTCATCCTGTCAAGCAAGGACTGGTGCAGGCGCTCAGCGTCTTCACCGACACGCTGCTCATCTGCAGCTGCACCGCCTTTATCATCCTGCTCAGCGGCGTGTACACTGACAACAGTCTCAATGGCATTCAGCTTACCCAGAACGCCTTGCAGCACGAGATAGGCACTGCCGGCCCTACGTTTGTCGCCGTAGCCATCTTCATGTTTGCCTTCTCGTCGATCATCGGAAACTACACCTATGGTGAGATGAACGTGAAGTTCCTCACTTCCGATCGCCGTTGGCTGACCTTCGTGCGGGTGATGAACGGTATTGTCATGGTGCTTTTCGGCGCTTTGGCCAGTCTCGACCTGGTGTGGAATCTTGGCGATCTGTTTATGGGTTGCATCACGCTGTGCAACCTTTTTGCCATCGTCAAGCTCCATCCGCGTGCTGTCTTCCTGCTGAAAGACTATATCCGGCAGAAACGTGCAGGCATCAAGAGCCCCACGTTTCATAAGTGTCAGATGCCGGAGATAGCCGATGAACTCAGTGCATGGTAGAAACGTTGTGGTGTAAAAAACGATCTGTTGACTTGCTTTTTTATATCAAATGATAGAATAATCGGCTTTTTTATTTAGATTCTTTAGCGAAAGTTTGGGAGTTTGCATATTTTGATATAACTTTGCAACTGTATTTAAAAATACGTAAAAAGACTGGTTGCTTACTTGTTAACTCCACAAGAAGTACTGTAACATTTTAGAATGAAAATACTCAAATAGGTCATGAAAGGAGGTTTATAAGACATAGATCGTCTGATTAATGAGTGCGCAAAATAGAGAGAAGTGGTATTTGGACAAAGAAGATTAGAACACAATTAATATTTTTATTTTATTGGTGTCCGCTAAAACTTTTAGCTTTTCTGCTGCTTTGCAAAAATAAAT
>DAWDCC010000042.1:0-27827 GCA_052355365.1 Prevotella sp. | reverse complement strand
GTTTTTTATCTCAACTGGCTTATAATTCGGGGATTTTTATCTAAATTTGCAAGTATAATTAATCATAGAATAGAACTAACATTATGTTTGAGAATTTAAGTGACCGTCTTGAGCGGTCGTTCAAGATATTGAAAGGTGAAGGTAAGATCACCGAGATCAATGTCGCAGAGACGCTCAAGGACGTACGGCGCGCATTGCTGGATGCCGATGTCAACTATAAAGTCGCAAAGACATTTACCGACACGGTGAAGCAGAAAGCGCTTGGTCAGAATGTGCTCACGGCCGTGAAGCCGGGACAGATGATGGTCAAAATTGTGCACGATGAGCTGGCCAGTCTCATGGGAGGCGAAGCCGCTGAGTTGCATTTGGTTCAGAAGCCGGCCGTGATTCTGATGTCCGGTCTGCAAGGTTCCGGTAAGACTACGTTCAGTGGTAAGCTTGCCAATATGCTGAAAAACAAGCTGCACCGCAATCCTCTATTGGTGGCTTGCGATGTTTATCGTCCGGCAGCAATCGATCAGTTGAAGGTTGTGGGCGGTCAGATCGACGTTCCCGTCTATACTGAGCCGGAGAACAAAAACGTCAATGAGATTGCGCTCCACGCTATTCAGGAGGCCAAGGCCAAAGGCTATGACACGGTCATCGTCGATACCGCCGGTCGTTTGGCTGTTGACGAGCAGATGATGAATGAGATTGCCTCTCTCAAGGAGACCGTCAAACCCGATGAGACGCTTTTCGTCGTCGACTCCATGACAGGTCAGGATGCTGTCAACACAGCTAAGGAATTCAACGACCGTCTGGATTTTGATGGTGTCGTGCTTACCAAGCTCGACGGCGATACCCGTGGTGGTGCCGCTCTCTCCATCCGTACAGTAGTCACTAAGCCGATTAAGTTCATCGGTACCGGTGAGAAGATGGAAGCCATCGACGTGTTCCATCCCGACCGTATGGCTGACCGTATCCTCGGCATGGGTGATGTCGTTTCTCTTGTGGAGCGTGCCCAGGAGCAGTTCGACGAGGAAGAGGCACGTAAACTGCAGAAGAAGATTCAGAAAAACAAGTTTGACTTCAACGACTTTCTCAATCAGATAGAGCAGATCAAGAAAATGGGTAACTTGAAGGAGTTGGCCTCGATGATCCCGGGTGTGGGCAAAGCCATCAAGGACATTGACATCGACGACAATGCTTTCAACGGCATTGAGGCGATCATCCGCAGTATGACGCCACAGGAGCGCACACATCCCGAGGTGCTCAACGTGAGCCGTCGTCAGCGCATTGCCAAAGGTTCCGGTACGTCGATTCAGGAAGTCAATCGGCTCATCAAGCAGTTTGACCAGACCCGTAAGATGATGAAGATGGTCACTGGTAACCAGATGAAGTCCATGATGGCGAATATGGCGCGCATGAAAGGTGCAATGAACCAATAAATATAAGCTATGTACACGTTGATAGATGGAAAGGCCACTGCTGCTGCCATCAAGCAGCAGATTGCCGATGAAGTGAAGGAAATGGTGGCCAAGGGTGCCAAGCGCCCTTGTCTGGCTGCCGTGTTGGTGGGACATGATGGCGGTTCCGAGACCTATGTCAAAAACAAGGTTCTCGCCTGCGAGCAGTGTGGTTTCGAATCCCGTCTGATCCGCTATGAGGATGATGTCACGGAGGAAGAACTTCTCACCTGTGTGGACAAGCTCAACGATGATCCCAATGTAGATGGTTTTATCGTGCAGCTGCCTCTGCCGAAACATATCGATGAACAGAAGATCATCATGGCCATCGACTATCGCAAGGATGTCGACGGCTTCCATCCTATCAACGTGGGCCGTATGGCTATTGGTCTGCCTTGCTTTGTGTCGGCAACACCGCTGGGCATCATGACGCTCTTGCAGCACTACCATATCGTGACATCCGGAAAGAAGTGCGTGGTGCTGGGACGCAGCAACATTGTCGGCAAACCAATGGCACAACTGATGATGCAGAAGCAATACGGCGATGCCACAGTGACGGTCTGCCATTCCCACACAAAGGACATCAAGGCAGAGTGCCGCGAGGCCGACATCATTATTGCGGCTATCGGTCGTCCCGACTTTGTCACTGCCGACATGGTGAAGGAAGGTGCTGTCATCATCGATGTCGGTACCACACGTGTGCCCGATGCTATGAAGAAGAAAGGCTTCCGCCTCAATGGTGACGTGAAGTTCGATGAGGTGGCTCCGAAGTGCTCGTTTATCACACCGGTCCCCGGTGGTGTAGGTCCCATGACGATCTGTTCTTTGATGAAGAACACGCTGGCCGCTGCCAAGAAGGAATACTACAAGTAAGCACTGGGCCCCCATCATGGGGACCACTGCTTTTGCTCTATTAAGCCTCTGCTTTTCATTTCAAAATTTCTACCGATGAACACCAAACTATTACTCTTCTCTACATCGCTTTTCATTGCAGCCTCACTGCCGTCGGCAGTTTGGGGACAGCGCCAGCAAGCTTCCTACGAGATTGCCGGACGCGACACTACGTGTCAACTATTTCTCTATTCTCCCGGACCGACCAAAGGATTGCATGTTGCCTACTTCACCGATCACGACCAGTGGCAGGACTTGGGACAGCTCTGCAGTTCTGATTATGGTGCATGGGGCAGTGAGAAGAAAATGTATTCGCCTTATGTCATTCAGGCTCAGGACGGTACATGGCGATTGCTTTTTTCCGTCAATAACTATGCACCTTGCTTTGCAGCTGCCTACAGTGAGGACTTGGTAACGTGGCGCCCACAGGACTATCCGCGTGTCAAAGAGAAGGGTGTGTTGGAGCCGATCATGTTCCAGATGGATCCCGACAACATCGACATCTATTTCAAGGCTAAAGACGGTACCCGTCATTATGTCCAGGCATCTAATGACTTCCGCCAATTCACGGAATCCGCTGAGGCAAGCACGATAGAAGATGCAGCCTGGATGCGTGATACAGCAACCGTCGCCGGTACTACCTTTCAGGGCAATGCCTTCGACGTGCCTAAGCTGCAGTTGGATTATCTCTTCCAGTATTTCGATGCCATGGCCAATGATGCCCGCATGAGTGCTGAGACGATGAGTGGTGACGCGCAGCGCTTTGCGTCTCTCACTTCACCACTAAAGACGACCCTGACTATTGACCCGTCGAAGCAGAAGGCGATCAGTGATCGGCTGATGGGCGTTTTCTTCGAGGACATCAGCTATGCGGCCGACGGTGGCCTCTATGCCGAACTGATTCAGAACCGCGATTTCGAATATACGTCCGACGACCACCGGGGGTGGGACGCTACGACAGCATGGAAGAGCAATCATCCGATTCGCATCAGCACGGCTGAGCCGCTGAGCACCAACAACCCTCACTATGTGCTCCTGGCCAAACAAGACACGCTCTATAACACGGGGTGGGGAAGTGTGATGGCCGAGCCACTCCGGCAGTTCGACTTCTCTGTCTTTGCCTGCTGCAAGAATGGACGCAAGAGTCAGTTGTTGGTGTGCCTTATCGACGACAAGGGTGTAATGCTCGCAAAAGAGAAGATAAAGGTCGAGGGTGAGGGGTGGCAACGCTATGCCCTGCCTTTGATTATTGACAAGAAAGCCGTGAAGAGTCAGGTCAGACTCATGCTGACACCCCTGAAAGAAGACAGCGTTGCCGTTGACATGGTAAGCCTCTTCCCCCATGATACCTTTAAGGGAAACGTGCTTCGCAAAGACCTGGCTGAGGCCATCGCTGCCCTTCATCCTCGGTTCGTACGCTTCCCTGGTGGCTGCATGAGCCATGGTCAGGGACTCGACAACATTTATCACTGGAATGAGAGCGTCGGCCCCTGGCAAGACCGCAAGCCCGCGAAGAACATTTGGGGCTATCATCAGACACGTGGCTTAGGCTTCTATGAGTATTTCCAGTTCTGTGAGGACATCGGCGCGGAGCCGCTTCCTGTGTTGGCTGCTGGCGTCCCTTGTCAGAATTCTGCTGCTGATAAGGATGGCTACGGCGGTCAGCAAGGTGGTATCCCGATGGCCGACATGCCGGCTTATTGTCAGGAGATCCTCCATATGATCGAGTGGGCCAATGGTGATCCGGTCACTTCGAAATGGGCCAAAATGCGCGCCGACGCAGGTCATCCGGCACCGTTCCACCTTAAATATATAGGTATAGGCAACGAAGATCTCGTGTCCACTACCTTTGAGGAGCGCTATGAGATGATCTGCAAAGCCATCAAACAGAAGTATCCCGACATCATCGTCTGTGGTACGGTGGGTCCCTTCCATAATCCTTCGGCCGACTACATTGAGGGCTGGCGCTTCGCCAAAGCCCATCACGATCTGATCGACATGGTGGACGAGCATTACTACGAGTCGCCGGGATGGTTCTTGCATCATCAGGACTACTACGACGACTATGACCGAAAGGGGCCAAAGGTCTATCTCGGCGAATGGGCTTCCCGTGATCGCCGTGTGGAGAATGCGTTGGTCGAGGCCATCCATCTGTGCAATGTCGAGCGCAATGGCGATATCGTCAGCATGGCAAGTTATGCTCCCTTGCTCTGCAATGAGGCTCATCAGAACTGGAATCCCGACATGATCTACTTCAATTCCGACAGCATCACGATGCTCACTCCCAGCTACTACACTCAGAAGTTGTGGGGCAACAGTGCTGGTGACCGCTATCTTGCTTCCCATTTCTCTTTGCCCGAGAGTATTCGCTATCGTGTGGCATCAAGTGTCGTTCGAGACCAGAAGACGGGTACCACGTGGGTGAAACTCGTCAACGCCTTGCCACAATCCTTGACAGTGGAGGTAAAGGGAATGGCGATTCCCTCGGAAGCTGAAGTTGTCGGTTTCAGCGGACAGCCCAACGATAAGAATGTAAAGGTCAAGATTACTCGTGTCAGTGGTTCCACGATCACGCTCAAGCCCTATTCTGTGGAAGTGATCACCATACCTCGGAAATAGGGCAGGGGACTCGCTGATAAACGACTTTGTCGATTGACATATAGGCAGGTGACAGTGACTTTCTGTCATCTGCCTTTTTCTGTAGATGATTGTTCGTTTCTTCCTATTTTATAGCCCTCAATACTCTGAATTCTGTTAATTATTGTTTTATTGGTTTCAAACTATTAAAATTATTTGGAGGTTTAAAAATAAATCCTTTACTTTGCACATAGTTTGTATGCAGTATAACAGAAATATATATATTAATTAAATTAAGACGAATAAATTATGAAAAAGTTATTTACCTTGATGGCTGCAGCTTTGGTAGCTGCTGGCGCATCTGCACAGACTGTGCAGGAAAGCAAGACATTCGACAACATCTATGTTGGCGTGAATGGCGGTGTGGCTACAAAGACAACTGGCCATGCGTGGATGAAGGGTCTCGATCCTAACTTTGGCATTCGTGTGGGCCGTTGGTTCACTCCTGTCTTTGGTCTCGCTGCTGAGAGCAACGCATATTTCTCTAATAAGCCGGCCAACTCTTTCGGTACTGCTGTTCGTGCAATGAACAGCAGCCTGTTGGCTACCGTCAACCTCAGCAACTGGTTTGGTGGCTATCTGGGTGAGCCCCGCTCATTTGAGGTCGTGCCTGTCTTCGGTTTCGGTTGGTATCACAGCTTCGGCAACAGCGCTGTTGCTAACCGCACCTGGAACGTTCAGCAGATCGCTCAGGCCAATCCCGATGACGTTGCTGCAACCTATTTTGCAAAGAGAAATGCCCTGACTTCTAAGGCTGGTGTCGACTTCGCTTTCAACCTCGGTGAGGCTAAGGCATGGCAGGTATACGTTGAGCCTTCTATCACATGGGCTCTCAATGGCTTCGACGGTGAGCAGAAAGTTGCTTACGATATCAACAAGAGCTTCGTACAGCTCAACGCCGGTGTTGTTTACAAGTTCAATAACAGCAATGGCACACACAACTTCAAGATTGTGAAGCCTTACGACCAGGCAGAGATCGATCAGCTCAACAGCACGATCAACGACCTGCGCAACGAGTTGGCTAAGAAGCCTAAAGAGGTTGTCAAAGAGGTTGTGAAAGAGGCTCCTGTTCCTCAGGTGGTGAAGGTTGAGAACCTTGTCTTTGTTACATTTGCTCAGGGCAAGAGCAATCTTACCAAGGATGCTAAGAAAGCTCTTGACGGTGTGAAGAGCGGCAGGCACGTTCAGATCGTTGGTACTGCTTCTCCAGAGGGTAGCAAAGAGATCAACGACAAGCTGTCTCAGGCTCGTGCCGACGAGGTTGCTAAGTATCTCCAGAACAATGGTGTCGTAGTCGATGAGGCTACAGGTAAGGGTGTTCAGGGTAATACATCCAACCGTCTGGCTGTTGTTTACGTGAAGTAATCGTTTCACAAACATATCCATTTGCTCCCTACTCGTAGTTACTATGGGCAGGGAGTTTTTTTGTCCCATACCTCAACCTTTCGGAATTGATATGCCCTATACGCTTTTTCATATCTTGTCCGGTTGTTGAATAAACTGACAAAAAAGTGGGTCTGAGAATGCGATTCTCAGAATCAAAGCGTCTCTTGCTCTGATTTTCGCAATTTTTGAGAGTTTTTATAACTCGTTGATTAATAGTTAGATACGAATGGATCCATTATTGTAGCATTATGAAAGTGGTACTTTGACGAAAAATTCTCTAGAGAATTTTTCGTCAAAGTACCTTTCTGATGTTGTCATCTCGGTTATTTCTACTGGTCATCTCGGTTAGTTGACCCACTTATCTCGCTTATTTCATACACTCATCTTGCCTTTTTCTCCTTTTGATCTCGTTTTGATCTCGTTTTTTTCGAGTTTTTCGCTTGGAAGTCTCTCTAGAATGTGTTAAAAGGTTGACAGACTTTTGTCAATAAGTTTATGATATATAACTCGGTAAACAAAGTTAGAATTTGCTTGAGATAAAGTGTGTGGCAGATGATGCAGGATTTTGTTTCTTCTAAACAGTTATGAGGATTTGAGCTTGTTTTTCCAAATTACAGCTTGTTTCTCCCAAAGAAGTATTGTCCTTTATGCTTCGTTCTGTTACCAAACTCAATGGCGTGGTGAGGACAATGGTGATAGCAGGCAAAGCAAGTCATGCATTGACCATTGTGAATCCAGCGAGGCTCTTTGCCAAGTCCGCCGTCGACGTCGTGGACGGGACAGACCGAAGCACAGATGCCGCATTTCACACAACGGTCTGAAACGACACGGAAAGGCTTGTCGGTGATCAGCCAGCGGCAGAAGGCTGCACCGAGAATGCGGCTGTTGATGCGTGGCCAGTGTCCGATGGTCAGGTGTTCTACGTGCTTCTGATGTTGCTCGATCAGTTGAGCAAACTCTTTCAGGTCTTCCGCTGCCTTGTCCTGCTTGGCTTTCTCACGTCCTTTCTTGTCCACATCCATGAAGGGCAGGCCGACATACGACTCCGGCATCAGCAATGAGAAGGCGGCATCGAGCGTGATGCCTTTCTCTGACAACTCGTGACGGAAGATATCCATAGCTTCACCTACCGTGTCACCGGCAGTGCAGAGCGCATAGACATAGTGCCCGGTGGCATCGATCACGAGTTGCTTGACAAAGTCAACGACGATGCGCGGAGGACGCCAGCCATGGATCGGAAAGCAAAATCCAATATCTTCGCCCGGTTCTAACTGAGCGATGAAAGGCTCGGCGCTGTTCTTGGCGATGTTGATGAGCCGGTCGCAGGTGTAGAAGCCCAACTGTTTGGCGGCCCAGGCGGTATTACCCGTTGCGGAGAAGCAAAAGATCATGAGCGTTGCAACTTAGTTAACCTTGCATGAGGAAATAAGCAGTCACCACCACTCCAAGGGCGACAGCAGCAATGATGAGCTTGAGGAGACAACTCGCAATCTTGCGTATGATGAAAATGCTGACGACAAAGGCCAGAATCAGAATGACGTAGAAGGTGAAGTGGGTGTCCATGGATTGAGCTGTTGTATGTAAATGTTTCTAATGATGCCTTTATGGATGATTACTGGTTCCGAAGAGTCGGCGGAAGATCACGGGGATAGGCGTGCTGAACTCCATCGGCTTGTGGATAACCGGGTGATAGAAGCAAAGCACGTAGGCATGGAGACAGAGGCGTCCGATCGGATCATCGCTATTGCCGTATTTGATGTCTCCGCAGACAGGATGCCCCATGTCAGCGGAGTGCACACGTATCTGGTTCTTGCGTCCTGTCTCCAGTTTGAACTCCACGAGCGAATGGTCTCTGCTGCGGTCGAGCGTATAGAAGTGGGTGATAGCTAACTTGCCATCACCCTCCCGTTGACTGCTGTAGGTGACATAAGCCCGGTTCTCTTTGAGCCAACTGGTGATGGTGCCCTGGTCTTGCTCCATCACGCCGGAGAGCACTGCCACGTAGCGGCGGTCATAAACCGTGTGGTGCCAGTTCTCTTCCAGTTTCAGTTCTGTTTTCTTATCCTTGGCATAGATCATCAGTCCGCTGGTGTCTCGGTCAAGGCGGTGCACCACGTGGGCGGTGCAATGCTGTCGGGTCTGCTCGAAGTATTCGTCCAGCACCGATTTGACATTCAGCGTGCTGTGACCAGCGGCCATGGAGAGAATACCCACATTTTTCTCGACCACGACGAGATAAGGATCCTCATAGACGATCTTCACGTAATGGTTTTTAAGAGTGAGGTTGCGTTTGGTCTTGCTGACCGCAATCTTCATCCCTGCCTTGAGCGGATAGTCATATCGTGTGATGGTTTTGCCATTGACCTGTATGCCTCGCCCTTGCAGTGTGGCTTTAATTCTGGAATGGCTGCCATCGAGATGGGCGAGCAGCCAGTCCAGTAGTTGGGCATCAGCCTCAACCGTGTAGTGATCGAACTGTTTCATGCCTGAATGGTTGTGTCGGGGTTATTCTTTTCTCTTCCAGATAGAGATGATCTTATGTCTGATGGCGATAATGTTGCAGATGCTCACCAAAGCAAAGAGACAGAGTCCGAGGAGGATTGCCGGTAGCATCGTGCTGCTGTCGATGTCGGGGAAGAGTGTCTCGATGACGCCCATGTAGTAGTCCCGAACGAAGTAGAGCGTAGTCCAGGCGATGAGCAGCACACCGATGTTGAGGCCGATAGTGAGCAGTTGGTAGGGCCGTGCGACATTGTTGGGACTATAGCCGATGAGCAGCAGGTTTTCAAGTTTCGACGAGTTCTTCTGTACGAGCAGATAGATACTCAGCATGAGAATGTAGAAACTCAGGATGGAGATGACCAAACCGACAACCATGACCATGGTGACAATCATTCTCAGGAAGTATGTAGTCTTTTCGGCTTGCAGCTTATCGTCCTCCACCTCGTAGCCTTTCTGGTCGATATATTTCGTCACCTTCTCGTTGGCAGGATTGTCAACTTGCATGATCAGTCGGGTAGGATCGGAGTGGCTGCCCGGTGCGAAGTAGTTGTTGCTCCAGTCCATGAAGGCCTGTGGCACGAGAATCGTGTTGAGTCGTGACGAGAAGCCGATGACCTTACCTTTGAAGCGGTCGGCGTGTCCGTTGCCGTGGATGAAGATATCGAAGTTGATCATCCCCACAAGGCCGTCGCTGATCTTAGGCAGGGAGCGGCTTTGGGCAAAGCCGAAATTATACATGGTGATATAGGCGCGCGGCAGGATGATTGGGACGACATGGTCGCCCGGCGTGTATTTCCAGCTGCCCTTGGGCGCGTCAACGAAATGATCGGGAATGCTCTCGAAGAAGAGTTCAGAGTTGAGCACATTGACACCATTGACGCCCATGCTGGCTTCCACCTTATACTCTGTGGAGGTGAAGGTGCCCACGCTGGAGGCAAACGGTTGATTCTCTACTTCGTTGACCTCAGCGGGAGAGAAAGTGTTGGTGCGGCCGGAGATAGTGTTGCCCATACCAATCTTCTTGCTGACGATGATGTAGTCGGACTTCATGAAAGAGTCCTCAGAGGTGAAGACGGGCATCACGTCGCGATAGAACTGATAGCCCAGCAACACGATGAGCATGCCAAAGAGGTTGGCAAAGAAAAATCCCACAAACTGGGGTATGCTGATATGCTGACGAAGCAGCTTCCAAACTAAGTTCATAGCAATAATGTCTTTTCGTAGTTTAAGTCCATGTGTTTACCGATGCTGGTCACGATGACACCGGCTCCCTGTGCCTTGGCCTCGGTCATCATGATGTCGGCCATGATGCGTGAGTTGTTGTCGTCGAGGTGGGAGATCGGCTCATCGGCGAGCAGGAAGTCAAATGGCTGAACGAGGGCGCGGATCATTGCCACGCGCTGCTGCTGTCCAAAGGACATGCGCCCAATCTTGGCGTCGAGTTTGTCACTGATGCCGAGCATCTCAAACCATTGGCGAATGGTCGTGTCGTCTTTGAAGTTGGTCAGCTTGTTTTTGATCTGAACGTTTTCCCACGCGGTGAGTTCCGGAAACAGTCTCAGCTCCTGAAACAGATGGCTGATATGCTGCTGGCGCATCTCCACCCAGTCCTTGACCTTGAAAGTCTTGGCGTCGAGGTCGTCGAACATCACAGAACCGCTATAGTCGTGACGATAGCCAACTATGTAGCTGCAAAAAGTACTCTTTCCTTTTCCTGAGTCAGCCTCTACAAGATAGAGGTGTCCTTTCTCGAATTTCACATCTTGCTTCCAGATCTCTGACTTCAGATCCTTGTTTTGCTGGAACACTTGAGGCAGCACGGAAGACAAATTAATGGTTTGCATATCTCTGATTGAATATAAAGTCCCGCTCCTCTCTTGAGGAGGAGAGAAAGGCGGGTTGTATCTTATTGAAGTGTATATACGATCGCGTTGAGTTTACCGAAGAGTGGAGCGAGCATGCCGGTGACGGCCTGAGCTTTGCTGCCATTGACGGCGGCGAGGTTGATGACCAGTACGAGCTTTTGTCCCTTGATGTTCTGTTGCAATGTGGCGTCGATAGGATCAGCGGCGGCTTTGATGCTTTGTAAAGCCTTCTCCTTGGAACTGCCGCTCATGTATTGCCAGTCTTGCGTGACACCAAAGAAGTAGGTGGTCTTTGAATCAGTATAGTAGTAGCAGTCTCTTCCCCAGTCACCGATATGTCCTCCCTGCGGTACGCTCTGTTTCCAATAGTCCACATCGCCGAGCCAATCAGCGTTTTTGAGCTGTGCCGCCATGGTCATCTGGAAATTGTCTGAGCCAAGGGAAGGAGCGATAATCGTCATGTCGCCATTGACACCTTTGATGATGTTGTCCATGTCAATGGCAGAGTTGATGCCGGTCAGGAGAGCCTGGATGCCTCTGTTCTGTTGCATGAGCTTGATGAACTTTGTGCCGTCGACATTGAGGAACATGCCGATCATGTCGTTCTTGGCCATCGACTTCACATATTTGCCTTTGATGGGGCGGTAAATGGCATGGGCCTGCTGCAAAGCCTGTTCGATGTTGCGCTTGAACGAGAAGGTCTGGCCATTGATGTGCAGCCGTCCGTTGGTCACTTTCATCTCTGCGGCGATGTAGACGTCGGAGGGATTGGCATCTCGGGGAGCGCCCAGGGTGAACGGAGCGACAAACTGGTCGGGTAGGGCGCTGGTCTGACAGACGAGTGACATCGGCGCGTTGATGGAGTCAATCTTGTCGTAGAGGGGTGTTGCCTTGATGCCGCCGTCCTCGTCTTCACCAAGATATTTGGCCATGAGCGACATCATCTCGGCTTGGGCAGCCGGTACGACAGGACCCATCAGCAACGCGGCCCGCTTTGACCAGCCGAGAATCCAGTTGTTGGGCAGGGCCGCAAAGTTGAAGTCGCGCTTATGGTGAACGTCGCATTTCAGACGTTTGGCCGTCTTCTCCAAATCGTCTTCGTCTTTGACTTTGGCGCACAGTCCCAAATTACCCTGGGCGTCTTCAAAGAAGAAGACATCCTCAGAGAGGTCGAGGCCGGCATTGTCGAGGTTGCTCACATGAAGCATTGTCTTGAGCATGGTGGGACTGCCGACACCACTGAGCTTGGCTGGCTTCATGGAGATCAGCAGCGTGCTGTTGCCTGGGATGGCGTTGATATAGTCGTTGTTGGAACATGAGCAGAGGGACAATGCCAGTGCCATGAATAGTGAAAGTACAAATGATATTCTTTTCATTGTCGTGTTACCCGTTATTGATCATCTATTGAGATTTCTTCCTTATACCTATATATAATGTGTTTGTCAATTGTCGCCTTAGACTTTCCTGTTACTTTAGACTCTCCGTTTGGACAGCTGAGCCATAGCGACGGCCATCAGTCCGGCGGTTTCAGTGCGCAGTCGGTTGCTGCCAAGCGTGATGGACTCATAACCTTGGCTGATGGCTTCCTTCACTTCTTCGATAGAGAAGTCACCTTCCGGACCGATGAGTATGGTTATGTCCTGCTCCTTTGGTGTCTGTTGCAAGGCTTGGAAGAGGTCGGCACGGTCGATTTCATCATAACAATGGGCGATGAATTTCCGTCCTTGCCGTGGCGCATGGATGAAGTCGCTGAACTTTATCAATTCGTTGACCGCAGGCTTCCATGCCTTGCGACTTTGCTTGACGGCTCCGACAACAATCTTTTCGATGCGGTCGGTGCGGATCGTCGTGCGCTCAGAGAACTGACATCTCAGAAACGAGAGCTCGTCAAAGCCGATCTCTGTGCATTTCTCGGTCATCCATTCCATTCGGTCCATCATCTTCGTAGGGGCAATGGCGAGATGGATCCGGCCGTACCACGTTGTCTCTTGAGACTGTGCTTTCCGGATGTTGTAGAGACAATGCTTGGTGTTGGCGGCTGAAATCTCAGCTTGATAGAAGGTGCCGCAGCCGTCCATGAGAAACATCTCATCGCCGACTTGCATGCGTAGCACTCTTAGGGCGTGTTGCGCTTCTTCTTTCGGCAACTCATTTTGATGGTTGGCATCAGGCACATAGAAATATCTTTCTTCCTTCATGGCTGTGGGCTGTTATTGGGCATCCTCTGTTTCGTCTTTGCTTTCTTGGCTGCGCTTCTTGTCTTCTTCCTCCTCCCTTTTCTTCAATTCATCTCTCAGTTCAGAGGCGATTTCGTAGCGCTCGGTCTTCACGGCATTGTCGAGAAGATCGTGGAGCATTGGTTCGCTGATGATGTTGAGGGGCAGTTGCAATCCTTTGGCATTGGGCTGATAGACAGAACTCTGTCTGTGAAACAACGCGGCATCCATGTAGATAGGGATCTCGTTGTGACTGACAATAGAGAGCAGGATCGCGGTATCGGCTTTGATGGGAAGACTGAACTGATTCTCTTCATTGATGAGCAATGCCTTGTACACGCCATCCTCCAATGTATTGATATGGATGGACAGCTCCAGCGTGGTTTGCCAATGGATCATCTCCCAAAGTATCTTGGCAATGTCATCGTTGTTGTTGATGTCATTGCTCTTACTCTCTGTGATCTCTTTGAGGATCTTTCTGCTGCACGTGATCACGAGTTGGCGTTGCTGCTCCTGGTCCGAGAGTAGCAATAGACCATCTTGTTCTTTGCCGTTGACTTCAGCAGCAGTTTGGAATTTAAGCTGTATACTTGCCATTGCCTGATAAAGATTATTTTGTAGCTTTTTCCTTCTTGGGGCGGAAAACCAGTGCGAAGGCAATGCCTACGATGAGGGCATAACTTGCAAAGATATACCAGCACGACTGCCATTGCGTGACACCGCCGACGGTATGGAGGTCTACAACTTCCTGTGCAGCCAGTGAACCGATTGTGGCGCCTAAGCCGTTGGTCATCAGCATGAAGAGACCCTGTGCGGAAGAGCGCAGACAAGGATCGGTGGCCTTGTCGACAAACAACGAGCCGGAAATATTAAAGAAATCGAAGGCGACGCCATAGATGATCATAGAGGCCACAAACATCCATACCTTGCTGCCCGGATCACCGGCACCGAGAAGGCCAAAGCGGAGAACCCATGCAAACATAGCGATGAGCATGACGTTCTTGATGCCGAAATGCTTCATGAAGAAAGGTATCATCAGAATGCACAGCGTCTCACTGATTTGGGAGATCGAATAGAGAATGACAGAGTGCTTCACACCAAAGGTGTCGGCGAACTCAGGTATCTTGGCGAAGCTCTCAATAAACGGGGTTGCAAAGCCATTGGTGATCTGCAGGCTGACACCCAGTAGCATGGAGAAGATGAAGAAGATAGCCATCTTCTTTTGACGGAACAGCGTGAAGGCACGCAGACCGAAAGCGTCGACCAGACTCTTATGCTTGTCGTCATGGCTGACAGGACAGGCTGGCAGGGTGAACGTATAGAGGAAGAGAAGAATGCTCAGCACGCCGCTGACGACAAACTGTAACTCATTGGCCTTGAAGCCCATGATATCGACGAACCACATGCTACAGATGAAACCGACCGTACCAAAGACGCGGATGGGCGGGAAGTCCCTCACGGTGTCCATGCCGGCTTGGGTGAGTGCACAGTAAGCTACGGAATTGCTGAGTGCCAAAGTGGGCATGTAGAATGCCACGCTGACGGAATAGAGGGTGAATAAAGTGGCAAAGGTCACGTTAGAGCCTGCATAATAGCCATAAGCCGCAGCACCCATCATAAAGGCACCGGCCAGCAGGTGGCAGAGGCCAAGCAAACGCTGGGCTGGTATCCAACGGTCTGCTACAATGCCCATGAGTGCGGGCATAAAAATAGAGACAATGCCTTGCATGGCAAAAAACGCACCGATATGAGTGGACATCCCGGCATTGGTGAGATAAATGCCCATACAGGTTAGGTAAGCACCCCATACAGCGAACTGTAGGAAGTTCATGAATGCCAAACGCACTTTTAAGTTCATAGTCGTTTCTTTTTAGGATTGGTCTTGGGTATTATGGCTTTTTTCATTGATCGACGTACTTTCCATTGCTCCACTTCAATCGAAGCGGCACAAGGATAGCAGCAACTTTGTCCTTATCCTCTTTGGAGAGCAGCGGAAGAGAGAGTTGAAGGGTCAAGTTATGGTCTTCTGCACTGAGAGATGCTTTGACCATGACTGGATCGATCATAGACTTCAGCTTTCCGTATTCTGCCGTACTGAGATGATCCGGACGCGAGGTCAGACGGTCAGCGAGTTCCTGTAGGGAAGATACTCCAAGAAAGCGCTGTACAGGAAGTGGCTGCCACTGGGGAGTGAAAAACAATATCTGGCTCTCACCTGTGTCACCGCTTGTCCAGGTCTTCAAAAGGCAAACAACAGTGTCGCGGCGCTCTGTTGGCAACAACTTCAGTTGCAGAGCAGTTGCCTCATTGAGTTTAACTTCTGTGAAATCTGTTGTCAGTGTGTCCATTCTGCTTTTCCCTCCTAACTGGTTGTCAATGGTGCCGTCTACATGCATGGAAGTATAGCTGGGCATATCTACTCTTTGGTTGTGGTCGAGATATGGGAGAATACTGTCGGGCATAGCTTTCCATATCTCCGTCAGGGTTTGTGCGTGAAGAGGTGCGCCATACGCAAGAAAGAGACAAACCGACATCAAACAGTGACTGTAGCGTTGCCGGATGGGGTGGAAGAGATTGTTGGATAAGAATGGAATCATGTGTGGAAAACGTCGATAATCGATTAGTGCTTCAATTCAAAGGGACCGTAACGAAGCTGAGTCGTCCAATGTCCTGATCTTGGTGAAACGAAGATGGTGAACAGATGGCCGAAACCGTCGGGAGACTTGCCGCCGGCGTAGAAAGGAGTGCCGTCGTCCTCATAGTCTTCAGTCATCACATTGTCTTTACCCAACATATTGTAAACGCTCTTAGCCTGTACTTTTGCTGCGGTTTTGTTCTTAACGGTCATATAGAAACGGGCTTCGTTGAGTTTTCCGTCCTTAAAAAAAAAGAGGATCTCATTCCATTTAAAGCCATTGAAGACCTTGTTGGTGTAGCAGAGCTTCTCATCGCTTTCCTTTGATGGAGTGCCCAACTGTGCAGTGATTTCTGTCTTAGCTTCAGATAGAAGAGTGCCAAATTGAACTTTACCAATGTTTTGTGCTTTTGTCATCATGGAGAACATGAGCAGAGCCGCTAAACAAATCTTTCTCATTTTTCTGCTTTTTATATTTGCTTTTATCTTTTTACAGAATACAAAGTTAAGAAAAAAGACGGAATTGAGAGCGCTTTTCATATAAAAAAATGAGTGTTTGCTCAGTTTGGCTCGTGTTTATCTCTTGTCATTTCATCTTTTCTTTTCCATCTTTGTCTGCTTAACGTCTTTTGTACCCGCTGTTTCCTTACTTTGTGATGTTTGCTTTTTTCTATGCCACAACTCTTTCCAATTGTCGAAATCGTGCTTGATCACAAAGCCAACACCTTGTGTGTTCAGGGCATTGCGGGTGAAGTATCGATCATTGGTCTGATTGTAGATGCGTACACTCAGATTGCCGTTGGGTACAATAAGGTAGCGGATGTCAAAGTCGCCGATAAACGATTGATTAGCCGTAGTCGCATTGTCGCGGTAGCCGAACTGTCCGTTGAAGAGAAGACGGTTGTTGAGGAGACTGCCGCTGAGAATACCCTCGTACTCGGCGTTGTTCCAGCCCTCAGTACCTGTAGAGATGTTGGCGCCGAAGTTCCAGTTCTTGTTCTTAACGACCGAGCCGAGCACGTTGTTGATCTGTTGGCTCAGCTGTCCGCTGAGGATGCTCTGCATGGCGAGTGTCGTCTTACTCTCCTTGGTTTCTACATCCTGGGCGTTGTTTTCGGTCTTATTATAGAATCGGCTTACGGCAAGCAGATATAGCACCTGCTGCTTCATCTCGTCCTCGCTGTTGATGATGCTGTAGATCATCTGCTTCACGTCGGCACTGACAGTCGGCATGTCCATGTCGAAGTCGACCTTGGGATTAGACGGTGTCCCTGTGACTTTCATCAGACAGTTGACACGGATGTTGTTGCCAGAGAATCTACGACCCAACTGCAGGTCTGCAAGATTCACGGAATTGAGCATATATTGTGCTTCAAGGTTGAGGTTGGCATAGCTTGGATCACCGCCAAAAGTGATGGTACTGCCTTGCTTGAAGGTGAAGTCACGCTTGATGATGTTCTGGATGGTCAGTTTATAGATGCCACGATCTACAACGTAGTTACCATAGAGTTTCACACCACCTTTATTATAATAGGTGGCGCGAATGATGCCTGTACCGTTCAGGTCGATATAGTCTCCGCTTGTCTTGTCCATGATGATCTTCAGCGTAGCGTCGGGTGTGGCATGGATGAGGAAGTTGATATGTATGTCGGTAGGCACATCTTCCGGTTTTGCGTCGTTGTCAGAGGGAGGCAGAGCATTGACCAGTTGGGCTTTGAGAGAGTCTCTGGATACCCATTGGATAAACTCTTGTGTGCCAATCGCTTCCGGACTGGTAATGTCGTAACACATCACGGACCTATGGGAAGGAGTAGCGTCTACTTTGATATTTACTTCCCCAGGCTTACCGTTGATGTCGACGGAGCCTGTTCCGGAAATAGTTCCATAGACCGTATTGCCATCGTCCGGACCGAGATCATAACCAAGCAGGTTGTTGGCTTTGACATGGAGGTCGTAGCTCAGGTGTGAGAGATGGGTATGGTAAAGGGATCCGGAGAGAAGTCCACGGTTGCCGAGTCGGTCATGGATAGTATCACCTGCAAACCGAATCTCATTTACCAGGAAGCGGACAGAGTCGTCAGATAGGTAATATCTTGTATTAATAGGTGTGATTGTGGTGGCTCCCGATACCTTGGCACCACCCGTGAGGTTGAGTTTATTCAAGTCTCCCCAAAGATTGAGCTTGCCATTTACGGAAAGGTCTATGTCGCTCATGAAATTGGAACAAAAGCCTTTGAGGAACTCGCCTCTGGTGTTCTCGGCGTTAAAGGTGAGGTTGATATCGTTGCGCCTGGGTGAGACATATCCATTGATGACAGTCCGTCGGTCTTGAAAGCCCCTATCAGTATGCATCGTGTCCAAGGCGATCGCATCAATGTCGATCTGTTTTTTCTCGTTGTTCCATCTGACATTGGCATTGAGCGTTCCCATATTGCCTTCTTCAAACTGGAAGTCAGAGACTACAATGTTTCCTTTGGCTTTCGGCGTGCCGAAGAGTGAGGATAGATAAGCCTTACCGTTGACATTGCCGGAGAAGTCTACGGAATGGAAGTTGACAAGGTCGAGAATGTACTCAACATTGACATTGTTGAGATCCACAATGATGGAGTCATCACGATTGGGTGATGCCTGGCCGTTGATTCGGATGGACTGTGAGTTGCTGGCAATATTGAGATTGTTGATGGTGAGGTGCTTCTTGCTGTAAGTGAGCTGGTCGGCATGGATGGTATACACAGAATCGCCAACGAACAGATGGGATTTCTTAACATCAATAGACGCAACCACTTGGTTTTTCTCATTGGTGAGGAATGCCATGTCGGCATTGAGTTGTCCTCTCAAACGTTGCTTCTTGGCATGATTGTCCATGGACAGGCTTGTGCGCAAGGTGTTGCCGACTGCGGTAGCTTGGATCTGATAATCAGTGCCAGGCCTATTGTCATTTGTCTTGGTGAGCGATCCCCGACAGTTGAGTTGGTTGTTGGGTGATGTGGCAATGATGTTGACATTCTGATAGTGTCCTCCATTGTAGGAAAGATCCGGTGCAACGACATGGCAGTCGATGCCCTCGGTCTTGCTGTCCAAACTGCAAGTGAGGGAGAGAGGCTGCAGAAGATTCAGATCCACACCCGTGAAGAAGCGCAGCCAGTCGTCACGTAGAATGGTGGCTGTCAGAGCGAAGTTGTTGGAGTGGGAAGGACGATATCTGAAAGATGTAAGTGTCTGAATGCTGGGAAGTTGATGAATAAAGACATTTTGGATGCTTTGCAATAGCGTAGCGTAATCAAACTGTCCTGTCACCTCGATATGCCCGAAATCACTGAGCATCGTGACGAAATGATCATGATTGCTCTTTCCTGCTTTGATCTGCAAGGATTGCAACTCGTATCTTTCATCACCTCTCTGGGCCCGGAAATTAGTGACCTTGAGAAGACCGTTGAGGCTGTTGAGGCTTGAGCCAGAGAGATTGGCCGATAAGTTGACCGCATAGTTGGTGTCGCCAAGTTTGCCTTTGAGTAGATTGACGGCAGAAGGGCGTAAGTGGGAAATCTCCGCATCAAGAACGTAATGATGCCGTGACAGCGATATTCCGTCCTTGCTCTCTATAGTAGCAACGATGTTGGGGTCGTTGATGGAGCAATGGCCTGAGAATGTCTCATTTCTGAAAGCGCCATTGATATTAATATGCTGATAGGGATAGCCTTTGAAGTCGATTCTGTCAATGCGCCCATCCGCGAGGAACATCTTCTGACGAAGATTTCCTGCCACTTTGATGTTGGCAGCCAATTCACCCAAATCTTTGTTAGCAGTGATCTGTTGGAGATTGAAGCGTTGTGTCTCAAGATAACCGGCAAGCGCCTGGTGATCTATTTTGAAATTCACCTTAGCGTTTCCTGCGTCTGAGAGCAGGGAACCACTGACTTGGATTTGTCCCGTGCCTTTTCCACGTCCACTGCCTGTGAAAGCAAGATGGTCAAGACGGTCGGCAACTGCCGGGAGATCAACGTTGAATATGTTTTTACCCTCTTGGTTGATATAGAGGCTGTGGCAGATGATGCTCCAATTGGGTTGGTGGCTGTCGAGTGTTGAATGAATGTCGCCACTAAAATGGAGGATGGACGATTTCCGGGCTGCACCGTGAAAGACATCAAAATGGATGTTTTCGATAGTGACATGATATTTTGTGCCGTGAAATCGTGTGCTGATCTGAATGTTGTCTTGCGATCTTTTGATTTTGTCAGTGAGGCAACTGATGTCGTACGTACTGATAACTGAAGGTTTAATGCTGCCGACGTAAGACATTGAGTTCCAGTCTATCTTGTCGTCCTTACGCTGAAAGTCAGCTATGATCTCTCTCAAATCGATTTTCGAGGTGGGTGTGCGAAGGAAGAGATGGTCCAAAGCAAGTCTGTGGCTCGACAGAGTGACTTTGGCGGTGAGCTTCTGTATATATAGACCGCATTGCTCTGTGAGGCAGAGTTTCTTGATGTTAATGCTGCCAGCGTCTTTTGTCAGGTCTGACAGCAAGATATGTGTACTGATATTCTTAATATTGAGATGATGGATGTCTAAGGTGTGCATCCTCAGCATATCAAACTGGTCATAGCTGAGAGCACCGCGTCGGATGACCAGACTGTGAATCTGCAAGTTGAGTTTGGAGTGACCTGTAGTGTCTTTGGAAGCCAATGAATCCACAACGAACTGATAATTGGGGCGGGCACTCGCCGAGGCACGGTTGATGTGGATGTCAGCACCGAAGAGCTGGGCGGAGGTGATACAGATCTCGTTGTAAGGCAGTCGGAGCAAATCAAGCTTGGCTGAGATACGACCGGCACGCAGCAAAGGGTGGCGCTGATGGTCGAGCATTGTCACATCGTCGATGATGATACGATTGAACAGACCAACGTCAATACGTCCTACACATACCTTCGTGCCAAATTTTTCAGACAATGCGGAGGATACTTCGCGTCCGAAATATTTTTGTACAGCAGGTATGTTCACAGAGATGGTAAGGGTGACGTAAAATGTCAATAAAACCCATACCACAGTATTGATAGTGTGCCTAAGCCATTTCATTTTATATGCAAAAATATAAAATTAAACTCGAAAATGAAATAAAATAGCCATCTTTATCATTTTTAATCTAAATTTTCAGTATATTTGCAACGTCAAAGATTGCTTCACCGTGAAAAGGGAAAACCGCAGTCGTGCGTTTTAGGACACAATGAGACATTTCAGCATCATATCATAAGAAGTATTACTTATTATTTTTTCTATGACAAATGTAGTTAAGATACGAAAAGGCTTAGACATCCATTTAAAGGGAAAGGCTTCGACGGACAAACGTGTGGAAGTGATTTCGTCTGGGGAGTTTGCCCTTGTGCCAAGTAGTTTCGTAGGTTTAAAGCCAAAAGTAGTTGTCAAGGAGGGAGATCATGTTCTTGCCGGAGATCCCTTGTTTGTGGACAAGTTATCTCAGGAGGTGCGGTGTGCTTCTCCAGTGAGTGGCACTGTAGAGCAAGTGCTTCGTGGTGAACGGCGTAAAGTGCTCTATGTGAAAGTAAAGGTTGATCAGGAGCAGAGCTTCCATGATTATGGCAAACACGATGTCGCGTCGTTGGACGGAAATGCAATGAAATCATTGCTGTTGGAATCCGGGCTGTTTGCTTATATCAATCAATTGCCTTACGCTGTTGTGGCTTCCCCCGCTTCGTCTCCTAAGGCTATCTTTGTTTCCGCCTTGCGTGACATGCCGTTGGCTGCTGACTTTGAAGTAGAACTTAAAGGCAATGAAGCTGCTTTTCAGGCTGGTCTTACTGCGTTGTCGAAGATGGCACCCGTATCTTTAGGTATCGGTGCCGCACAGCAATCTGCAGCACTCACGCAGGCTAAGGATGTAGAGATTACCGTGTTCGATGGTCCTTGCCCTGCCGGTAATGTGGGTGTGCAAGTCAATCATCTCAATCCTGTCAACTGCGGTGAGGTGGTTTGGACCGTTGATCCGTCAGCCGTCATCTTTATCGGTCGTCTGATATTGACCGGTAAGGTGGATCTTCACCGTGTCATCGCTATCGCTGGTAGTCAGGTAAAGGAGCCGTCATACGCCAATGTGCTGGTGGGAACGAAGATGGCTGACATTCTGAAGGACCGCTTAGCAACAGATCAGCATGTGCGTATTCTCAACGGTAATCCCTTGACGGGTGAGAAGGGGGGCTTGGATGATTATCTGGGTGCTCATACGTCAGAGGTGACGGTTATTCCTGAAGGTGATGACCGCGACGAGATGCTGGGTTGGATCGCTCTTCGCACCAAAGACTTCTCAGTTTCTCATAGCTATTTCTCTTGGCTTCAGGGCAAGCGTCACGAGTATGATCTTGATGCAAGAGTAAAAGGTGGAGAGCGCCATATGATTATGAGTGGCGAATATGACAGGGTATTGCCGATGGATATCTACGGCGAGTACCTCATCAAGGCACTCATAGCTGGTGATATCGACCGCCAGGAGCAGTTGGGTATCTACGAGGTGTCGCCCGAGGACTTCGCTTTGGCTGAGTTCGTGGACTCCTCAAAGCTGCCTTTACAAAAGATTGTGCGTCAGGGACTTGATCTCCTGCGCAAGGAGAATGCTTAATGTAAATTAGCACAGAAACAATAATATAAAACTATGAATGGTTTAAAAAAATACTTTGACCGCATTCGACCTAATTTCCAAGAAGGCGGGAAACTTCATGCCTTCAACAGCATCTATGAAGGCTTTGAGAGTTTTCTGTTCGTTCCCAATACTACGTCGAATTCCGGTGCCAGTATTCACGACGCCTTAGACTCGAAGCGTATCATGAGCATCGTCGTCATCGCTCTGCTCCCTGCGCTGTTCTTCGGCATGTACAATGTAGGCTATCAGAATGCCACAGCAGCCGGTAAACTGGCCGAGACTGGTTTTTGGTCGCTCTTCTTCTATGGCTTCTTGGCAGTATTGCCTAATTTGCTGGTGAGCTACATCGTCGGTCTGGGCATTGAGTTCGCATGGGCTCAGTGGAAAGGCGAGGAGATCCAGGAGGGTTATTTGGTTTCCGGTATCATCATTCCGCTGATCATCCCCGTGACTACACCTTTGTGGATGTTGGCCATTGCCGTTGCCTTTGCTGTCATCTTCGCCAAGGAGATCTTTGGTGGCACGGGTATGAACATCTTCAATGTGGCTATCGCAGCCCGCATGTTCCTGTTCTTCTCTTATCCTAACAAGATGACGGGTGATTCAGTGTGGGTAAGCACTGATTCCATCTGTGGCCTCGGCTATCAGTTGCCCGATGGTTTCACGGCCGCTACGCCGTTGGGCCAGATTGCCCAGGGTATTACTCCACAGTCAAGTCTGGCCGACATGATTCTCGGCTTCATCCCCGGCTCTGTAGGTGAGACTTCGGTGATCGCCATCGCCATTGGTGCCGTCATTCTGCTGTGGACAGGCATTGCCAGTTGGAAGACTATGCTGAGTGTCTTCGTCGGCGGCATTGCTATGGCATTGATATTTGCCGTGACGGGCAAGACACCTATTCCTTGGTATGAGCACATCGTGTTGGGAGGCTTCTGCTTTGGTGCCGTGTTCATGGCTACCGACCCTGTTACCTCAGCACGTACCGAGACCGGCAAGTATATCTATGGGCTTCTCATCGGTATCATGGCTGTGGTGGTGCGCGTGCTGAACCCGGGTTATCCTGAGGGTATGATGCTCGCAATCTTCTTCGGCAACATGTTTGCACCGCTGATTGACTACTGTGTCGTTCAGTCCAACATCTCGAAGCGTGCCAAACGTTCTTCTAACTAATCAAGCAGATGACATTATATAATAAGGTATGAAAACAAATTCCAATTCTTATACGATTGTCTATGCTGCCGTTCTTGTGGTGATCGTTGCCTTCTTGCTGGCCTTTGTCTTTCAGGCACTGCGCCCGGCACAGGAAGCTAATGTGGCACTTGACAAGCAGAAGCAGATACTCTATTCTCTCAACATCCGTGGCTTGCAGGATCAGGCTGCTGCCGCTAAATATAAAGAGGTGGTCACTGCCGACGAGGTTATTGATGCCAACGGCAATGTTGTTGACAAAGGCTCAAAAGGTGGTACCTCTGCCGGCTTTAAGCTCAACTCTGGTGATTTCAAGGCTGGTAAGTTGGCTGTGTATGTCTGCTCCGTCAATGGACAGACTAAATATGTGATTCCTGTCTATGGCATGGGATTGTGGGGACCGATCAGTGGCTATATTGCTTTGAATGACGACAAGTCCACAATTTATGGTGCTTACTTCAACCATGAGAGTGAGACAGCCGGACTGGGTGCCGAGATCAAGGACAACCAGAAGTGGCAAGAGCAGTTTCAGGGCAAGAAACTCTTCAAGGGTGCTGACCGCAATGCCATCGCCATCTCGGTGTTGAAGAAGCGTGACAGCAATGATCCCAACTCTGTGGATGCTGTCACTGGCGCAACGCTGACATCCAATGGTGTCACGGATATGCTTCACGATTGTCTGGGACAGTATATTAAATTTCTGAATGCTAAATAATAAATACGAATTATGAGTTTATTCAGTAAGCAAAATAAAGAGGTGCTGGGTGGCCCGTTGAATATCAACAATCCTATCCTCGTTCAGATTCTCGGTATTTGCTCTGCGCTGGCCGTGACATCTCAGCTCAAGCCGGCCATTGTTATGGGATTGGCTGTGACAGTGATTACGGCTTTCTCCAATGTGATCATTGCACTCATCCGCAAGACCATCCCAATGCGTATCCGCATCATCGTGCAGTTAGTTGTCGTCGCTGCCTTGGTGACTATCGTCAGTCAGATTCTGAAGGCTGTGGCCTACGACGTGAGTGTTCAGCTCTCGGTGTATGTAGGATTGATCATCACCAACTGTATCCTCATGGGTCGTCTGGAGGCTTTCGCCATGATGAACAAGCCTTGGCCGAGCTTCCTCGACGGTATCGGCAACGGTCTCGGCTATGCGATGATTTTGGTTATCGTCGGTGCTTTTCGTGAGTTCTTCGGCCGCGGTTCACTCCTTGGTTTCAAGATCATCCCGCAGAGCTTCTACGACGCGGGCTATGTCAACAACGGCATGATGACCATGCCGGCCATGGCTCTTATCCTCTTGGGATGTGTCATCTGGGTTCACCGCGCCTATTTCTATAAAGAGGACAAGAAGTAAGGTTAGTCGGTATTGATCATTATTAAAGCGATATTTCTATTATGGAACATTTCTTTGGATTATTTTTCAGGTCGATCTTTGTCGACAACATGATATTCGCCTTCTTCCTCGGCATGTGCTCTTTCCTGGCTGTGTCGAAGAATGTGAAGACATCATTTGGATTGGGTATGGCCGTGACCTTCGTGTTATTGGTCACCGTGCCCGTTGACTATCTGCTTCAGGTGCATGTCCTGGGTCCGGACTGCCTCGTCAAGGGCGTTGACCTGAGCTATCTGAGTTTCATCTTGTTCATTGCTATTATTGCCGGTATCACGCAGTTGGTGGAGATGGCTGTGGAGAAGTATAGCCCTTCACTCTATTCGGCATTAGGCATCTTCCTGCCTCTGATTGCCGTGAACTGCTGTATCATGGGTGCTTCGCTGTTCATGCAGCAGCGCATCAACATGGATCCGTCGAGCGCTCAGTACATTGGCTCCGTGTGGGACAGCATCGGTTATGCACTCGGTAGCGGACTGGGTTGGACGTTGTCCATCGTGTCCATGGGTGCCATTCGCGAGAAGATGGAGTATAGCGATGTGCCAAAGCCATTGCAGGGAATGGGTATCACCTTCATCACTGTGGGCCTCATGGCCATGGCCATGATGTGCTTCTCGGGTATTAAATTTTAAGGAGAAGAAAACATAGATTATGGGACAGTTTATATCAGTAAGTATCGCAGTCTTCCTTGCTGCGATTCTCCTTTTGGTCATCATCCTGCTCATCGCGAAGAAATATCTCTCGCCCAGCGGTAACGTGGCCATCACAATCAATGGCGACAAGAAACTCACGGTGCCTCAGGGAGATAGCCTGATGTCTACGCTCAATGCCAATGGCATCTTCCTGCCCTCTGCCTGCGGTGGAAAAGCCAGTTGCGGACAGTGCAAGGTACAGGTGCTCAGCGGTGGCGGTGAGATCCTCGATTCAGAGCGCCCGCACTTCACGCGTAAGCAGATCAAGGAGCATTGGCGTCTGGGATGCCAGACGAAGGTCAAGGGCGATTTCGACATTAAGATTCCGGAGTCTATCCTTGGTGTGAAAGAGTGGGAGTGCACCGTCATCTCAAACAAAAACGTGTCAAGCTTCATCAAGGAGTTCAAGGTGGCATTGCCGCCGGGTGAACATATGGACTTCATCCCGGGTTCCTATGCTCAGATCAAGATTCCGGCTTACGACTGCATCGACTATGATAAGGACTTCGACAAGAGCATGATTGGTGAAGAATATATTGGAGCTTGGAAAAAGTTCAATATCTTCTCGCTGAAAGCTCATAACCCAGAGCCTACCGTGAGAGCTTATTCCATGGCCAACTATCCGGCTGAGGGCGATATCATCACGCTGACCGTGCGTATCGCTTCCACGCCGTTCTTACCAAGACCGCAGGTGGGCTTCCAGAATGTGCCGACAGGTATCGGCTCGTCTTACATCTTCAGTCTCAAGCCTGGTGACAAGGTGATGATGAGTGGTCCTTATGGTGACTTCCATCCTCGCTTTGACACTGGCAAGGAGATGATTTGGATTGGTGGTGGTGCCGGTATGGCTCCTCTGCGCTCTCAGATCATGCATATGACCAAGACGCTGCACTGCACAGATCGTGAGATGCATTTCTTCTATGGTGCCCGTTCGCTGACAGAGGCTTTCTTCTTGGAGGACTTTTGGGAACTGGAGAAGGAATTCCCCAACTTCCACTTCCATCTCTCTCTCGACCGTCCTGATCCTAAGGCCGACGCTGCCGGCGTGAAGTACTATGCCGGCTTTGCGGTGAACTGCATCCGCGACACCTATCTCAAGGATCATGATGCACCGGAAGACTGCGAGTACTACCTCTGCGGTCCTCCAATGCTGATCAAGACCGTGACCGACTACCTTGATTCTCTCGGCGTGGAGCCAGAGAATATCATGTACGACAACTTCGGGTAATGATTCCGATTCAATGAAAAGCGCCGGAGAATGCTGAGTATTTGCATTCTCCGGCGCTTTTTTGTATGGTCATTCGCATGTTGCTTGTGCCTATAAGAGACCTTTAATAATTATGCATTATATGAGAATAGCATCGCGTTTTATTTGGGCTGAAGACTCTGCCGATACTCGCTGGGTGACAGTCCAAGATGCTTGGTACAGTAGCGGCTGAAATACGAGAGGGAGGAGAAATTCATGTATTCGGCTATCTGAGTGAGTGACAGACGCTCGTCGTTCAGATAGTCTTTCAGTATGGGCACTGTGTGGCGGTCGATGTACGAGGTGACGCTGTGGCCTGTTACACGTTTGACGGTGGCGGAGAGATACTTGGGCGACACGTTCATACGCCTGGCGTAATAGCTTACGTCACGCTCCGTGCGGCTGATGCCGGTAGCGAGCAGTGTCATGAGCTGCTTCACGATATAGGCGGTGCGGTCGCTGGAGGTATCGGTGGCACTATGCTGGGCATGTGCCTCGAAGATGTCATACATCATAGTCAGGCAGAGGCTTCCCATCTGTTCGCGATAGAAGAGCAGATGGCGGTCGTCCATGCGATCACGGAGCCTGTGGAAGTCAGCAAGCAGATAGCGGGCTTGTTCATCGGTGAGCTTGATGACCGGGTCCTGATTCAATGAGATACTTCCACCGATGCTATAGTTGTTTGATGGTAGCTGGTTTTGCAGAAACTTATAGTCAGCGGCAAACCACTCCACTTGCATGCCGGCATGAGCTGCGAGGTTGCTGACACGGTTAGGACGGGGTATCACCACCAGATCGTTCTTCACGATATGATAACAGCGCTCATTAAACACAAAGCTGCCCTCACCGGCTGTGCAAAGCAAGTGCATACAGGCGTTGCTCAACTCTGGCGCATTCATCGCCAAAAAGTCAGTGGAATATTGAAAATCTACCTTCATAGGCGCAAAGTTACACATTATTATATTAGCAAACAAATGAATTGTGCAAAGAGTGAAAACTGTGACGCTTTTTGTGAAACAACAATATAAATCTGAATTTTTGATTAATTTGTAGCGATAATGTCTAATCTAAAGCTAATTATC
>DAWDCC010000041.1:0-28994 GCA_052355365.1 Prevotella sp. | reverse complement strand
GACGAGTTTCAAGCATAGAATCTACTGATTTGGATGATTGCGGATATTCATATTAGTTTTTGTTTATTGTTACTGTCTCTTTGAAGCGTATGGAGGCTGCTTTGTTCGGTTATTCCAACAAGCGCAATATCCTTGTCGTTCATTTCGCAAATCAACCTATTCATTATCATTGCGGTGTTCTTTGACTGACGTGTTGCATTACTTATAGAAATAATCAGCGGTTGATCTTGAGATAATGCTTCTTGCAATTCCTTAGGAATAACTTTGCACATTCGCCGAGCAAGAACAAAAATAATCGGTTGGCTGCCTTTCAGCAGGAAATTGGGAGTTACTGGTTTTATACAAAGTATAAAAATAAGTTAACTATATGGATGGGCTGACCATATTTCAAACTTCACTTTGTCTTTTATAAAAACGGTAAAGACGCGTCACCGTAATATCCACCTAAAATTAAAAACAAAACACATGATGAAAAAGATTTTTACTTGTTTAGTATTGTTATTCGCCGTCATGGCGAATGTCAACGCCACTGTCATTTGGGAGGGCAACGTCTCTTATGTCAATGGCAAGTTACTGCCAGAAGGCAGTACCCCTGTAGCAATTGATGCCAGCAAATTTTCAACGACAAAGGAAGGAGACCTTATGAATATAAAATTTGCCTATAATGCTGATGACCAAACGCAATGGCAAGGCGTGCGACTGTGCGTACCAGAGTCTTTTCAAGAGATCGGTTTCATCCGTATTGCCCAAGGTGACAATGGTTCAACTGTATACATTGATGCTTCACTACTGGCCAAGCTTAAAGAAAAAGGACTCGCACTAAACGGCTCTGGTTATACTGTAACCTCTATTAGCCTTGATGCTCCTCATGACGATATTTTATGGGAAGGTCAGAAGGTAGTCTCGGGTTCAGGTTGGACAGTAGGTATGCTTCCCACCAGCCAATTTGCTAATGTGGCTGCAGGTTGCCAGTTAGTCATTACAGGGAAAAAGACTGGGAATGATGCGAGATGTGTGTTGAGGTCTCAGGGTAGTAATTGGCCGGAATTGCCCGCCGATATCGGTAATAGCAGTACTTTCACGTCATTCAACGATACGGGTGAGACAACCTTCACTTTTCCGCTGAACGCAGATGCCGCCCAAGCTCTGAAAGAGAACGGACTGATCGTGGATGGCAATGCTTATACACTTTTGTCCGTAGCACTTAAGACCACCGCCACATCCATTCGGAATGCAGAAGTGTCCAGCAGTGCCTACAAAGGTGTGTATACGCTCTCAGGCGTGAAGGTGGCTGACAAGGCTGAAGGATCCCGTCTCCCGCAAGGCCTTTATATTGTTAACGGAAAACGTATAGTGATTAGGTAAATCTGTCAGGAAGATTACTTTCCATGCGTTATACATCCGTGCTCTGTTTCTGAAGAAAATACAGGATAACATTAAACATAATAGAGCCATATCGACATTTGGGTACAGGATCGATATGGCTCTTTTCATTGCCTTTAAGTCATGCTCTCTAACCGATGGTCTTGCTTTTCATTCTTTCTTCTTGTGACAGGAAACACATTTATAGATGACGGCGGAGAAACCGGACAGGCGGAGGTGGCTGCGGCCGTGAGCAGATGTGAGATGCGCCTTGCCCAACACGGACACGACAGTGGCCGGTGTGTCATCGTCGTCCCATGTGGCTTCCACGGCATCATGGGAGGGATTCAGTGCCACGATATAGCGTTCGTCATCCTGCCAACGCTCATATACCATGGGGTAAGGCTTGTCCTCATCGCTCAACAGGCGCCACTGTCCGTCGTTACCTAAGGCTCTGCTCTTCTGACGCAGACCGGTCAGTAAGCGCACATAGTTCAGCAGCGAGTGAGGGTCTTTGTCTTGTGCTTCCACCGTTAGCTTGCCCTTTTCGGTATCTATGGGTAAATAAAGTTTGTCAGGTGCACAGGTGGAGAAACCCGCCGTGGCACTGGCAGTCCACTGCATGGGCGTACGCGTTCCAGCACGATCATTGCTGCCCTCCTTGCTGGGCAGATTCATCTGGTATTTCATGCCTATCTCATCGCCGTAATAGATAAACGGGATGCCGGGCATAGTAAGGAAGAAGGTCATGACCACTTTTAGCTGATCAATGGTGTTGCGGGCGCCTATATTGGGACGCTGAAAATCGTGGTTGGCCGTGGGTAGGGCGATGTAGCCTAAAGACAGTGTCTTGTCGCGCATGGCAGTGAAATTGTCGATAAACTCTCTTATCTGCCCCTTCCCCGACCGGTCAAAGTAGCAGTATGGGAACTTATGTCGTACACCGTAAGGCGTACCCGGCGCAAAGAAGAGCGACGGATAGCCGGGCGTACCAAAGTGCATCATGAAGTCGACATTGAAGCCTGCGGGTATGGCTACATCGGGTTGTGACCACTCTGAAATGAATACACACTGGGGGTAGTTTTTGTCTTTCCACTGACGCATGTCCTGCCATAATTCCTTCAGTGCCACTTTACCCGGGTCGTTCTTGATGAGCGAGTGAGCCATGTCGATGCGGAACCCGTCGACCCCCTTGTCAAACCAAAAGGCCATAATGTTCTTCATCTCCCGCCGAACAGCCTGCGGGCCAGGGGCATCGGGCTTCTGTTCCCAGGAATGGACGGGGTCAGGATGAGCGAATCCATAGTTCAGCGCCGGCTGGCAGGCAAAGAAGTTCTTCTCGTAATATTTTCCTCGTGGGGCGTCGGCTTCGACGTAGCGCCCCCGCGTGCTACTCTCAGGATTAGGATCTTTCATGCGCAGGGCGATGTCGCGCTTGTCCTTGTCAGAAATGCTGTCGGGCCAGATATAGTAGTCGGCGTATCTCCCGTTTCGGTCACCGTTAGCAGCCTGACGGAACCATTCACATTTCACGCTTGTATGACCTGCCACGAGGTCGAGGCATACTTTAATGCCTCGTTTGTGAGCCTCACGGATCAGTGTCACCATATCGGTGTTGGTGCCGAAGCGGGGGTCTACCTTATAAAAGTCGATAACATCGTAGCCGCCATCAAACCATCCCGACTCGAACATGGGGTTTATCCACAGGGCGTTGACACCAAGCGACTTGATGTAGTCGAGCCTTGACGTGATGCCCGGCAGGTCGCCAATGCCGTTGCCGTCGGAGTCCATGTATGACGAGGGATAAATCTGGTAGAAAAGGGCTTTACTGAGCCATGCAGGGGTAACTGTCGCTGCCCCACCAGCCATTGTGTGTACCAATATGGCTGAAGTTATGACTATTTTCCGCATTCGTTTTTTTTCCATAGACCTTATTGCTTTCTTACTTGTTCAAGATAATTTAGAGCATATTCAAATACACCTGCGGTCCAGCCCATCATGGGCGGCATGGTATAGTTTCCTTCGCTGTTTACATGGGTGTTAGTCTCTACAACGTTAATTTTCTCCCAGAGGTTTTCAGTTTGTGCAAAAATATGTGTCATAGTATCAACATATTTGCGTGCCAGACGTTGAGCGTCAGACTTCATACCATAGAGGTCCATCCCTCGTATGGCCACATATTGCAGCGGTGCCCAACCGTTGGGGTAGGCCCACTGATAAGTGCATGCTGTGCGCAAGGGTTCCGTAGCGGCCAGTCCACCAGCACACTCGAGAACAGGCAGAATGGCACGAACCATTTTCTTTCCTACAGCAGGGCTGATGGCCTGTGTCAGAAGCAGGCTGAACACGGCACACGACTTAACGGCAGACTGACACCGGTTTACATAGTCGTAATCGTAGAACAGTCCGTCGTGTGCATTATAGAGATAGCGCATGATAAGCTGTCGGCGCTTGCGTGCGGCGGCCTGCCACGTTTTGATGTCAGCTGTATGGCCCGTAAGGCGGGCGTATTGTGCCAGATGCGTCTCGTAGAAATAGAGGTTGGCATTGAGATCCACAGGACAGAAGTCAGCACAGCGGTTTTCGAAGCGCGGTGTGAAGTCCCATCCTGATTCACATTCGGCGCGCGCGTCGAAGGCCAGTTTGTTGATTTGCGCAGTCGTCATGGTATCCAGATTCACTGTTCGCCTCGTACGGGAAAGCGCATATTCCGCCATGCTCCGATCGGGATGGTCTGGTATGAAGTCGGTGGCATAGTGGTTTAGGCCGCAGGATGTCAGACGGCGCGTCATCCAAAACTGATATTCCCGCTTCAGAATGGGATACATCCTTGCCAGCCAGACTTTATCGCCCGTGTGCCTGAAAATGTCGTCCACCATCATGCAGAGGTAAGGAGGCTGTGAATGGTCTTTGTACATGAGCCGACTGCCATTGAGAATCTTCCCAAATCGGGTCACCATGGTTGCCAGGTTTTCCGTGTTACCAATGGCCAGTTCCTGCCGTCCGTCAATCACGAGTCCTACATTGGTGAAATAAGTGTCCCAATAATACATTTCCTGAAAGTGTCCGGCCTTGCATGGAACGGTATAGGGGTGTGGCAACCCGATATGGTCGATCGAGTCAGTGGGACGGAAACGTACCGTGGCATTCCAGGAATGGCGGATGTAAGCACTCAGACTATCAGGTGTCACGGCACCTTGTGGCGAGGCACTCAGTGCCTGCCCCCATAATACGGGCATACAGAGGATAAGCTTGAAGAGACTTTTCATGTGTGTATGACTTTAGAAATTGATTTTTGTTATTATCCACGGATGCTTCACGGCCGCGTCGGCCGCCGCCTGTGAAACTTTGACTTGCTGAGGTGTCATGCCCTTGGGAGCGTAGCCGTTGCCTGAAACCCTACGCCTGAAGAGCTTGGCAAACCAGGTACACGCCGCCGTATATCGGCCATAGAGCAAGTTGAGGTGGAAACCGTCACGGTTCATCGTGTCACCGTACGACGATGTGCGTGCGTTCTGTATGGCCGTACCACAAGGCACAACAATGCTGATGCCCTCGTCTCTGACAGCCTGACGGGTTGCGCCCACGATAGCGCGGAACATCTTCTTCTGGTCTTTACCGTAAAACTCATAACCAGCGCGTGTGGAATTCTGCGCGTAAGCCCACGTCTGGTGAAAGATAATCTTCGTCTTGGCAGGCACCCGTGCGCGGATATATTCCACGAGACGGTGCAAGTAAGGCTGGTAGGTGTCGTAGCAACCAGAGAAATGGCTGGCCTGCTGCAGGCTTACGTAGTCCCAGTCCTCATCAGCCAATGCGCGGCTGAGCTGCATGCTGTCGGTCTGCGACATGCGGCCGTCGGTGCCGATCTTGCGGTAGCGGTAGGCACGGGCATCCGCAGCGGCGTTTTCCGCATGCAACTCCAGTGGACAACCGGGGATGTACATGTTGCCGATGACAGTGGCTATGCCGGCGTCAGCGGCCAGCTCGTGCAGGTTGTGTTCAATGGCATCTTCAGAAAAACTGTTGCCAATGGCCAGAATCTTCACAGGATGTCCTGCCACTGCAGCCGACAACCAAAGCAGGATGCAGCCTAAAAATAACAGGGTTCTTTTCATTGTGAAACAAATCATAATTTTATCTTGATAACCCACGCCAACTGTGAAGGCAGTTGGTCGATGGTGAGCGGTGGCACGGTGATGATAAGCTTGTCCCCCTTCATCACAGTTGTCACTTTGGCGTTGCTGCCCAACAGCCTGGCACCGGAGGCATGCGTGAGACCCGTTACTTTGATGGGATTACGAGGCCACTGCATACAGATGATGTAGAGGTTGCCGTCACGCTGCGTACAGTACATTTGTGGATTGCCCTCAACCTTGCCGCGCCAAGGTTCTGAGGCATAGATAGCCTCTCCGTTAAGATGAAGCCACCGGCCCATGTCGAGCAGGCGCTCCTGCATGATGACAGGAATGAGGCCATTGGCATCAGGACCAATGTCGAGCAACAGATTGCCACCGTTGGCCACGGTGCGCACCAACAGATGTAAAAGCTCTTTCGATGACTGGTAGTCGTCTACATCCTCAAAGCGGTTGTATCCGTAGGAGGTTCCCATGCCGCGGCTCTCTTCCCATGGATGGTAAGCCTTGTCACCGATACCCTCGGTATTGTTCACGAGATTGTACTCGGTCGTGTAATAGTCGCCGTGATGACTTCGTGTGCCTATACCCCAACGGTCATTGACAACAACGGTGTTCTTCACGGGCGATTGGTTATAGAGCCACGTGAGAAACTGACGGCTTTTCAGCGTCTCGGCGTCGTAGTCCCATTCGCCGTCAGCATAAATTACTTCGGGCTTATACTTTGTTACCAGTTCCTTCATCTGTGGAATCATGTGGTCGTCGACCCACCGGCCGATGGTGGCTTTGGAATATAGCGGCTGTGCCCATTCCAAGAGAGAATAGTAAAGACCGAAGTGAAGGCCTTGACGGGTGATGGCCTTCGACAGCGAGTCGATGATGTCAACATGCGGTCCCATGACAACACTGTTCCATTGGGGCGACTGCGTGCTGGGCCACAGGCAGAAGCCGTCGTGGTGCTTCGACGTAAGTACGACATATCGTGCACCGCCTTCCTCAAAGAGCCTGCTCCACTTGGCAGGATCAAAATGCTCGGCCTTGAACTGCGAGGCAAAGTCGGCATATCTCACACGTGGCCCGTAGGTGCGGTTATGGAAGTCGGTGAAGAGCTTGTTTCCGCTCAGCAAGCGAGCATAATAGTGCTCAGCATACTTCTCGTACACGCCCTGCACCTCTTTCACGGGAGCATATGCTGGAACGGAGTAGAGTCCCCAATGGATGAAAATGCCGAACTTGGCATCCTTCCACCACTGTGGCATAGGCCGACGGTCCAGCTGCTCCCAGCTTTCGGCCTGGTCCTGCGCAGCAGCGGGAACAACTGAAAAGACTGCCAACGCCAACAGTATGATGTGTTTCTTGATGTTCATGGTTTACCAGTTTTTCTCTTTCAATATTCGGTTTACCTCTCGGGCCCAGATGGTATAGCCGGCCGGTGTGAAGTGTACGTTGTCGCGGGCATAGTCGGCCTTCAGGCGCTTGTTCTCGGTGAGCAAGGGGTTCAGGTCGACGCAGGGCAGTCCTTTCTCGCGTGCCAGCTGATGGATGAAGGCATCAAGGCTGTCGGTCATCTCTACCTTGAACTGCTGCACGGTGGGGTCTTTCTCTGTAGGGTATGTCACGGCGTGCATGATGACGTTTATGCCGTGGGTTAGCAGTGTATCCACCAACGATCGGTAGTTACGTTTGATGCGCTCAAGCGGGATGCCGGCGCCAATGTCATTGCTGCCGCCTTCAAGCAAACACACACGTGGGTGTCTCTCAATGACATAAGGCTTTACGAGCCAGATGAAGTGAGAGGTGGTAAAACCGCCGATACCAGCATTGACTACGTGCTCACGACCTAAGAGCTTGCCCCAGTCTCCGCCCATCTGCACACGCGAATCACCGAAGACAACGATGTCGTGGCGGTCGCTTTTCGGCGTAAGCCTGACGGCATAGCCTCCGCCCGGCGCCATGCTGAAGGTAAGGCTGTCGCCTAACTTAACCTCTTTTGTCGACATGACATAGTCGCTGCCCACACGGGCGGCGTTCAGGCCGTCGCTCACAATGTCGGCCACATAAGTCACGCCTGGCTTCAGGAAACTTAGACGTAGCGTCTGCGTACGAGGTGTCCAATTGGTCATTCCTCCGACAAACCACGTTCCACCCTTACGGCGGGCCACACTTACGTATTCGCCCACATGCCCGTCTATAGGCCTTGTTTCATCCCACACCGTAGGGATAGATGAGAGGAACTTTATATACTGTGGCTCACGGTCGTAGGCCGTAGGAGAGTCGGCCAGCATCTGCAGGGGTCCATTATACACCACATACATGGCTAACTGCTGGCAGCGCGTGCCCTGGCTCATGGGGCGCAACTTGATCATGCGCCATTCGTCACGGTTGTAGTTCTCCATGGCTCCAGGCGTGTAGTCCATGGGGCCGGCGAACATACGAATAAAGGGGATGGTGACGGCGTTGTCGGGCGTCGCACCTTCTTCGTTGATTTTGTCCCACTCAAGACCTTTCACGCCCTCTACGTTGATATTGTTGGGATAAGCACGCTCAAGACCGTTGGGGTGGTAGGCGCCATGAAAGTTGACCAACAGGTGGTGGCGGGCCGCGGCCTGAAGCGTGCGCTCCTCAAAATCGACCAATTGCTGGTCGTCACGGTCAAGGAAGTCGACCTTCAAACCTGCAATGCCCCATTTCTCAAACTGTGCCATGGCCTCGTCCATCTGCTTGTCGAGGGTGTGCCATACGCACCACAGGATAAGACCTACACCGTGATTACGGGCATAGCGAGCCAACTCGGGCATGTCGATAGTAGACGTTATCTTAGTCAGATCGAAGGGGTCGCTCCATCCCTCGTCAAGGTTGACATATTCGATACCGTGCTTGGCTGCGAAATCGATGTAGTATTTATAGGTGTCTGTGTTGAAACCTGTATGGAAGTTCACTCCCGAAAGATTTAGTCCATGCCACCAGTCCCATGCTACCTTGCCGGGCTTGATCCAACTGGTGTCCTGCAACTTGCAGCCGGCGCCAAGCAGCCACACGAGCTGGTTGCTGAGAATGTCCTTGTCGCTGTGGCTGAAGGCGATGATGCGCCAGGGAAAGCTGCGCGTTCCCGACGTGCGGGCGATATAGTCCTCACGTTGCTTGACCACCATGTCAAAATTCTTGTATCCGCCGGGTTCTGTCACCTTAGGATAGAAAGGATGCACGGCCGTGAGCGTGTTCGGCTTGTCAACCGAAGACACAAGCGACATGCAAGGATAGTTTGACACGTCAGACTCGTGCAGCAGCATGTCAATGCCGTCGTCGGCTTTCACCAAAACGGGCATGCTGGTATAGTTTGGTTTCAGCGCTGCATCGGAGACATGCTGCCGACGGTAGTCTGACTCAGACATGGCGGGATGGAACCATGCCTCATAATTGCCTGCAAACTGATAGTCGACAGGCTCGTCCCTGACGATAAGGCTCTTGCCCAAAGTTGTGGCAAAGCGCCAAGCTACACCCTCGTCATAAGCACGGAAGACGATAGTATAACCGCCCTTAAAGTCAATCCGGAGCTCATTATATTTTTCCTTTACTGTACTATTGATGCCGTAGACGGGGCGGAAGATGTTGTCGGTGCTGCGTGCTGTCGCCTTCCTGACCTTGGCTCTGTGTCCAAGAGTTTGTTTGTCGGTGATTAGCTGGATATGTGGGATAGTTATGTATCTCTTGCCCTGATAAGACACTTGCATGCTTATCTCGTCGGCAGTCTGAACCATTGCGCTGATACGTCCGTCTGGCGATGTCAGCGTATAGTCGGCTGCCTGCGCCTGCAGGCAAAGCAGGACGACGCAGATAACCGTAAAAATAATTCTGTTCATTTCATATTTTTTATAAATGCATGGAATATATATCAGGATATATTCCATGCATTTTATTAAATATTAGAAAGATGTTTTTATTTGATACTAATGGTTGCAACCGTATAAATCTTATCCTGCCCATTGTTATAAGGCAGATTGATGATAGGCTTGTCTTTGTTGTCTACCATGCAGATGCAAAGGTCTAACGACGTATCTTTGCAAGTACTGGGGATGATTATAGATATCTTATTAGTCAATACGATGTTGTCGCTGGCTGACATAAGGCTCTGGTGGTTGAAATTCTTGTCAATGGCCGAAGCTATGACTTCTCCCTTCTTATTCTTGAAGATGAACTTCGGGTAACATTCTACTTGACAGTAGCCTACGCCGACATTTTTGATGTCATACAAAATATTGAAAGTGCTGCCTTTAGTGATGTTCTTCGGCAATTCTATCTTGGGGAATTGAATGCGGTACCCCATCTTTAGATTCATCTGGTTGACAATGTCGCGAACAGCGGTAGGCCGCAAATTTGAAGGAGACGTGTGAATACGGCAGTAGTTGGCATGTGCCTCTGTCATTTGCTGCAGATACCACGCATCAGGTTTCAACCAAGTGTCATCCTCAAGTCCTATAACGGTTGTTCCGTCGTGAAATTGGTCGATCAGTGCCTTGTCGTAGGCACGTCCGGGAGGATTCGTACTTGAGTCCACCCCGATGCTGTGGTCATCGATACCAAAGCCTACGGACTTGGCATAAAGGCATGCATACTCTCCATAATCATCGTTGATGATAAGTTGCGTGTTGGGGAAACATTTCCTCAGTAAATTAATATGTGTTTTTTGCTCCTCCAGGGTAGGTTCTACCCCAATCTGGTAGCTGTTGCCTTCGCCCACACGTCCGATAGAACCCATCTCAATAAATTCAACGGCCTTATCCTTGTAATGCTCTGCCACAGCCTTGTAGAAATTCTCTAATTTGGTCAGAAAAATAGGATCACCGTAATCGGCCATCCACGAGTCGTCATTATGGTTTTCATTGCCATCCAGGTAATGGCCCTTTGCACCGGCGTCCTTCACCCAAAGCGGTGTAGCCTGACGGTCGGAATTATCCCATAGGAAGTTGGTATAAAACTTAAAGGCTATTCTCTTGCCCGCAGCCAGCCAACTGCTTACGGCATCGTCAATGAGATACCAACTGTATTGCCCTTCCTGTGGTTCCATCTTTGCCCAGCTTAGACGAAAAGACATGATGTCACAGGGAACCCAGTTGAGCAGATCCTGCTTGTCATTGCCTGTAAGGACAGGAACATCATCAAACGTGTAGTACATTTGATTCCAACCCATACCAGGGTTAGACAGATTCTTCTGGTTATCTTCCAACATAATGGTTCCGCCCATAGTACTGCCACCACCGCCAGTGTCGCCTCCTTGGGTACCATTGCCTGGACTGTCGCTGCTACTACCACAGGAAAGAAGACAGAAGACGAGAGCAAATAAAGAAAATATTGACCTCTTCATCATATTTCGTTTTTTAATTTATAAAAGCTTATGTGGGCATGCTAGGCACGCCCATATCAATTTTAATTACCTTTTTCTACGTATGAGTCGCCTGTAATGGTCCACTTCTTCGTGTCGGTAAGAGTGGAATGAGCTCCCTTTCCCTGAGCAGAGTAAACCAGGCCCTCAGCGCCAAGCTTCAGACTCTCCGGCAGCTTGCTGTTGGCTGTCCAGCCGTTGAGTGTAGCGTCATAGTTAACAGACTTCATGCCGCAGCCGTTGAACATGTTTTCCACGTTCGTAGCCTTTACCAGCGTCCATTTGCCTAAATTCTGGTTAAAGGCAGAGGCATTCTTGAACATTTCAAGCAAATTCTCAGCATTGGAAACGTTCCAGCTGCTGATATCCTGGTTGAAACTGCTTGCTCCGTCAAAGAATCCTGACAAGTTAGAGGCATTATCGACTTTCCAATTGCTAAGCGGTTGGTTGAATACTGAGCAACCCTTGAATACGGCTGACATCAGATACCCAGCTGCTGTGTTCCATGCATTAAGATTCTGGTTGAACTTATAGCAATAAGCGAACATCTCGTTCATGTGCCACATCTTGCTGACGTCCCACTTGCCAAAGCTGTCGTTACCAACGAGATTCTCACAGTGGAAGAACATGTTGTATATCTTTCCGTCACATTTAGAGAAGTCGGGTACGTCGGTGGCTGTTACGTCCATATTCTTGCATTGGGCAAACATGCTGGCGGCCGACGGCCACTTGTTTGTACCCCAGCGCTCTACGCGGATAAGCTTCAAACCGTCCAGGATAGGCTCTGAATAGGTGTCGAACATAAAGCTGAACGGATAGTTTTCATCCTTTGGCTTGATTCTTATGCGGTACATTCCTACTGAGCCAAAGTCAATAGTTGGGAAGTTTTTCGAGGTGATATCACTATACTCTGTCGTACCTTTGTGCGAAGACTTTCCTACTTCTGCCCAGCTAACGGTATAGGAACCTGACACGGGTAAGGTGATGGAGGTGGAATTGGATGTTCCTTCATTATCGGTCTTCCAAACGGTTATAAATTCATCGGTTTCGATGTTGACCGGTTCTGCGATGGTCACTACAATTTCCTGTTTCTTGCCTTTCTGATCCTCCACATACACTTTGGCGTTACCCGCTTTCAGAGCCTTGATGGTGATAGTCGTAGAGTTGAGGGTGGCTTCTACCATATCCTGATCGTCAACAGATACTACGTAGCCTCCGTTCCCCGACTCAATGTTTACGTTGACCGAGGTACCATATTCCATGCTCAGGGCGTTGTTCGACACCTTCAGCTCTTTCAAGTTCTCGTATATTGGATCGTCTTCATTGTTAAAGCAACTGCTTAGGCAGAGAGCACAGAAAACGACGAGTAAAGTTCCTATGTATGGGAACAGCTTATTCTTCTTTTTCATGATTTTCTATTTTAAGTTTAATACTCTGGATTCTCCACTAAGTTCGGGTTGTTGGATATTCTGCTTGCCGTAATAGGGAGGTAATAGTTCCTGTCACTAAAGATAGGCGCGTTGGCACCATCATAGTTTCTCATAATCATCACTTTGTACTTGCGTGTGTTGTAATCTAATACATAACGCAAGCCGGATCTGTTAATCGGAATTACGCTCTTGGCTATTCGCCATCGGCGTAGATCCCAATAGCGGTGCCCTTCGAATGCTAATTCTACCTTGCGTTCATGGCGTATCTGCTCACGGGTGATAGATGTTAGCTTGGCGATACCCGCACGTTCACGAATCTGGTTGATGGCATTCAGCGCATCGTCAGTCTTGCCCAGTTCAAAGGCTGCTTCTGCATAGTTCAGCAAAACCTCACCATAGCGGAATAGTATAAAGTCTGTGCTCGATGTAGCCCTCTCTCCCGTGTTGTCGTGGCTTTCGTCCAAATACTTCATCACGCCGAAGCCCGTTCCATAGCTGTTGTCCACATATTGATCCCCTTCGGCAGCGACGCCTTTGTAAGAGCCTTCACGGGTAATGGTGCCGTCTGGCAATATTAGACCGTTATGGAAGTCCACCGTACGGTTTTGCCAAGCTGTGCCTTGTGTCCACACGGTAGCAAAGAAACGTGGATCCTTATTGGCCCACAGCTCGTCCATCGTCCAGAGTTTACTGTTGATTACGGCCTCATTCAGCTTGCCCGATGTACCGTCGGTATGCTCAAACTCTTCAGCCATCTCTAAATAGGGCGCATTCTGGTTACCTGCGCCCCAAGCTTGTGGATGTGGGCACTGGAAGAAGTCCCATACCCAACCATTGCCACCTGACGTAGTGCGCTGGGTCGCATCATGCTGTATGGCCATGATTACCTCTGAATTATTCTTCTTCAAGAATACATTTTTGAAGTTGGTTATCTTGTCGGCATCTTCGTTATACAGACTATATTCGCCACTGTTCATAAGCTGCTGGCAGGCATCATAGCACTTCTGATAATAGACGGTAGGCTTGTCGCTGAATCCCAGGAGTCCGTTAAGTTGCACTTTACCATATTGCGCTATACTCCCCGCATAGAGGGCCGCGCGCGCCTTTAGCGCCAGAGCTGCGCCTTTGGATGGCCGCCCAAGCTCTGTCTTTGCACGATTAGGTAAATCAGATAGAATGGCATCCATCTCTGAGATAATGTAGTCGTATACATCTTTCTCTGAGTTACGTTTGGCAAACAGTTCTTCATTAGGGTCAGAAGGCAGCTGGGCTTTCAGAATCAGAGGCACACCTCCGTAGCGTTTCACCATATAGAAATAGTTAAATGCTCTCATGAAGCGAGCCTCGGCAATGCGTACCTTCCTATAGTTCTCTGAAAGGGGTGAAGACTGCATCTCTTCGATGAACTCGTTGAGTATGCGGTTCACCTCATAGGCTTTTTCCCACCATTCCAGAATACCTCCCGAATTGGTAATGCCTGTGCTTTTAGCTGTTCCTGACTGTCCTTTAATCCAATTGGACGTCGATTCGTCAGCGATCTCGTTCACGATGAAGGGTCCATTCCAGTCGTCACTGATTGTCTCCCAGTATCCGTTTGCAGGGTTATTTAGCGAGGGGCACTCGTTTATCATTACACACATTTGTGTATAGGCTTGTGTCAGCCTGTCATCAGCCAACGTCTGATCCTTATATACCTGGGCATCAGAGATGATGTCAAGCGGCTCACGATCAAGAATGTTGCCGGAACAGGAGCTGAGCGCAACTACTGCGGCAACAGCCATAAAATGATATATTGTTTTCATTGTAAATCTGATTAGAAAGAAACTTCAATTCCAAAAGAAATAGTCTTGTTCAGAGGATAAGAACGTCCGGTCTCGCCTGAGGGAGACTCAGGATCGAAGTTATACTTGTTCAGTCCGCAGAACGTGAGCAGATTATAAGCTGAAACATTGACACGGATCGACTCTATCTTAATTTTCGATAACAGCTTTTTGGGTATGTTATACCCAAAATTCAGATTCTTCAGTCGTAGATAGTCAGACTTTACGAAGTTGTTCTGTGTAATATAGCCGTTTGTTGTAGCTCCACTCAGTCGGGGAATAAGAGCATTCGGATCGTTGTTCTCTGTTGTCCACCGTTTTTCATAGACGAAAGAGTAGTAGTTTTCACCGCCCGAGAAGATCAGCCTCTTGTAGAAGCCGAAAGCTCCCTGAAATAGCATGGTCAGGTCAAAGTCCTTGTAGCGCAGGCTGATGTTGAACCCCATCATATAGTGAGGTACGGTACCTTTACCGATGATGGCCTGGTCGCGCCAGTCGATCTGCCCGTCCTTATTGCGGTCTACAATGATCAGGTCGCCGGGGCGCAGGTTACCGTTGCCGCCCGGGTATGTATATGTGAGGTTGTCAATCTGCTCCTGCGAGGTGAACAGACCGTCAGAAACGTAGCCCACCGTACGGTCTACCCACTTTCCTGAGTTCTTTGACAAACGAATCTGGTCAGGATCGGTATAGTCGGGTTCTTCATAGTGTATCCATTTAGCTCTTGAGCCCGACAGGTTTGCCTTCACGTCATAGTAGAATTCGCCGATGTGATCGGCTGTTCCCAACTCAAGCTCCCATCCGCGTGAGCTCTGGCTGTTCAGGTTTTCCAACGGTAGCGTGGCACCGAACGATGATGGGAGCGAGGTATTCCTTCGAGCCAGGATACCTTCGCGCTTGCGATAGAAGGCTTCGGCAGAACCGTATATCTTGCGGTTGCGCCACGAGAAGTCGAGTCCAATATTATACAGGTGCATCTTCTCCCATGTCATGTTGGGATTGGCTAAGCCCGTAGACACCAGTCCGTTTGACGATGTTCCTCCCAACAGATAGGACATCGCGTAAATCTTATATCCCGAAAGATACTGGAAGTCGCCAATGGCATCGTTACCCATCTGACCATAGCTGGCTCTGAGTTTAAGCATGTCGAAGCCCGTATGTCGCATAAAGTTCTCCTGTTCTACTCTCCACCCTACCATCACGCCAGGGAACCATCCCCAGCGGTGTCCAGGTGCAAAGTGGGCAGAGGCATCAGCACGCAGGATAAGTTCCATCAAGTACTTGTCGGCAAAGCTGTAGTTCAGACGGCCCACCCAACTTTCGCGCCCATTCTCGTTGGCACTACCGTTGTTGGCCGATGTGGCCGTGCTTCCAGCAAACATCTGGTCTATACTTGCCGTCACGAAATCTCGGCGCGATGCGCTCAAGTTATTGCTCTTCGTGTCGACCTGCTCGTAAAGACACATGGCCTTCACGCGGTGGAGCTTCGCAATAATCTGCTCGTAGTTCAGCGAAAACTGGGTAGTGATGACCTGCGAATAGCCTTGTGTCTGTTCCAGTGCGGCCTTGGTGTAATAAGAGCCCTGCTGTGTATAGACATCGTTGGAATAGTTATAGGTATAAAATGTGACGGGCTTGTGAAAGATCTTTGTGGGATAATCGGCCTTGGCATAGTTGAGAAAGGCCTTGAAGTTCAACCCTTTGACATACTTGAAATCGTAGGTAAGGGTTCCTGAGAGGTCAGTCAAGTAGTTCTTCGACTGGCTATAGCCCGTGATGTCTCTGTCTGCCACAAGATGTACGCCGCCCGTACCGCCACCACCCGCATACGAATGGTAGTCGGGATTGGGGAACGATGCCGGATAGTTGGGCAGTGTCTGCCAGAAATAGCCCCAGAGGCTGGCTTCGCCCGAATATACGTTCGTCGAGGGATAGTTTCTGTCATCCACGTCGTGCGATATGGACAGCTGTAATCTGATGCGGTCGGTTACCTGCGCGTCGAGATTGGTCTTGAAAGCATAGCGCTGGTAGTTTCCGAAATTAGTCTTGAAGATACTCTCCTGTTTGGTGTAGCCAAAGTAGCTGTAGTAGGAGAACCGCTCGTTGCCCCCGCGCAGCGAAGCGCTGTACTGCTGCATAGGGGCTCCGCTCCTGATTATCAGGTCATACCAGTTTGTGTTGGGATACTGTGGATCGGTGCCGTCATAGTATTTCTGTACTTGTTCTTTGGTGAAGGGCGGCGTCTTGGTAGTGTTTGCGCCGTTGGCATTGTAAAACTCTTCGTTTCTTAGCTCTGCATACTGTCCGGCACTTACCGTCTTGGGCATGGCCGTGACGCTCTGCAGCGTGAGGGTGGCGCTTGCCGTAATAATAGGTTTGCTTGTACGACCGCGTTTAGTGGTGATAAGCACTACACCGTTTCCGGCACGCGAACCATAGATGGCACTGGCAGCATCCTTCAACACTGAGATGCTTTCAATGGTGTTCGGGTCGATATAACGTGCGTCGCGCTCTACACCGTCAACGATAACGAGGGCATTGTCGAAGCCACGTATGCTCAACGATGCATTGTCGCCACCGGGGATACCATACTGTTGTACGGTGATCAGTCCCGGTACGCGTCCGGTAAGCATGTTTGTGGCGCTTACTTGAGGCGTGGTGGTGAGATCTTTGGCGGTAACGGTAGAAATTGATCCCGTGAGGGATTCCTTGCGTTGTGTGCCATAACCCACGACCACGACATCACTCAGGTCGTTGACATCAGACTGCATGGTGATATTAATCACACTGCGGGCACCTGCAGAAACGGTCTGTGTCTTCATTCCGATATATGAATAGCGAATGATGTCTTTGGAGGACACGCCGTCCAGAGTATATTCGCCGTTGATGTCGGTTACCACTCCACCTTTCTGTCCGTTGATGCTTACCGTAGCTCCAATGATAGGTTCATTCTTGGCATCTACAATTTTTCCTTTTACGGTGTGCGTGGCACTCTTTTGCTGTGGAGCTGGAGTCGTGCGTCGTGAAGGGGCTTCGATACGTGTCTTTTCGGACTTTGTGTAGAGCGTTATCTGGCGGCCTGCCCTGCGATACGATAGATTGGTACCACTAAGCATCTGTGTCATTACGTCATCAATGTTGCGATTCTCCATACGGAGTGACACATGACGACTGAGATCAGCCTTTACGTCGTCATTATAGACGAATATGTAATTGCTGCTCCGTTCTATTTTCTCAATAGCGCTCTTCATTGTACCGTTGCTGATGTTGAGCGATACGTTGATGCTTTGGGCGCCTACTGTACCCTCTGAGGCATATACAGTACCGACAGAAAGTAGTAGTGCGGAGGCAATCGTCAGTTGCCCAATTCGCCCCGATGCTTTGCAAAGACATCGGAAAATTTCGAATTTAGTCTTGTACATTTGCATTTTGTTTAAGATAAATATAAATAGATATTATAGGTTCTTTTTTAGTAAAGTTGCCTTTCTCACAGGCAAGAGGAAGAAGTCTGCTACGGATAAACCATGTAGCATATGGCGGATAGTGATTCTTTCATGTGGGTTGCTTTTATTTATTACGAAAGATAACGTGATTATTATTTCTCGTATAGTGAGTTCCGGTGAGCAGGGCAATAGACGCGAGAATATTGTCGACATTGGACGAGAGATACAGTTTGCCCGTGATCTTCTTTTGGGCAAGCAGGGTGTTATGGGTGTCAAAGGTAATACCGTAGTAGCGGGCCACCTTGCACATGACATCAGTTACTGGTATCTCTTCGCATGATAGATAGCCGTCTTTCCAGCTTACATAGCGGCTTACGTTTACATTTTCCCGTTTCATGCTGCCTTTCGAGACAGATATGCGCTGATTAGGCATCATCATCATACTGTGGTGGCTTCGGTCAAAGGCCTCTACCTTTCCACTAACCAGCACTACCGAGGCTTCCTCGTCTTCTGGATAAGCTGATACGTTAAAGCGTGTCCCGTGCACGAGAACATCCATACGGTTGGTGTGTACGGTAAAAGGCTTTGTGGGATTACGTGTTACGTCGATAAATATTTCACCTTTTACATGTATGTCTCTTGAACAGGAGGCGTAGGTTAGGGGGAAGTCTACCTCAGTAGCCGAGTTTACCCATAGCTGTGACTTGTCTGCCAGCGAGAGGAACGTATGCTTGCCCACGGGAACGAGGAGCCTGCTGCTGACTTTATCTTCGACGGGCCATGCGCCTAAGTCCCGCTGACCACAAAATATGTGGTTGCCCCGCACGCTCAGTTGTGCTGAGTCAGGCAAGATAAAACGCTGCTTGCCTATAATCAGTTCGACGTCGTGTACGTTATCCACGTTAAGTGTCTCAAAGGCCATGGTATCGTTATGTTGCCCCTGCTGGTGTGCAATATACAGCGCGGGTCCGGCCAATAGCAGTATGATGGCAGCCGTGGCGGCCACTTTGTGCCACAGACTGACGATGCGGGCGTGTCGATGCTGGCGTTGCCGAATATCATGACTGATGCGCCCGTACAGTTTTTCAGAATCGGGCATGGTGCGGTGGTTTATCATTATGCTGTCAGCTACAACAATGGCACGCCTAAAGGCATCCTGCTCGTCAGGGTGTACGGCAATATAATTCGTCCAGAATGTTTCTAACTGCGCGTCACGGGTAAGTCTCCAGAGTAGGAACTGATGATCGTCCTGCTCTAAAAAGTCAGTATATTTTTTTGTGTGATGATGGTTCTTTGTCGTTTCCATGAATTATGTCGTTTGTTAGTATGACAAAGCAAGGCGTTTTTTATGGACACGTGTCAGGAATGCTTTTCTTTGTTTAATAAAAAATAACAATTAAAAAATCCTTATACTTGTATAGTTACCGTAAAATATATATATCTTTGCATAAAACGTGGCGCATTGACGAACACAAGCCCCGGGCCTTTTTGGTCTTGTGCTGGTTGTCTGCGTATAGAGACCCTTCCAGCAAATTCTGCTAACTGTTGGGATGATTATCAAATTAAGTGTTAGATTTTGTGCGAATTGAAAGACTTTTCCCATTTGACCAGAGAAGAACGACTTGAATGTTTGTCTTCATACTGGACAATATTCGTTAACAGTGACGATGGAGACAAAGATGCCTTTGCCTGCATCTACAAGTTGAGTATTGATGACCTATACTCGTACGGACTCAGCCTTGGTGCTGACGAAGACACTTGTGAGGATATCATTCATGAGATGTTCTGCACTTTGTATAGTAAGCACGAACAACTCGGGCATATCAATAATGCTATGGGATACATGATTAAGTCGGTACGAAACAAGCTTATGAACATACGTAAACACTATGCCCGTATAACTGACGATGATCCTGCGATGATACCGTTTGCCGCCGATGTAACAGTGACGGATCATCTGATTAATGAAGAAGAGCGTGAGAAAGTGAAACATACCGTTGAGCAATTGCTACGGGAACTCACACCTCGGCAACGTGAGGCCATCTATCTGCGCTATATGCAGAATCTGGAATATGACGAGATAGCCAAGATGATGGATATGAATGTCGATTCTGTGCGCAAGTTGGTGTACCGCGCCTTCACCACCATGCGCCGTCATGATCTTCATAATATTCCTTTCATCTTGATTTTGCTCACACTGAGCCAACAGTTTTAATCTAATCTATATTATAACGTCTTATCCTACATCATCATACAATATGAAATCCTTTATGTGACTTGAGTTTGGGATAAGAATTTTGTAATAGGTGGATTTAGTTTTTATAGGTATCGGCAAGTTCAACATAGAAGTGCAATCGTTAGACGGGTATAACCCAAATAATCTATACCTGAAAACACCGGAGGACCAGAGGCAAGCAGTCCCCCATATGCGACTTTGCAAGACAGAGGAGATTAGCAATGCATAAAAAAGAGAAAGGGAGAACGCTTTCTCCCTAAAATCAACTGTATTTGCATTTCCAATGTTAACCTAAGACGTGCGGGTTACACTTGCTTGTCTGACGAGTACGACAAATGGTTACTCTAAAGAGGAACCGCTATATGCCGAACGGCACGTACAGTGGTGTGAGAGGTCGGTAAACATGAAAGTAGGAGATAAACATCTATGATTAGTGCTTACCTCCTACTCGATTAGTTTGCCTTTTTACTTTTTCCCTTTTTTACCTTTCCGCCTGCCGGTGTATGCTCTTCGACAGCAGTTCATAGAGTTGTTGGAGATCGGGATCATCGGCGAGAAGGGTGGACTGGGCGGCGATGACGTTCTCGTCGTAGCGGACGGCGGGACCCGTCTGGGCATCGTGGGGCGACAGAGAGTGGACTTTGCGCGCCGTCTCGTCGATGAGCGGGAGCATCACGTCGAAAGGCAGATGATGGGCGGCAAGGATACCGGCGGAAATGTCGTAGCAGTGGTTGACGAAGTTACAAGCCCACACTGCTGACAGATGCAAGTATTTGCGGTCGGCGGTAGACAGGGGATAGACGCGGCGGGTGACAGACTGTGCCAGTGCAGAGAGCAGGGTGTGGGCGGTCTCATCGCTCCATTCGATGAAGGTTGGGATGATGCGGAAGTCTACCTCACACGCTTTCGAGAAGGTCTGCATGGGATAGAAGACGCCATAGTGCGGAGCGTTGTCCTTGAAGACGTCGAGAGGCATGGAGCCGGCGGTGTGGAGGAAGACTTTCTCCGCAAGGTCGGCCCCCGAAGAGATCAGTGCGCGGGTCAGCTCACCGATGACCTTCCGCAGTGCCTTGTCCTTGATGGAAAGGATATACACGTCGGCGCGGTTGTCGATGGCTGTCAGGTCGGTTGTCGCCGGACAGCCGAGGACGGTTGCTAAAGTTTCTGCAGAGGTTGCCGTACGGCTATAAACCTGCAGGATGTCGTGACCGGCTTTTTTCAAAGCCTTGCCCAAGTTGGTGGCAAGGTTGCCGGCTCCTATTAATACGATTCTCATAATAATATAAGGTCCTTCTCTATCTCCCCGAGCCCTCCTCTATCTCCCCCCGAGGGGGGAGGAAGGCGATACCATTAAATACCTTACTTAGCAGGAATGGACGAGTATGGGGTGGGCTCTCCTCCCCCCTCGGGGGGAGTTAGAGGGGGGCGCTTGTTATTTACGTAGCTCAGTGCGGCACCGATAGCCGTGCAGAACTCGCTGCTCTTGGGGATGATGAAGTGCACGTCGTAGAGTTCTTCGAGTTTGGGGAAGAGCTCGTTGCACTGCGGCAGTCGTGAGAGGTTGCCGATGAGTACGAAGTCGCGGATGCCACTGTTGAGTGAGCTGAGGATCGACGCCGAGCCGATGGCCTGCAGCACCATGCAGATCAGCCCCTTAGCGATGTCCTCGCGACTGGCGTTGCCCTGTGCGTTGGCGAAGAGGCTGGCGGTGGCGTCCATCGGCAGACCCGGCAGCGGGTGAGCCGAGATGTCGCCGATGCTCAGGTTGATGTGCGTGATGTCGCCGTCGAGGGCCATCTGCGAGATCTGCTTGATGTCGTCGGTTTGGAGGAGCAGACGACTGAGGCCGTTGAGCGTACCGCCGCCGATGCCGATGCCGCCGAGGTGACGGATGGCACCGTCCTGGTAGGAGACGAGCGACGTACCTGTGCCCATCGACACCACGATCATGCGGCTGAGCTTTGACTCAAAGGCCGCACCGAGCCCGTCGGCGATGAACTCCTCGACTTTCTGTGTGGTGAGGCCGTAGATGGGGCTGTTGATATAAGCTGCGCCGACGCCGGTGAGCATCACGCGCTCCACATCGTCGAGTGCGATGTCGTTGTCGTGGAGAAACTTGCCGAAGGCACCATAAAGCGAGGTGACGGGGTCGGTGGCTTTGATCCACAGGGGCGAGACCACCTCGCCGTCGCGGATTCCTACTATCTTTGTCGTGGAGATGCCCACGTCGATACCGATTGCTATCTTGTTCATGATCTGTTGATAGGGGATATAGAGATTATAGAAGTCATAGAAGCTATAGAAACCATAGAGACTATAGAGAACCATAGAAACTATAGGAACCATCTAAACCTTAGAGGCAGTCGACGATGTCCTTGGCCACCTCGTGCTTGCTTTTCTTCGGGAAGTCACGGCGGCGGCCGTCGCGCGAGATGATGGCGATCTGGTTGTTGTCGCTGCCGAAGGTGGTGTCGGGGATGCGCGTAGAGTTGAGCACGATGAGGTCAGCGTTTTTCTTCCGTAGCTTTTCCTCGGCATTGTGCACCTCGTTGTTGGTCTCTAAGGCGAAGGCCACGAGTTTCTGTCGGCTTGTCTTCATCTTACCGAGCGTGGCGGCGATGTCCTGCGTGGGGAGCAGGTCGATGTGGAGTCCATCTTTTCCCCGTTTGATCTTTTGGTCAGCGACTGTCGCCGGTTTGAAGTCAGCGACAGCGGCGCAAAGGATCGCTACGTCGCAATGCGGAAAGGCCTCGGTGGCGGCGTGGTACATCTCGTCGCAGCTTTCCACGTCGATGCGGTGGATCGCCGGTGAGCACTGCAAGGCCACGGGTCCGGCGACAAGCGTGACGTCTGCTCCACGTTGCAAGCATTCCTCGGCGAGGGCGAAGCCCATCTTGCCGGTGGAGTAGTTACCGATGAAGCGCACGGGGTCGAGCTTCTCATAGGTAGGTCCGGCAGTGATGAGCACGTGCTTGCCGGTGAGAGAGCGCGCCACGGGGGCTTGACAGTCGCAGGTCGTGGCTTCGTCCTGGGCAGTCGTCTCGCTGTTTTCTGTTTCAGTCTCAAAGTGTTCGTCGAGCGCGGCGATGATGTTCTCCGGTTCTTCCATGCGTCCCTTGCCCTCCAGTCCGGAAGCAAGGAAGCCAGAGCCCGGTTCGATGATATGGTTGCCATAGCTGCGCAGCGTCTCTAAATTGTGCTGTGTGGCAGGATGGCGATACATATCCAGGTCCATGGCGGGAGCTATGAAGACGGGGGCTTTCATGGAGAGGTAAGTGGTGATGAGCATATTGTCGGCGACGGCATTGGCCATTTTGCCGAGACTGCTTGCCGTACAGGGCGCAATGAGCATGGCGTCGGCCCACAGTCCGAGATTCACGTGGGAGTGCCACCTGCCGTCGCGCTGTGCGAAGAAATCACTGATGACGGGCTTATGGGTCAGTGCGCTGAGGGTGACAGGAGTGATGAACTCCTTGCCCGCGGGCGTGATGACGACCTGCACCTCGGCCCCGCGCTTGACGAGTCCGCGGATGATCAGACAGGACTTATACGCCGCGATGGAGCCTGTAATGCCCAATACGATTTTCTTTCCTTTTAGCATTTCGCTACGAGTTGAAATGAATAAATGAGCTTGTCTGGGACAGACAATTGCCTTATTGGCTACAAAGTTACAAAATAATTATATAACTTTGCACTTGTAAATGAACTAATCAACATGGGTTATTTAACAACAGACAAGAAAAAGATTACTACAAAGACGATTTTAGAGATGAAAGCCGCGGGCGAGAAGATTGCCCAGATGACGGCTTACGACTTTACGACGGCTGGCATTCTCGACCGTGCGGGCATCGACGCGATCCTCGTCGGTGACTCTGCCTCGAACGTGATGGCAGGCAATGCCGACACGTTGCCGATCACCGTGGATCAGATGATCTACCACGCGCGCGCCGTGGCCCGTGCCTGCCAGCACTGCTTAGTGGTGTGCGACATGCCGTTCGGCTCTTATCAGGTGAGCCGTGAGGAGGGCGTGCGCAACGCCATCCGCATCATGAAGGAGACGGGCGTTGACGCCGTGAAGATGGAAGGCGGCGAGGCTATTGCCGATACGGTGCGCGCCATCGTGGCGGCCGGTGTGCCTGTCGTGGGACATTTAGGACTCACTCCGCAGAGCATCCATAAGTTCGGCGGCTATGGTCTTCGTGCCAGGGAGGAGGCTGAGGCGCGTCAGCTGCTTGCCGACGCTCATGCGCTCGATGAGGCCGGAGTCTTCGCCATCACGCTGGAGAAGGTGCCTGCCAAGTTGGCGGCGCAGGTGACTCGCGAGGTCAAAGCGGCTACGATCGGCATTGGCGCCGGTCCCGATACTGACGGACAGGTGCTCGTCTACGCCGATGCGCTGGGTATGACACAAGGCTTTAAGCCGAAGTTCCTCCGCCACTTCGCTGATGTCTGCCAGTGCATGACAGATGGTGTGCAGGCGTATGTGCAGGCTGTGAAGAGCGCAGAGTTCCCCAACGAGGAGGAGAGCTACTAAAAAGCCTCCCCCCGAAACATAGCCTCACCGGCCTCACCCCCAGCCCCTCTCCCTCGGAGAGGGGTGAGGCCACATATAACTTTGACTATTCAAAACGACGAAAAACCTAAGTATGATGACAGACAAGACGGAGTTTGACGACATCCGACCCTATACCGACGACGAGATACCGGCAGCCATGCAGCGCATCGCCGAGAGCAATTCGTTTCCGTTGTTGGCCACCTATGTTTATCCCGACAAAGAGATAGACGACGTGCGCGAGCGCATTCGTGGCTACCGTAGCATCCGGGAGTTTCAGTCCGAGACCATGCGGCGCGTCAACGAGCGCATCGTGCAGTGCACCATCGACACGTTCACCTGTTCGGGCCTTGACCGTCTCTCGCCCGAACGGCAATACCTTTATGTGTCCAACCACCGCGACATCATGCTCGACGCCAGCCTGCTGGAATACCATCTGCTCACCCATGGCTTCGACACCACCGAGATCACCTTTGGCGCCAATCTCATGCAGGGACAGCTCGTCATCGACATCGGTAAGAGCAACAAGATGTTCCGCGTGGAGCGTCCCGGCGGCAGCATCCGCGAGTTCTACCACCGTTCCGTACATCTCTCCAACTACATCCGCCACGCCATCCGCGACAAGCATCAGAGCGTGTGGATCGCGCAGCGCAACGGACGCACCAAGGACGGCATGGACCGCACCGACCAGGGCATCATCAAGATGTTCTGCATGAGTGAGGCCGAGGATAAGATACGGGCGATCAGCGACCTGCATATTGTACCCGTCGCCGTGTCGTATGAGTGGGAGTCGTGTGACATCCTCAAGACTTTGGAGCTCTATGCTTCGCAGTACGCGCCCTACACCAAGAAACCCGGAGAAGACCTCAACAGTATTCTCACCGGTATCGTTCAGCCCAAAGGACGCGTGCACTTTGAACTTTGTGAACCGCTCTCGGAAGTGGAACTGCGCACGCTTGAACCCTTGACGAGCAACGAATACCATAAGGCCGTGGCACGACTCATCGACCGCCGTGTCGTTGCTGCCTACCGGCTCTATCCCAATAACTACATCGCCTACGACCTGCGCTACGGCACACAGAAATACGAGGATCTGTATACCCCCGCGCAGCGGCGGGCCTTCCTCGACCGGCTCAGCATGCTCAACCGCTACGACACGTGCGACATCGACCAACTCAAGGACATCTTCCTCGGCATCTACGCCAATCCGATCGTCAACAAAGGACTGCTCAACGACGCCGGTGAACCGTACACGATGAAAAACCAAGTTTTCAATCCATGACAAGTCTTCTGCTTCGTCTCTATGACCACTTCCGTCTTCACCGCCGCGCGATGACGGTGTGGCTTGTGCTGTCCACCGCCGTGCTGGCTTTGTTGTTGCTGCATATCCACTACCAGGAGGACATCTCTGCCTTCCTGCCTTTCGGTCCGCGCGACCGGCAGTCCATGCGCATCTATCAGCAGGTGGCCGGTGCCAACCGCATCATCGTACTTGTGGGAGCCAAAGAGCAACAAAAACAAGGCGCAAGTAGGACGCGCGACAGTAAGCCCGTGCCCGACTCTTTGGCTGCCGGTGTCGACGACCTCGTGGCGTGCCTGCAACAGGCCGGCATCGCCGACAGCCTCGTCACTGCGCAAGTCGACATGCAGGCCGCGGAGGACGTGGCAGCCTTTGCCTACCGCCATATCCCTTATTTCCTCACTGCACAAGACTATGCCCGCATGGACAGCGCCCTTGCCGACCCGCAGTATGTCGGCCGGCAGCTGACCAATGACAAGCAGCAACTGCTGTTTCCCTCGGGCGGACTGCTCGGCAGCAACATCGGCAGCGACCCGCTCAACCTCTTCACGCCAGTCGTGGAGCGTCTGGCCCGTCGTCAGCAGCAGTTGCGCTATGAGCTCTACGACGGATATATCCTCACGCCCGACCAGCGTCACGCTGTGGTGACCATCGACTCACCTTACGGCAGTAGTGAGACGGAACACAACAGCCTGCTGATCCAACGCATCAGCCGCGCCGCGCAGCAGACCTCGTGGATCCATCCCTCGTTGTCGATAAGACTCACCGGCGGACCCGTCATCGCCGTGGACAACGCCCGGCAGATCAAGACCGACAGCATGGTGTCGGTGACGCTTGCCGTGGTGCTCATCCTGCTCCTGCTGTGGTTCTCGTTGCGCAGCGTGCGCAATATCGTGCTCATCGCCGTCAGCATTGCGTGGGGCTGGCTCTTCGCCTTGGGTGCGCTCTCGCTCGTCCACCACGACGTGAGCGTCATCGTCATCGGCATCTCGTCGGTGATCCTTGGCATCGCCATCAACTATCCTTTGCATCTCGTAGCCCATCTCAGCCATACGCCCGACGTGCGCAAGGCACTGCGCGAGCTCATCGCTCCGCTCCTCGTGGGCAACATCACGACGATCGGAGCCTTCCTCGCCCTCACTCCGCTGCGCTCCGTGGCGCTGCGCGATCTGGGTCTCTTCGCTTCGTTCCTGCTGTTGGGGACGATCGTCTTTGTCTTTGTCTTTCTTCCCCATCTGGTGAAGCCGGTGGCGACGCGGCCGTCTGAACATCACTTTGCCCTTCTTGACCGCATCAGCAACGTGTCGCTACACGACAAGCGGTGGCTGGTCATCGGCGTGGCAGTGATCACCGTGGTGCTCAGCTTCTTCAGCTTCCGCACGCGCTTCGACACCAATCTGAGTCATGTCAACTATATGTCGGACGAGCAGAAAGCCGATATGCAGACGCTGCAAACGATGGTGGCTGTTGGTGGCGACACGAAGACAGTGTATGTCGTGTCGTCGGGACGCAATGCCGATGGTGCGCTGCGTGCACAACAGCGGATGGCTCCCGTGGAGCAACAGCTGCGCCGCGAGGGTAGGGTAGCGGCGGTGAACAGCTGTGCGCCTTTCCTCTGCTCGGTAGCTGAACAGCGGACGAGGCTGGCGCGCTGGCAGTCGTTCGTCAGCCGTTATCGTGAGGTGCTGACGCAGGTGCTCGCTGCTGAGGGCGGTGCTGCTGGCTTCGACGCTCATGCTTTTGACGACTTCTTCACGATTCTGGGCGGCCGCTATCCGCTGCGTCCTGCTTCTTATTTCTCTCCGCTGACGCGCAAGGCCTTGGCGGGCACGCTTGTCAGGAACGAGAAGGATGGCACATGGCACTGTGTCGACGCGCTGACGGTGCGTGCCTCGCAACTCGACCAGGTGGAAAATAGTTTGCGACAAGCAGAAACGGCAGCGGCTGGCGTAGCCTCCAAAAGCGCCGCAGACGTGGCGGGCGACAACTATCATTTCGAGATAGGCCGTCTGAACAGCGTCATCGCAGACACACTCAACGACAACTTCAACTATATCGGATGGGCCTGCGGACTCATCGTCTTCTTCTTCCTATGGTTCTCCATGGGCAGCATCGAGTTGGCCTTGCTCTCCTTCCTGCCGATGGCGGTCAGCTGGATATGGATCTTAGGACTGATGGGACTGTTGGGTATCAACTTCAACATCGTCAACATCATCCTTGCCACGTTCATCTTCGGTCAGGGCGACGACTACACGATCTTCATGACCGAGGGCTGCCAATACGAGTACGCCACGGGTCGTCGCATGCTGGCTTCTTATCAGCATAGCATTCTGTTGTCGGCGCTGATCATGTTCATTGGCATGGGCTCACTGATCCTCGCTCGTCATCCTGCGCTGCACTCGTTGGCAGAGGTGACGATCGTGGGCATGTTCTCCGTGGTGGTGATGGCGTGGCTGCTGCCTCCTTTCTTCTTCCGTTGGTTGACGATGAAGAATGGCGTGCGTCGCCGTCGTCCGTTGACCTGGCGCTCGCTGCTCTTTCCTCGCCGCTATCCTGAGGTGCTGCCTCCCGGTGCGTCGATGAAGGCGTGCCAGGACTATGTGCGCGACGTGTATTACTATTATGGTACGGACATCGTGAAGTCGGTGCGTCATGCGCTGCGCCACTACGAGGACTATGTCACTATGTCCGACGATGGTAAGACGATCACGGTGCGCAATGACGAGTATGGTGCCGTGGAATTGCTGATGTCTCTGTCGCATCCGGATACAAAAATTATGAAAAGTAGCAGGAAAAGTCAGACAGAGTAACAGAAGAACAAAAGACAGAGTAACAAAAGAATAGACAATGTGTCTTTTCTGTCTAAAAGATAATCTGTCTCATTCCTTGTTGTGTTTTCTGATAAAAAACCGGGGCTGAGAATCGATTCTTTTCGACGAAGACCTATGTCGCCCGTAATTTTGCCAAAAATAAGCGGTTTTTATAAGTAACTGATAGTAAGAATGTTATACGTTTGTTGAATTTTGATGTCTACAAAAGTCCTGATTTTGATCGACAAAAGCGTTGAAAGTAGTCGTCAAAACGCCTTTTTGATGCTATCAAAAAGGTGAGATGAGGAGGTCAGAAAGCCTTTTTGATGAGGTCATCTAACCGAGATGAGCACATCAAAAAGGTCCTTTGACAGGGAGAGCGTGGTTGGTTGCCGATGGAAAACAAAAGAAGCCTCTGTTCTCGTCTCTCTGGATTGCGAGTAGAAGTGAGCAGGCTTTTGTAAAGTTTTTCTTCTGTGTGGTGATGTTATGACTAAAGAATGTTAATTTACTTGTAATGATCGA
>DAWDCC010000040.1:21583-29593 GCA_052355365.1 Prevotella sp. | reverse complement strand
TAATTTCAAATTTAATCAAATGGTCTCAGTCCGGACTTTTTAAAGTGGACTCAATGTTTAATTTCTAAATCTCTAATTTATGAAAAAGAGACTGTTTCTTATCATTAGTTTCGTAATGATTGTATTGGGGATGAACGCCCAGAACGATGTAGTAGACAACAATGCAGTTCTCGGACTGCTCAAAGACGGCTTCAAGAGCGAGGAAATCATCGGTGCCATCGAGAACAGTTCAACCAGAACAATCACTTTTGACATCAACTTCATGCGTCAGCTAAAGGCTGCCGGAGCTGATTCTGATCTCATCACTTACTTGCAGAAGATTGCAAAGAAGGACATGGGCTACGAGGGTGTGTACCTTTGGAACGGTGCAGACGGCAAGCCAGAGAAGCTGTATCGTTCTAACTTTGAAAAAGAGAAGAAGGGCTTCAATCTTGGCAAACTCGGTGCTGCTGCTTTAGGTACTTATGCAGCCGGTGTCGCTTTCGGTGGCCACATGCCAAGTGGGGGAGAAGCTGCTGCTGTAGCTGCTGGCACAAGTGTCTTGATGACATCTGCAAAAGACATTCAGAAATTGATGCTTCCCGGATCAAAAGCTAAGGTGGCTGCTGGAACTCAGCCTGTCTTCCGTTTCTATTTCAACCACAATTCGGAGGCATCTTTTAAGCAGGAGGCTGGCAACTGGTATGAGATGGTAATGAACGACGTACAGAGTCCAAATGAATTTCAGCTTGTGAAGATGAAGGTTAAAGAGAGTAAGAAGGGTGGTCGTCGCACATTTCCAGACAACATGAGCTATACAGTGATGGGATTCGAGGGAAGCAATGCTTCCGGGCGTGAAATGGTAAACTTCAATATAAAAGCTATTAACAACACAACATTTGAGGTATCTTTCGATAAGCCACTGGAACCGGGTGAGTACTGCTTCTTCTATAAGAGCGGTCTTAACAATAAGTATTTCCAAGTCGCTCCATTTGGATTTGACTTCTCAGTAGAATAAGTATAATAGGAGAACCTAATATATTGGGGAGAGTGCATTGCATTCTCCCTTTTTTCATGCCTGTACAACAATAAAAGAGTGGTAACGTTTCACAAAATAAAAGATTTTCTTGTTAGATTAAAAATAAATCATTAACTTTATGCCCAAATTAAAGCATAAGCTTAAATAAAAAGCATACAACGCTGTTATTATCAACTAATTAAATATATAAATAGCATAATCATGGGCACAATATTAAGATGTGTATAGAAAGTTGGAAGGTGGAGAGATTTTACCGATCTCTTTACCAAAACCTCCAAATGCTTTGTAAGTTGTTGATAGACAACAAATATTACAACCCCATGCGAGTCACTTATAAAAGTTCGGCAAGACTATTTTCTTGCTACAAGATTACGATTTACTTTATTATTATTATTATTGTTTCTTAAATGTCGGTTTGGCATTTCTTTACATTTGGTGTGTTGAATAGGAATAAAGTATTTACCAATCATAAACTACTCCTTTTCCCGTCATTGATGGCCTTGCGCAAAATGTTAGTCATTGTGGTGAAATCATCGCGCCAGAAGATCACCGCCCAACGATGAGGATCCCAGAGGCTGACCCGTTCGTGAAGGGCAGTCTGCAATTCATGATTTTCCATGCTACAAAGATGCTACTCAGTGATTGCGGAGGGAAAACAAGAGAGAATCAACACTCATACGGACAATTTCTGAATAATCAAACCAAGGGGAGGGCATATACAGCACAGTGGCGGCTATTCACGGCTGCCCATTGCCCCACATATCAAGCCAAAACTATCTGTTGTCATGATTTTGTATGATTAACTGACAATTTTCGGCCTCTGAGAATCGATTTTTGGCGAGCAAGAGCCTACTCGGCCGCAATTTCGCCCAAAATGAAAGATATTTGTAAATGACTAATAACCAGTTAGTTAATCTGTATATAGAAATTTTTGTAAGACTGAGAAGACCGTTTTACTCCAAATTCTTTAGAAAATTCCTCGTCAAAGTGCCTTTCTGATACTAAGAAAACGCCTTTCTGATGTGGTCAGAAAGGCGAGATGACTGCATGAAAACGGCTTTCTGATAGGGTCAGAAAGCCATTTTGAGGGGAAAGGTATCGCTTTAGCTCGAAATCATCACTCTAGATTGAAAGTTCACGCGAACATGTTTTTGTAAAAAAACATCAGATTTTGTATCCGATATGGTCTCTTTACGATAGATAGAGAAATTGGCAGAAGTGCTGATGCAAGATCTTAGAGGTGCGATCATAGACGCTTTTCACCTGTTGTCGGCTTGAACAAGAGTGGATAGATATGCATGTCACGGGAGAAAAGTTCCATTCTGTAGAACATTTCTACAACTAAAGATTTCTATGTCGTAAATTCATGATTATCCGATACAAAAGTCAAAACAGGTTATGAACGAAACTCCGAAACTTTCGTATCGAAATATTTGGAGGATATTGTTATTTTCCTTATCTTTGCATCGAAAACCTATAGTAACCACTTAACTATCAATGCCTATGACGACAAAAATAGGGTTCTTTGACGCAAAGAGCTATGACAGAAACGTGTTCAATGCCTGCAATGAAGGCAGTGACTTGGAAATTCATTACTTTGGGGATCGGCTCAACGAGGAAAGCGTGAGATTGGCAAAAGGCATGGATGCCGTATGCGTGTTTGTCGACGACATCTGTGACAGACAGGTCATCGACAAGCTGAAAGAGTATGGCGTGAAGCTGATTGCACTGCGTTGTGCCGGCTTCAACAACGTCGATTTACAGGAAGCTGTGCACAGCGGGATTCCCGTGGTGCGTGTCCCGGCCTATTCACCGCACGCCGTCGCGGAGTATGCCGTCACGCTGATGCTGTGTCTCAACCGCAAGGTCTACCGCTCTACCAACCGTACGCGTGAGTGGAATTTCAAGCTCGGCGGGCTGATGGGCTTCGACATGTACGGTAAGACCGTCGGTATCGTCGGTTTAGGCCGCATCGCCCGCTGCGTGGCTGAGATACTTCATGGTTTTGGCATGAAGGTGCTGGCCTATGATCTCTATCCCGACAAAGCCTTTGCTGAGTCGCAAGGTATAAAACTTGTCGAACTCAATGAACTCTATCGCCGTAGCGACATCATCACGCTGCATGTACCGCTCACTTTGCGTACACAGTATATGATCAACAATGTGAGCATCGATAAGATGAAGCGAGGCGTGATGATCATCAATACGGGACGCGGCAAGCTCATCAGTTCTGATGCGCTCATCCAGGGACTGCGCTCCGGTCAGGTAAGTTGCGCCGGACTCGACGTGTACGAGGATGAACAGAAGTATTTCTATGAAGATCTCAGTGACAGCATTATCAACGACGACAAACTCTCGATATTGTTGACGATGCCCAACGTGATTGTCACATCGCACCAGGCCTTCTTCACGAAAGAAGCCATGAACAACATCGCCATGACCACCCTTCAAAACATCCGTGATTTCGCGTCGGGGAAGCCTCTGGCTAACGAGGTGAAGCCATAAGCGACGCCGGGGCGAACATATATAATAAGGAGTGAGGCACAGAAGTTCTACTTTTGCGCTTCTCAGTTTACCATTGGCTTGGGTGCAAGACTGCTTTTGATGATATACACCACAACGCCTCAGATCCGGAAGTCAGCCTGGTCTTTGGTCACCTTGAAGACAGGATAGTGGGGATTGGCAGGTTTCAACTCGGGTGTCAGGATGGTTGATGAGGTCGCGGTTGCTCACTGGGAAGAAGCGTCATCTCGCCCTGTTATATCTTGTTGTCTGTATTCATCATTGTAAAAGCCATAAAAAAATCGGGTGTCTCACGACAACCGATTCCCAAAAAACAAACTACTTAAAAACTAATCTACTAAAACAAATCAAAATTTCTTATTGCTTATGATACACGTCACTATTTGACGTCTACTACTTTTACATTTTATTCTTTATGTAGGACAAAGTTAGTGTTTTTTGTGCTTACCACCAAGGGAATACAAAAGTATTTAGTAGGCATTTAAACAATAATAACAATTGGCTGGTATGTTACCGCACACAACACTTGACACAAATCAATTAAACAATAAAATTCTGATTTTGTGAGGAAAATAAGTTGTGGGTTTGCAGATAAATTAGTAACTTTGCAGCATCAAAAGGTTAATAGATTGTTTAGGTTAGTAATAGATTTAGGTTTTTAGTTATTAGGTTTTAAGATTGTGATAACACTTTGGGCGGAGAGTCGCTCAATTTATCATTTGATTTTTCACAATTAAGATAGCACAGCCTTGGAAGTGATTCCGGGGCTGTGTTTTTTATGCTTATTCTTCTTCTATCTCAGGGCCAAAGCGGTTTTCCTGTGGTTCGCTCGGTTGACAAAGCAGCACGATGAGCCAAATGAAGCCGATGATAGGGATGAGACAGATCCAGTACCACTGTCCCCCCTTACCTATATCGTGGAGACGGCGCCAAGCCACGCCGAGTCCTGGGAGCAACAGTGCCAGGGAGGTACCATAGTAGAGGATGCTCGTCAACAAGATGGCAAGAAAGCTACCTGACGACACTGTCCACTCGTTGATGCTGGCCAGCACAATGCCAATGATGAAAGAGTCCAGAGCAAACCACCAATACTCTGCACGACGCGCACGCCCGTTGAAGTTGAGATAGTTCTGAAAAACTACTTTCTGGAAGGCGGAAATCATGTTCATAATTAATGCGATTTTAAAGTAAGAAATTGAAGTTTTGAGTATATTCGGTACAAATTTAATAAAAAAGTTTCATTTTCGCAACTTATCGGTGGCGTTTATTTCATCTAAGCTATCTATTTTTAGGTTCCTCACTAAGTCTCAAGGAGTGTTGCTGCAAACGGTTTCCTATCTACATAAAACGACAAAAGCCCCGACGCATCGCAACGATCGTTACGATGCATCAAGACTTTTCTATGATAAAAGATGATGCTGTTCCGATAAAGGCGGCATCAGTTTCGTTTCACTCCTACGATGCCCTGGAGCTCTTCGTCGAAGTAGAATGTGCGCGAAATGGTGTCGCGGTCGTGGGCAAACCAGCCGTGCATGAACAAGAGCTTGGGTGTATAGCCTTGGTAGCTGACCCGGTGCTTGACGATCTTCGAGCGCTCTGCCTCGGCATGCATCGCCTTCAGGGCCGCGGGCGTGACAAAGAACGTGGAGTCGAGACGTGACCAGCGTACGACCTCATAGTCCTGCATGGGCATGTGCTCCTCCATGAAGTCCTCGGCCATGCTACGTGCCTCATGACGCTCGCCACAGCCTGAAAGCAGGAAGCCAAGCGCCATGAGAGGCATCAAAGTCGTTTTCAACGCTCTGTTCATAAACTATTCCTTAGGAATATTCTTCAGGATTTCGAGCAGGTGATCCCAGACCATCTGTACGGTGGGGATGTGCAGACACTCGTCCGGAGTGTGGACATGACGCAGCGTAGGACCGAAGCTGACCATGTCGAGCTCGGGATATTTCTCTGAGAACAGGCCGCACTCCAGACCGGCGTGAATGCCGAGCACGACAGGATCTTTGCGGAACAGCTTCTTGTAAGCGTCGACGGCAACCTTCACCATCTTGGAGTTGGGGTTCATCTTCCATGCCGGGTAGCCACTACCCTGCTCCACTTCTGCACCGGCCAGTTCAAAGGTGGCACGCACCGTGTTGGCCATGTTGCGCAGGTTGCTGGTCACGTTGGAGCGGTGGCTGGCAACGAAGACGATGCTGTCGTCGGTTGTCTGTACGCTGGCAACGTTGCTGGAAGTCTCCACCATGTCGTTGAGAGCCGGATCCTGGCAGATGGCGAAGACACCATTGTCGAGCGCCTGAAGACCAGCAATTAGTTTGCGGCTGACTGCTTTCGGCAGCACTTTCTGTGCATCTGTGCTCTGCAGACTCCACACCATGTTGACATCCGTCACATGGTACTCGTCCTCGACATCCTTGGAGAAGATGTTCCAGTCGGCCTTCACCTCTTCTTTCTTGTCCGCGGGCACGGTGAAGACAATCTTGCCGTCGCGTGGAATGGCGTTGTGCATCTTGCCGGAGTTCCACTGCGCCAATCTCAGGTCAGTCTTATTTTGCTCCATATAGAGGAAGCGGGCCAGGATCTTGATGGCGTTGGCGCGTTTCTTCTCGATGTCATCACCGGAATGTCCGCCTTTCAGTCCTTTGAGGCTACCCTCAAAGAAGAAGTAATCCTTGGGTGCATCCTCGCGCTGGAAGCGGAAGGTGGCCTTTGTCGACATGCCACCGGCACAGGAGATGAAGATCTGGCCTTCCTCTTCTGAGTCGAGGTTGACGAGATACTTACCGGTCATAAAGCCGGGGTTCATGCCGATGGCACCACCCAGACTTGTCTCCTCGTCGACGGTGAACACGCACTCCAACGGGCCGTGCTCAATGTCGTCAGAGTCGAGAATGGCCAACTCGATAGCGTCGCCGATGCCGTCGTCAGCGCCTAAGGTAGTGCCTTTGGCGTGGAGCCACTCTCCGTCGACATAAGTCTGAATGGCATCCTTGTGGAAGTCGAAGTCTACATCGACGAGTTTGTCGCAGACCATATCCATGTGGCTCTGCAGAATCGTGGTCGGACGGTTCTCATAGCCTTTGGTGGCTGGTTTGCGGATCAGCACGTTGCCGGTCTCGTCGACCAGGGTTTCCAAACCATGATCCTCGCCAAACTTCTTCAAGTAGGCGATCATTTGTTCCTCATGTTTCGAGGGGCGGGGTATGTGGTTGATCTTTGCGAATTGCTCGAACACGCGAGCGGGTTTCAATTCTGCCATAATGTTCGTTTTTTAATAAGGTTTATGTGTTTTTTCTTTGTCATTTGCCTTTATTGTGCTATCTTTGCATCTATAATTGTGCAAGCAAGCACTGCAAAATTACAAAAAATGATAGAAACATTACTCTGCACGGTGTTAATAATTGCTATTGCCATGTTACTGCTGTGCACGCGCGTCATTCTGAAGAAGACCGGATCGTTTCAGTCGCAGCACATCCACGACAATGCGGCCCTTCGCAAACAAGGCATCCACTGCGTCATCGACCAAGACCGTGAGGCTCGCATGAAGTCGCAGGCAATGTGATCATCACGCAATCTGAAATTAAAAAACAAAATAGAATACAAAACAATGAAAACAACAAACGCATTACGCACGCTGGCTGTGCTGGCTATGTCGGCTCTCACGCTCGTCAGCTGCGACAAGAGCAAGCCTCAGATGGACGACAAGGCTCCTGAGACTTCTACCAAACCAGCAAGTTCCAAGATTGCTTTCGTGGAGGTAGACTCCATCATGGCGCAGTATCAGTTCTGCAAGGAGTACAGCAAGATCCTCGAGCAGAAGGGCAACAACATCCAGAAAACACTCGCCAGCAAGCAGCAACAGTTGCAGGCTGCCGCTGCCAACTTTCAGCAGAAGGTGCAGCAGAACGCCTACACTCGTGAGCAGGCCGAGGCTATCCAGGCTGGATTGCAAAAGCAGAGCAATGACCTGCAGCAACTCAACCAACGCCTGAGCGGTGAGTTCCAGGAGGAGACCAACAAATACAACAAGGCGCTGCACGACTCGCTACAGCATTATTTGGCTGTCTACAACAAGGACAAAAAGTATGGAATGATCTTCGCTAAGCAGGGCGACAACGTGCTCTATGCCGATAAAGCCTATGACATCACCAACGAGGTGGTAGCCGGACTGAACAAGGCTTACAAGAGCCAACTGAAGAAGTAAACGGCTTCATACTATCAGACATACAGGGAGCAGGGTGTGATCTTCGTCGCCTTGCTCCTTTTCATTGTGATCTCATCTTGTCTACACCTTAATTATATATATGGAGAGAAGAGGTGCTTTTCAAGACACAGAATCGTACGCAGAAAGTAGAATATCATAGATAAATCAAAAAAAGTTTGCGAAAAGTTTTGTAGTATAAGATAATTGTAGTACCTTTGCACTCGCTTACAAAAAGATATGGCTCCGTAGCTCAACTGAA
>DAWDCC010000040.1:0-21483 GCA_052355365.1 Prevotella sp. | reverse complement strand
TAGAGCATCTGACTACGGATCAGAAGGTTCCGGGTTTGAATCCCAGCGGAGTCACTTCTTACGCAAGCGGATTATTTAGGTTTGGCTCCGTAGCTCAACTGAATAGAGCATCTGACTACGGATCAGAAGGTTCCGGGTTTGAATCCCAGCGGAGTCACAAGAAGAGTTTCAAGTAAACGACTTGGAACTCTTTTTCTATGATAGATACTCGATCTCCCATTGGACTTTGTTTTTCAGACACTCTCTAACTCCCTGAAGAGAGTTAGAGAGGTGAAAGACTATTCATTGATTGTGCACATTCCTAAGCCGATGAGCGTGCCGATGAAGCCACCGGCTTTGGTGGTACTGAGATTGCTGGCATCGACGCCACTGGCAAGAACTCTCCATGGCTGACTGCCCTGCTGGTAATAGAACGAATACCAACGACCGTCGCCGGCCACCTTCAGCTTGACGGCGCCCTGCTCAATCGGTGCAGATGCCACAATGACGGGCGTCTTCTCTGTTCGGCGCAAGACGATTACAGGCTTGCCCTGACGAAGCGTGGTGCCGAAGACGATGTTGGCGTTGGCTCCTTGGAGAAGCAACATGCCGGAAATGGCATTGGCTTTCTTGGCTTGCTGCGTCAGTTCCGTCTCAGCCGTGAAGCTGGCGTTTTGCTGATGCACGAAGGTTGCCAACGGGTTCTCCTTCACAGTGAGACCAGTCGGTTGCCCATTGATGACAAGTCCTTTGCTGCCTGTTGCCCAGAATGCTGACGGGTTGCGGACGAATGACCAGCGATGGTTCAGAGCAGTGCTGTCGAAACGATCTGTGTAAGAAACGTTGCCGGTTATGCCGAGCTGCTCGGGTGTTTGCGAAGTGCGAACCTTCAGTTGAATGCCCCGTTTAGCGTTGAGCGTAGGAACAGCCTTGCCGTGTTCGAGGATCACAGGCCAGTCGTTTTTCCAAGTGACGGGAAGCAGGAAAGTCTCGCGACCGGTGTTGTAGAAATTGCCCTCATAAGGACGGCAGCCCAAGAACACGGCCCACCACTGTCCGGTACCGTCCTCTACTAAGTCGGCATGGCCGGTGCAGGAAACGGGATCTCCGCGGTTGTCACTCAGATCACGCTGCGTGAGAATGGGATTACCGCTGTATTCCTCCCAAGGACCCTGCGGCTTCTTGGCACGGAAGATCACCTCGCTATGGTGCTCACTCGTACCGCCTTCTGCACACATCAGATAATAATAATGTCCATGTTTGTAGAGATGCGGTCCCTCAATCCATATCGGCTTCTCCTCTACATGCGTTCCTCCGCGGACAATCTCCGTGAAGTGGCCACGTGTGGAGTCGCCTTTGACATCAAATTCAAAGAGGCGGATGGCCGTCTGTCCCTCGTAGGCGGGTTTGCCTGTCACCGAAGCGTTGTGCACAATATAGGCTTTACCATCATCGTCGAACAGTAGGTCGGGATCGATGCCCTGTACTTTTGGCAACCAGATAGGGTCGCTCCAGCCATTAGAAGGATCCTTGCTCTTGACAAGGAAATTGCCGCGCCCTACGTTCGTCGTGATCATGTAGAACGTTTTGTTGCGTTTGTTGTAGCGGATCGTCGGTGCGTAGATACCTCCGTGAGCGATGGGCTGGTTGGCCAAGGGCAGTTGCGACGGACGGTCAAGAACGTAACCTGCGGGCTGCCAGCTGACGAGATCCTGCGAAGTGGCAATGGGCACGCCGGGATAAGAACCGAAGGAAGAGTTGACCATGTAGAAAGTCTTGCCTACACGGCACACGCTTGGATCAGGATAATAGCCCGAGCGCACCGGATTGAGATACTGCCGGTTGTGGTCATAAGGCGCGGCGAAGCGTTGGTCCTTTCCTTGATAGGTGAAATAGGAAAACGCGCATGTGGCGTCTGCCCTACCCTTTTGAGTCTCTTGTGACGGTTGCGCTTGCGTCTGATGCCAGCTTAAGCAGAGCATAAGACCGATGAGCAGATAGTTTTTTGTCATGGTGATTGTCTTTTGGTATTATGGTTTGTTGTATAGTTTTTAGCTTGTTGATAGAGGTTAGCGCTGCCGTTGCTCTTGCGTACGGCATGGCGCTGGTTAGGAGATAGATGGAAGTTGTGTGAAAGACAAGGCTTACTTGTCCGTCACAGCTTCCAAGGTCTGTCGGATGTTCTGCTCCCGGTGTACGATCTGCACCTCGATGCCGAACTTCTCATGGATGTGCTCTGCTAAATGCTGTGCACTGTATACACTGCGGTGCTGACCGCCCGTACAGCCAAAGCAGAACATCAGACTCGTGAAGCCCCGCTGGATATAGCGCGTCACATGATGGTCGGCAAGGGCATAGACATGTTGCAGGAAGTCCACGATCTCGCCGTCGTCCTCAAGGAAACGAATCACCGGCTCATCGAGACCCGTCAGCTTTTTATAAGGCTCATAGCGTCCGGGATTGTGCGTGGAACGGCAGTCGAAGACATAGCCGCCGCCGTTGCCCGAAGGATCCTCTGGAATTCCTTTCTTATAGGAGAAGCTATAAACGCGCACGACGAGCGGTCCTTTGCCGTCGTATTTCGAGAAGGTAGGCAGTCCGTCTTGCGGATTCTTGGGATAGATGTTGCTGTCTGTCGTCTTGAAACCATCCTTTCGGGGCTGTATCTCGTCTTTCTTAGCCGCAAACTGCGGCAGGTTGACGAGTGCTGTCAGCACTTCACGCAGATAGGGATAAGGCAACACGTCCTCGCGCAGCGCAAGGAGATCACGTAGATTCTGAATGGCCGGTGGTATGCTGTCGATGAAATGTTGCTTATGCTCAAAGTAGCCACGGAAGCCGTATGCGCCGAGCACCTGCAGCGTGCGGAAGAGTACGAAGAGGCTCAGCCTGCCAGCAAAGTGACGGACAGATGGTACCTCGATATAATAGCTCAAGGCATGATAATATTCCGCGATAAGATCACGACGCAACTTAAAACTGTATTTCGCTGAAGCCTGCCACAGGAACGAAGCCAAATCGTAATAATACGGGCCTTTACGACCGCCCTGGAAATCGATGAAGAACGGATTGCCCTCGGCGTCGAGCATGATGTTACGGGCCTGGAAATCGCGATACATGAAACTCTCCGTCGGTTCTGCTATCAAGTCCTTGGCAAAACGACGGAAACTGGCCTGTAGCTTCACCTCATGAAACTCCATTTCTGTGGGTTTGAGGAAACAGTACTTGAAGTAGTTGAGGTCAAAGAGCACATTGTCCTCGTCGAACTCCGGCTGTGGATAACAGTTACTCCAGTCCAAGCCGATGGCCCCGCGAATCTGTAGGTTAGGCAGTTGGCGTATTGTGCGCTTCAGTAGTTCTTTCTCCGCAAGGTTGTATCTACCCCCAGCCTCTCGCCCGCCACGAATGGCCTCAAAGAGCGATGTGCTGCCCAGGTCGGTTTGCAGATAGCACATCTCGTCGTTGCTGACTGCCAGCACACGGGGTACGGGCAGTTTGCGCTGTGTGAAATGGCGGTCGAGGTATACAAAGGCGTGGTCCTCATCCTTACTGGTGCCAAGTACGCCGATCATGGTCTTCCCGTCTGATCCTGTCAGCCGGTAATATTGTCTGTTGCTGCCTGCACCTGCAAGTTTCTCGACATGGGCGGGAGCCTGCCCGGCCCAAGTGGTATAGAGTTGTATGAGTTGATCCATGGATATAGCGTCATCAATGCCTGTCATCGGCATCTGTTTGTTTCTCTTTGGTTTTCTGTTCCTGCTGCTCTCTGATGTCCTTAAACAGTTCGTGGGTTTTGCGACGGTACTCGTAGTCGCTGATCAAACTGTCAATGACGAAGAGCAGCATGATGACTCCGGCCGCCATGAGCACAGAGCGGGTCAAATATAACAGTCCTGCCGATATAACGAGAAACAGCACGACCTTGCGCCAATCTATTCTAAGTTTCCATTTCATATTGCAAACTTACATATTTTTTTTGGATTTCACGGCGTTATGACTGTGAAAAAACATTGACGTGGTACGATAAGGGCACAAAAAAAGTTCTGACCTTGCGATGAAAGCATGAGGTCAGAACTCAATGAAGAATGTATTTCTATGAAAACAGTAGTGTTTTACTTTGAGAACTTATACTCTACAGGACGGTGCAGGCATTCAAGTGTCTCGTCGATGCGCAGTTGCCATTCGCGTTGCGTGCGTACATCATAGCGGCTCCAGGCTGAACCAAAATAATAGGTATAGCGCTCTCCGCTCTTCAGCGGACGCGCTCCTAAAGCGTGGGCATAGCGGATCTTGTCGGGATGATCGAGCGGCAAGACAAAGGTGGAGTCGACACCATTGGGGAAGAGCGCAGCGACAAACACCTGACAGTTGTTGGCATGGATGTTGTCGGTGGGATCAGCATACTGCACGTAGTCTTTACCCAAAACGACGGTTGTAGAGTCAGCGTCATGGAGTACGACACCGGTAGCAAGGCGCGCTCCGGCAGGCAACTGGTCATACCAGACCGTCATACGGTTGAAGTTGCTGCCTTTGTCAAGGCTGAAGATACGGTGCTCATTGCCGTAATCGGCTTCCACCGTGAAGCGCAGCGGACCATTGTCCAGTATCTTGTAAGTCTTCCAGCAGTAGGGCATCTTCAGCTTGCCGTCGATCAGCAGGCCGGGAGCACCGCAGCCGAGTGTAGGACCGACGTCGTAAGGATCATAGCCCGTACCGTGATCGACATGGTAGGAGATGCCTTTCTCATCACCGGCATAGCGGTCGTTGATGACGAGGTCGGGGGTGTTCTTCACCCAAACATCCGTACCGAATGAGCGTTCGCCGGTCTTTTCCAGTGCCGGACCATAGATGCGATAGGCACCACGGTCGTTTTCCCAAGTAATATCGTCCTTGCGCTCCGGCACGAGACGGCCGTAGACCCATTGACGGTATTTCTTAGGCTGACCCACAGCAACGGTATAAGTCGTTGTGGACAGCGGACGGACAAAGACATCTACAAGGAGATTACCCTCGTGATCCAACTGAGAAATTACCTCGTTGCCGCGTTTGTCTTTGACGACGACGGGTGTTCCGGCCTTCACTCCCAACGCTTTGTAGAGCTCACTGCCCTTGACTTCCACCACCTCGTCCCGTTGAAATGAGGAAGGATTGTGGAAAGTGAGCGCCCTGCCCTGTACTTCTGCTTGCGGTGCTGCGGAAAGAGTGGCAGACGGACTCAGCAGGAAGAATGACAGCAAAGCCGCTCCAACTGCTAAATGTTTTTCTCTTTTCATCTTATTCAAAATCCTTTGGCATCACCTTCTGCATGTCGCCATAGTCGAGGTTCTCACCGGCCATGCCCCAGATAAATGTGTAGTTGCTGGTTCCTGCTGCGCAATGCACTGACCAAGAGGGAGCGATGACGGCCTCCTCATTGCTGAGCCAGATGGGACGTGTCTCCTTGGGCTCGCCCATAACGTGCAGGATGCGCTGACCGTCGGGTACCTTATAATAGAGGTAGGTCTCCATGCGGCGGAGGTGAGTGTGAGCAGGCATGGTGTTCCAAACACTACCCTCCTGCAGTTCGGTGACACCCATTTGAAGCTGACAAGTGCGCACGCCGGCAACGCCGTCGATGATCAGCTGATGGATGACGCGGGCGTTGCTCTCCTTCAAACTACCGGCTACGATGTTGTTAGCCTCCTTGAGTGTTACCTTCTTCGTCGGGAAAGTTTGGTGAGCGCAAGCGGAGTTCATATAGAACTTAGCTGGATTAGCTGGGTCCTTACTGCTGAGCACAATCTGATGATCGTTCTTTGCGTCAGCACGACCGACATAGATGGCCTCCTGAAACTTCAGGTCGTAGCTCTTGCCGTCAACGGTTACGGTACCCTCGCCACCGATGTTGATGATGCCAATCTCTCGGTTGTCGAGCAGACGTTTCTTGTCCGTGGCCTTGTCGGTATAGAGCGGTACGATGCTCGACAACGTCAACGGCTGTGTTGTCGGCTCGGCGCCACCGATGAGGAATCGGTCGAAGAGCGAATAAGTCCAGTTGACTTCACCCGGCACGAACACCTTCTGGATGAGATATTCCTGGCGCAGGCGATCTGTGGTGTAGTGCTTAACATCTACCGGACTGGTAGCATAGCGCACATTGTAGTGCGTATAGGCGTTTTCACTCTTCATAGGATATAAATTGGTTTTGCAATCTTGTGCGAAGCCCTGTACTGTTGCCAGACAGAGAAAAAACGCGATCATAAACTTCTTCATCGTATTTTCTTTTTCCAAATACAGTTTTGTTCATGTGCCTTTCTTATGGATTGACACACCTTATTACTCATTGTAATTTACCGGCATTACTTATTACTATTTGCCAGTATTACATATTACTATTGCCAACTTTACTTGTTGCTATTTGCCAGCTTCTCGTTCTTAACGATCTGCTTATGGTTGTAGACCATCAATGCCAAAGTAAGCAAGACGAGAATGGCCGGTCCCACATAGCGGACGTAGCACGTGAGCTTGTAGATCCCCCAGCCGATAAGCGACGAGGCAAAGTCGAGAGCTCCACCCGTAAAGCCCTGCGGAATCTGTGCGGCCTTATCCTTTGTAGCTTCAAAGACAGCGTTGGCAGCCAACGTGAAATCGGGTGCCATGTCGGTAACAAAGTAAAGACCAAAGATCAGCGCCACAAGACCGATGATAAATGTCTTCACTACGTTGCCCTTGGTATAGGGCAGAACGATCGGGAAGAGGTAGAACATACCAGCCAAGGAGGCTAATGGCAGGAACTGATTGCCCGGCAGAATCACGGAGATAATCAGTACCGTTGGGATCAACAGAATGGAGACAACGAGTGTGGTCGGGTGTCCGATGACGAGCGCGGGGCTCATACCGATGTGCACTTTACGTCCGTGGAGTCGCTTGTCAACCATCTCTTGTGCTTTGACAGATATAGGCTTCAGACCGTCGATGAACAGTTTGGTGATGCGGGGAATGAGTTCCATGACAGCACCCATGGTGACGCCTAAGGTCAAAACCATCTTCACGTCGAAATGAGCTGCCACTCCGATGAGGATGCCGACGATGACACCGAGGAGCAAAGGCTCGCCGAAGACGCCGAACTTACGCTTGAGTCCTTCCGCGTCTACGTCGAGACGTGAGAATCCCGGAATCTTGTCGAGCAGCTTATTGATGACGACAGCAAACGGCATAAAGCTTTGGCAGAATGGCTGCGGAATGCTGATGCCGTCGAGATCATAGTACTTTTGGAACTTCGGAGCCGTGATGTCGGCGAGCACCAACGTGATGATGTAGCACACGATAGCGGCAAAATAGCCCCAGGCGAGGCTCTCGCCCATGACAAAATAAGCCACGGCGCCGATGAAAGCAAAGTGCCAGTAGTTCCACAAGTCGATGTTGAGTGTACTCGTAGTCTTCGTCAAGAGCATGAGCACATTGATGCCCAGACAGATCGGAATGATGAGCGCTCCCACTGCTGTGTTGTAGGCAACAGACGCAGCAGCCGGCCAGCCCATGTCGAAAACGTTGAGTTGGAGGTGATAGAGATCGCAGATGGCTTTCAGCGGATCGTTGAAGTTGGTGGTCAGCAACGCCGTGACCACGCCCAAGCCTACAAAACCGACACCCACATAGAGTCCTGATTTCAGGGCCTGACCGAACTTCATGCCGATGCAGAGGCCGATCACCGTGAAGATGATCGGCATCATGACCGATGCGCCTAAGCTGATGATATAGCTAAAGACATCCATGGCTCAGACTTACTTAGGCTGTTTGCCGATGTAGGCGAGGATGCCGCCGTCGACATAGAGAATATGTCCATTGACAAAGTCAGAGGCATCTGATGCCAAGAACACGGCGGGACCTTGAAGATCCTCAACAGTTCCCCAACGGCCGGCAGGCGTCTTTGACACGATGAACTGGTCGAAAGGATGACGGCTGCCGTCGGCCTGACGCTCACGCAGAGGCGCTGTCTGTGGTGTGGCGATATAGCCCGGACCGATACCGTTGCACTGGATGTTGTACTCGCCATACTCGGAACAGATGTTACGGGTCAGCATTTTCAGACCACCTTTAGCGGCTGCGTAGGCGGAGACAGTCTCGCGGCCGAGCTCACTCATCATCGAGCAGATGTTGATGATCTTGCCATGTCCTTTCTTGATCATACCTGGGATGACAGCCTTGGAAACGATGAAAGGTGCTGTGAGGTCGATGTCGATGACCTGACGGAATTCCTCTGTGCTCAGCTCTGTCATGGGGATGCGCTTGATGATACCGGCGTTGTTGACCAGAATGTCGATGGTTCCGAGTTTCTGTTCAATGTCTGCGACCATCTTCTTGACGTCTTCTTCTTTGGTCACATCGCAGATATAGCCCAAAGCGTCAATGCCTTTGGCCTTGTAGTCAGCCATAGCCTGATCAAGATGATGCTGGCTGCGGCAGTTGAAAGCAATCTTTGCGCCAGCTTCAGCGTATGCTTCTGCGATGGCCATTCCGATACCATAAGCGGCTCCAGTCACGAGTGCCACTTTTCCTTTCAATGAAAAGTTGATCATAATATTGTTCCTTTCTATATTAAAGTTTTATTTTAAGATTCAATGATTCTATGTCTATTATCTTATACGAACAACCAGCCGATATTACCTAAATCGTTTTGTCCGATCACGCAATTCGCCTTGTCCTATCACCTAATTTGCTCTATATATAATATGGTGTCGCTTTTTCGGCGGGCCCGCTAAGTAAGGAGCGAGTCGTCTGGAGCGGATGGAGTTGTCGATCGTCTCCTTTGTCCATTGCGCTTTGACGTGGCTGTCAGCTTTTATGGTGAGTTGATTGTCGATACGTGTCAGTCCGGATTGGAAATCAACCTGATGGTTACGTCCCGTAAACTCGTCTGTGGAGATAGCCAGCAGTCCGGTATAGTCTTTGAGCGTGTCGGCCGGTTTCATCTTTACCTCATCGCTGTATTCCAGTCCGTCTGCCCTACTCCGTAAGGTGAAACTACGGATGATGGTGCTGTCATTCTCCGCCAATGTCGCCTTCACGGTGAAGTAATCGCCTTTGATGTCGATCGTCGGCTCACCCACAAGTTTGGCATTTGGTCGTCCAGTTTTGGGTTGATAATAGCCAATGATGTTGCCGGTGTTGTATTGCCGGAAGGGAATGACGAGGTTGTCGGTCTGTCCGTCGCGGATTGGCGCCAGGTATCCCGTGTAACTCTTCTTGCCTTTGCTGAAAGAGAAACAAGCAAAATAGCGTGGCGTGAGCGTACGTACAATCTGCTGACAAGGGAAGAGCTTGCTGCCATGGTAACGGTGCTCAAAGTCGGACCAGCGTGTCGGCGTCATGTTGTCTGTGGGCCAGCAACGGTGCATCAGCTCGGTCATCAGCAACCGATGCGCCTGTACACCCATGCGACGTGCGCCTACATCGGGTCGCAAGAGGAAAGAGCCGTCGCTTGTGGTCTGCTGTCTCTGTGCAATACGCTTTAAACATTGTTGTTCGAAATAGAGCGCGTCGGGATTTCGCTGCATGCAGGCCATCGTAGCATAACTCGTCACTTGATCATAGAGAAAGAGACTCCAGTCGTTGCCATTGGGCATAGCCTGCTCACCGTCGGGAAGGGTAAGCCAGTTGAGAACGTTCTTTGTGACCTTGTCGCAATTATGGAGCAAGGCATGGGAAGTCCAGCGCTGACGTTTACCTTGGAAGAGTCGCAGCGCCAACGCAGCCTCGCCGAGTTCCTGGATCACCACATTCTGATAGGACGTATGGAAGAAGTCATGGTTCTGAAGTGTCCAGTCGAGATAGAGGTTCGGCCCTTTGTAGAGATCGCAGACGCGCGTTTCGTCGTAGTCGGGGTCGATCACTGTTGTGTCCAGAGCGTCGGAAGGATGGGAATAGCTGTTGATGGCAAAGGCGCGCATACGCTGGAACCACTGTGGAGCCAGCGGATCATCGGGGAAAAGACCCAGCGTAGCCGCAAGCACATCCACTTCCCAACCGTTTTCCTCTGCTTTGGTGTCACCGACATACCCCGTCGGGATGTCCCGCTCCAACTCGTAGTTGCACTCAGCTTTCAGCAGGTGATAGATGTCAACCTTCAAGCTGTCGGGCAATCGCTGCCATTGGAAATAGGCAGAGTAAGCCACAGACATGGCCCAAAGACTACTCTCCCACTGATGATCCTTTGCCGAGACAGAGCCCCAGTAACGGCCGTCGAGACAAGGGCGCTTGCGTACAGCCTTGTGCGTATGCACGGCAAAGGTGAGCGTTTTCAGCGCCATCGTATCTTCTCCCATGAAGGCTGCCACCATGCTCAAGTCGGCATTGGTGCGCACGCCACGCTCGTCGGCAGCTCCCGTGTGCTCGCCTTGGAACACAGCATACTGGCTGTCGAGAGGCTGATAGTCGTTCCGCACGTATTGCATGAACGCAGACAGCATCGAAAGGATGGAGAGAAGAACGAAAGACATAGACGCGTTGTTTTATCTATTCTGTGTGCGCAATGATTCTGTAGCCGCCAACAGGAAGGCACCAACACCGAAGTCGGCCTGGCTGTTTTTGTCGACATGCTGTCCTGGGATGGCACGCTCGCCGATAGGCTGCACGTATCCAATACTGCCGTCAGACTGGAGAGCGACTGTCGTCAGATAGGTCTGAGCACGACGAATCACCGGTTTGAACGTCTTGGCATTGAGCAGTCCATGGTTCACGCCCCATTCCATGCCATAGGTGAAGAACGCTGTTCCACTCGTCTCCGGCCCCGGCGCTTGCTGAGGATCCATCATGGAGCGGGTCCAATAGCCCTCCGATTGTTGCAGCTGGGCGACGGCAAGAGCGAGCTGCTGATATTTCTTCAAGAAGAAATCATAGTGGCGATAACTCTTCGGCATGTCCTGCAGTACCTTAGCAAGTCCCGCGAGCACCCAGCCATCGCCGCGAGCCCAGAAGTCTTTCTTGCCGCTGTTGGTCTTGTGCATCGGATAGATGTACTTGCCATCACGGAAGTAAAGGCCCGTCTCCTTGTCGAGCATGATGCTGTCGGAATAGCAGATGTTGTCATAGAGCTTGTCGAGATAGCGCACGTCGCCGGTGAGCTTGTACATCTTCATCATCACGGGCATCACCATATAGAGCGCATCTGCCCACCACCAGTAATCGTGAGCAGGATGTGAGACAACGTATCCCATCACCTCTCTGGCCCTTGCTGTCATTACAGTCGGGTCGTTGACTTGCAATTTAGTCAGCGCCTGACCCTTGCTTCCTTGCTGTGCCTGATACATATTATGTAGGTCGATGTACGTCTGGAAGCAGATCTGCCAGTCGCCGAATAGCACATGTTGCTGGTCTTCACCATATTTCTTATAGAGCCACTTAGCCGTATCGGGGTCAGTAGCTCCTTTCCACTGGTTGTGCTCAGCCCAACGCAGACTGTAGTTGAGATACGTATTGAGTTTGTCTGTCAACAGTTTACGATTTTGCGCAGACAGTTTTTTGTTGGAGCTCAACTCTTGTATCAGCCATTTACACACCTCCATGTTACCGGTATGATAAGCGGCTACATTCCAGAAAGCAGTCGTCTCCGGTGTATGATGTGCCTGCCAGTTGTCGTTGACCTTAAAGATTTGAGAGAGCGTCTTTGCCTTTTGCTCAGTAGCAGCTTTGGCTTTTGTTTTGCGAACGGAACTATGCTGAGCCTGCAGGGGCAACAGCGGCAGCAAGGTGATCAGCACCATCCAGAGGTATTTGTTCTTGATAGTTATCATGTCTTCTTGTTGAGATAGGTTGATGATAGTAGGTTTTCTTATACGAGAAGTCCTACCACTTGTCGTGTGTCTGAATCTGATCTTTCCACAGATGATCCTTCGGGAAGTCTTGTCCGTTCCAAGCTTTTACCTGTGTCCATGGCTGTGCGGCATCTGTCCAGAAGGCATCATCAGCAGGCAGTCCGAGCGGCATGAAACAAAGCGATGCCATATACTCACTGCCATTGTTGGTATACCAGTCTGCCACCTGAGGCTGATGACCACAGAATCCAATGTTGAGGAAACCTTTCTCGTTGTAGTTGTCACCTTTGTCCCACATGCGGTGCATGACCTTTGTCAGCGCTGCACGCACCTGGCCGTTGGTGAGTTCTTTCGGCAGCTGCTTGTACCAGGCCAACAGAGCCAATGGTTGCATGGCTGCGTTGCGGTAAGGAATGCTGCGGCCGAAAACGGGGAACGTACCTTCTGGAGAGATGAATCGCTCCAAGATGATCGAGAACTTTTGGCAACGGCGCAGCTCGCGGTCGTAATATTTCTGATAGTCGAGACGTGTGTTGGCCTTGGCGTCTACCATAGCCTGCAGCGTTTCGAGATACATAGGATGGAAGACGTAGCTGCTGTAATAGTTAAAGGTGAAGTCCGGTCCGTCGCTGTACCATCCGTCACCGGTGTACCATTCCTCCATCTTACGGATGGCGGAGTTGACACGGTATTGATCGTAGTCACCACCGGCTTTGGCCATGAAACTCTCGATTGTGGAAGAGAAGAGCAACCAGTTAGTATACGGCGGATCTATCTTCCGCAGTTTTTTAAACTCTTTGAAGTACTCCTCTTTGGTTTGCTTGTCCAGTGGCATCCACAGCGCGTCATAGCCGCGAAGGAAGCTCTCGGCGATATAGGCGGCGTCAACGAGGTTCTGTCCGCCGACGCCCCAGCAGAGATAGTCGGGACTCTTCGGGTCCACGGCATTCTTATAGCTTTGGAGTGCCCATTCCCTCAACTGCTTGCGCATCTTGCCTTCTTCTGTGTTGTCGTCGGGCAACGTCAGCCACGGAGCAATGCCGGCCATCAGTCGGCCAAAGCATTCCATATAGGCCACCTTGCGGTTGCGATTGTCGAAACTCGGTGAGAACTCCATCTGCATGTTCTTCTGCAGCTCGCCCTTCGCCATATTCTCCAACACGGGCTGTGCCATCTTGTAGGCCTGTCCTGCCCACCATTGGCGGTCAGAGATCACAGTCTTTTTCTTAGCACTCGCAGGAATCGTGAATACAAAGAAGGTAAATAGTAATAGATAAAGTGTTTTCTTCATAATGTTTGTTTTTGCAAAGATAAACAAAAAAAGATAGCCGGACGGCGAAAAAATGACTTTTTTAGTGCAATAATCATTATTTCAGCGTTCCGGCTATCCTTTATAATGCTTTACTCGTCAGCAATCGCGTCCTCGTAGTTAGTCCATTCTTTCACGTTTTCGTCATAGCCGTCATAGCCGAAGTTCTGACGTAGCTGACCTTTATTATTAGCTGTGATAGCACTGTTAGGTATGGGCCAGAAAAGATTATGCTTGTTGATCTTATATTCAAAGGTCTGGTTGCCTTGCTGGCCTTTTCCATAATCATGGTTGAATACGTTGTACTTTGTGCAACGACGATACCAATAACTGCCGCCATTAAGGTCAGTACCTTCTTGCTTGTCCCATGTCTTCAGGTCGTATGTGTTACCCCACTCGTCAGGCATACCACTGCGAGCCAGACACCAGCTTACACGGACCATCTCAGCTTGGCGGAATTCCTCAAGATAGAGTTCACGTGCACGTTCTGCCATGATGTCGCCGATCGTCACCGTCTTGAACATCTTCTTAGCGTTTGCACGACGACGAATAGCATTCACGTCCTCAGCTGCACCTGCTGTGTTGCCTTGGTAGAAACGTGCTTCAGCACGAAGCAGATAAGTTTCTGCGAGGCGGAAGAGATACATATCACCGTTTGCACCTTTACCAGATGCGCCTTGGAACTGGTTGGCACTAGGGTTGTTTTCGTTTGGTGTGTCGAGGATGTAGCACTGATAAAGTGGCGTTGGGTACCATGAGCGAATGGTATCAGAACACAAGATGTCGCCTTTGTGAACAAGCGTCTTTCCCTCACTGTTGACATAATCCTTGTCGGCATAGAGCTGGTAGTGCTGGCCGTAGCATGTCGATTTAGGATTATTGTACTTAAAGTCTTCCATCTCCATCCAGTTTCCTACCTTACGGTTGTGACGAAGGTCTTGCCAGTCCGTCTCACCGTCATAGTTCCAAATGGTCTTGTTATAGAAGTAACTTGTACGGTTTACAGCAATTCCTCTTCCTGCTACGCGCACCCAGTCAAGTGTGTCGTTATAATTCTTGTTGTTGCGGGCGATGTTGTTGCCAGGAGTGGCCATGCCATGTGGATCACGAATGACACCATTGCTCCAGTGTACAAAGCAGGCACGCATGACGTTGTATGTAGTGAAGTCCTGGTCATTAGAATTGGAAATCAACATGATTGTCTCCTTGTTGGCAGGATTAGCGATGTTAGGCGTTCTGTGCAAGTCCCAAACCACATTGCGTGTTACCTTCCAAGTCTTCTCGTTGCCTGAGGGCTGCCAAACACCGAAAGGTTCCGTCATCAGTTTCAAGCCGTGGTTGTTGATAAGATCTGTAGCCATAGCCTCTGCTTTTGCATACTCACCCACGACAAGATAGCATTTAATAAGCAACTGCATACAAGCCTCCTGGTTGACTTGGCCCACGAGACTCATCTTGCTTTGAGAAGGCACATGTTCAACAGCAAACTCCAGATCGTGGACAAGCATTTGGAAGATTGCTTCCTTATTCGTTGACTTATAGTCACGCTTAGGAACCTCCAGCAACTTAGTTACCAAAGGAATATCACCAAACTGCAAGCAGAGATTATAGTATGCATAAGCACGGTGGAAGTAAGCGCGGCCCTTGTAAGCGTCACGAATTTCATCACTCAGTCCGTTGACCTTGTCAACATAAGAGAGGATAGAGTTGGCATACTTTACCATCTGGTAGCCCTCATCCCAGAAGCGCTGCATATAGTTAGCGTCACCACCGCCAGCCATACCTGATGTAGGAGTGAGTTTCGCACCAAAGTTGTCCTGGAAGCCACCGCCCATATCTGTCTTAGCATACATACCTACATCCGACATGAGATAGTTGGTAAAGATACCGACGTTGTTCCAGTTACCATCGATACGATAGGTCTTTAACTGTTTGTCACACTGAGCCAAAGCCGACTGCAAGCCAGCCTCTGTTGTGTAAGTGGTGCCAGGCTCGTAGAAAGAGAGCGGGCTCTCCTCAAGGAAAGAGTCACCGCAAGAGGCCAACGTGCCTGCGGCCAGGAACAAAAATGCTCCTTTGAATATATGATTCTTATGAATAGACATAATACTTGTTATTTAAAAGATGATTACATAGTGACGTTAACACCGAAGATAAACTGTCGGTTGGAGAATCCACCGGTTTCAGGATCTCCATACTCCCAACTGTCGATGGTAAACGCATTGTGGATGGCAGCAGAGAAGTGGACACGTTCCAGTCCTACTTTCTGTGTCAATTCTTTCGGCAGTGTATAGCCAAGAGTGATGTTGTCTACACGCACAAAGTTGCGATTGTAGAGTTTGCTGATGCCCGTTACACCACTTGGACCAACTGCATTCAAACGTCCATACTTGTTAGTCGGGTTCTCAGGTGTCCAGTACTCCTTTTTATATGTATTGCAAGTATTGGTGAACATTGAGCCAGAGTTGTCACCGTTCAACCAGTAGTTAGCAAGGCTCTTGTGTCCCATGTAAGAGTACATGGAGAAGGAGAACGTGAAATTTTTCAGGAACGTGAAGTCGTTGCGCAAAGTCCAGTAGATAGGAGGATTGGTTGTACCCAAGTAGCAGCGGTCTTTATCATTGTAGACTGGAGTGCGTGTGCCATCGGCGGCCACCTTGTCGTCCTCTGTGTAGACATTCACGACTTTCGGGTCACCGGGCTTCTGGTTTACCTTTGCAGCTTCTTCGGCCTCGTTGGCTTGCCAAATGCCGTCCGTCTTCCAATACCAGATTTCACCAATTGGCTTACCAATGAACCAACCGTTGCTGGTATCATCAATTTCCTTGCCGTTTTCGTCGTATTCATAATAGAGGTGCTTGATGCGGTTCTTGTTGTAAGAGAAGCCGGCACTTGTATTCCACGTAAAGTTTGGTGTGACGATGTTGCGGGAATTGATTGTAACCTCAATACCGGAGTTGGTCACTTCACCGAGGTTAGTGGTAATACTACCGAAGCCAGTGAAGTTAGGCAAACGCTGTGCCATGATCATGTCATGTGTACGCTTATAGTACCACTCAACACTTCCTGTGATGCGCTGTCCAAGCACTGCAAAGTCGATGCCGACGTTCCATGATGTTGTCTTCTCCCACTGCAGGTTAGGATTAGCCAGTCGGCCAATGCTCAGACTCTGTACTGTTGTTTGGTCAGTAGAGCCGTATTTGTAGTAAGCGTACAGTCCACCGTTGCTCAGGTTGGAGTAGGCAAGATACGTGTCAGAAAGCGAACGGTTACCATTCGTACCATAGCTTACGCGCAGTTTGCCATAGTCGAGCCAAGGCATTTTCATGAAAGATTCTTCAGAGAACACCCAGCTACCACCGACCGACCAGAAGTTTGCCCATGGATTGTTCATACCAAATGCGGAGTAACCGTCACGACGGAATGTACCAGTAACCATATAGCGGTCTTTGTAGCCATAGAACAAACGGCCCAGATAGGCTGCGGCTGTATAGCGACTATCAGATGTGGAGAATGAGCTTTGCTCTTTGTTGGCACCACTGGTATAGTGGAAGCCAAGCACATCAGTAGGTGTGATGTTGCGTGCATTGATATTGTCGCTCCAGTATTGGTTCTTCTCTGCTTCTTGAACAAGTGTGACGGTAACATGATGCAACTTGGCGAAAGTGCGGTCCCATGTCAAGGTGTTGTTCAGGTTCCAGTTGAAGGTCTTAGACCAACCGCGGTTAGCACCTCTCTCAGTTGGTTTAGAATCAGGCAGTTCTGCCGACATGAAGTAACGATCATAGAACCACTGGAATCGTGGTGCAATGTTGAATTGGTAAGTAAATCCTTCGGGCAGTTTAACCGTAGCGTTGAAGATGGTGTTCAACACGGTGTAACCTTTTTCGAGATTGATATACTGCTGATCAAAGTGATAGTTATATCCACCGTTGGTAGGGTTGCCATTACGTGGATATTGCAGTTCATTGCCGTTGTCGTCATAGCGTAGTTCAAAAGGAGATTCACGTAACTGGTTATTATCCCAATAATTGCCGCCTAATGGCACTGGCGACGATTCATCGGAACGATCCTGGAAGTTGACGTTGACGCCCATATTCAGCCAAGGCATAATGTCGGCATTGATTTTCATGTTAGCGCGATAAGCATGATAATCATCGCCCTGTATGGCACCTTGATTCTTCAAATAGCCGAAGCTCAGGTAATAGTTAGCCTTCTCTGTGGCTCCCGATACGCTTGCGTCATAATCCTGGTTAAAACCTGTGCGATAGACGGCATCCTCCCAATTATACGTGCGGTCATTGAGATAATTCTGCAAGACCAGAGCTGCATCAGCGTCAAGTCCCATACGACGGGCATACAAGCTCTTCATTGTCTCTCCGTCCTGAAGGGTCTTAGCGCCCATTGTTGTCCACTGCTCTTGCGTTAGTCCGTATTGAGCGAGATTGTTGTAGTTGTCGTAATATCCGGCTGGTATCTTGCTCTCCACGCCATAGTAGCCCCATTTGCCATCGGAATCGTAGCCATATGTTTGTGCCTTGAACCAATCCTCACGATACTTCATATACTCTGAAGGACTGAAGACTTTGCGGTATTGAGCCTTAATGTTGGCAGCCACATTCGCGCTGACGTTGATGACCGGCTTACCGATTTTACCTTTCTTAGTGGTGATGATGATGACACCACTTGCTGCTTTCGCACCATAGATAGCTGCTGAAGAAGCATCCTTCAACACATCGATCTGTGCGATATCATCAGGATTGATCTCTGAGAGTTCGCCTGCGAACTGCATGCCATCAAGGATGATCAACGGTGAGTTATGGGATGCAGCCGTGTAGAGAGAGTTCTGACCACGGAGCTGAATTGAGCCGCCACCTTTAGCTGAGGTGTCAAAGCCAATCTGCAGACCTGGAGTTCCACGCAAGATGTCCTGTACGTTGTTAGGGTTCTGGTCAGCTATTTTCTTAGGATCGATCTGTACCACAGATCCCGTCAAGTCTTTCTTTCGCATCGTACCATAACCGACGACGACGACTTCGTTAAGCGTCTTGTTGTCCTCTTCCAGTTTAATATTGAGGGGACCGTTGCCGGCTTTGGCCTCTTTGGTTTTAAAGCCGATATACGACACGATGACGGTTTCGCCAGGACGCGCATTCAGACTGAAGTTACCATCAAGGTCTGTGACACTGCCCGTCTTGCTGCCCTTGACCTGAACGGTAGCACCGATGATAGGTTCGCCCTTACTGTCCACTACTTGTCCCTTCACGATATTGGCCTGTTGTACAATATTCGTCGAAGGCACGGGCATAGCTTTTTGCGGCAGTCCAGCTATAGAAGCTGTTGCCAATGCCATGCAGAAGATCCACTTCCCATGGTTGTTTGTGAGATAAGCATTTCTCATTTAGGTGATGATTTAATATTCTTAGTTATGGTTACCTGGGGCAAAATTAGTGAAATGTCTGTTAAATCATGTACACGGATTGTGATTTTCATGTGCACAGAGTGTGATTTTACTCCAGGTAACCGGTGATTAAGTATTATAACCTATCTACTTTACCACATATTTCTTGTTGTTGATGATATACACTCCTTTAGGTAGATTCCTAAGCGAACCTTTACCTGACACTTTCTGTCCATTGAGGTTATAGACAACATTGTCGTTCATCTTGCTGATACTGGGGATGTCGATGCTTGTCAGTGTCTTACCTTGATAGAGCGACATGATGTTATCGCTGTCTAAAGCCTTATCATAGATTCTGAAGTCATCATAGACATGATCGCAATAGGGATCGTTGGGCCATTGCGAGCGACCGATATAGTTGTTGGTTGTCGCGCCCATATCCTTCGGATAGACCGCCTTCTCCATCGTACCGTCGCCAATCAATACGCCATCGGCATATATTCTGATCTCGGTACCGTCCTGTACGAGTGCAAAATGAGTCCATGCGTCCGTATTGATGGTGTAAGGAACTTCAAGTGCATATGTACCCGCCTTACAGGTGATCTTATAGCGAATGGAGTTTGTGCCAAGGTTGAGCATCATGAACGTGGAAGTGCCATTGCCGAAATCGAAAATGCGACAGTGATTAGCACCGGCCTTCATCCATGTGGCAAACGTGAAGTTGCCCAAAGTCTCAACAACACCGGTTGGAAGTTGCAAAAAGCCTTTCTCTGCTTTATTGATGCTTACAGCGCCCGTCTTCTGTCCGTCTGTCCACTGTGCGTTGTTGTTGAGAGTTGCGTCCCAAGCTCCCCAATCATCAATAGCAATATTACCGGTTGTTTCATCAAAAGCCAGATGGAGATACTGACCATCTTGTGGTGTGACGGTCATCACTTCGGTTGTTGGACCTTCTCCGGCAGCGTTGTAAGGCAACACCTTATAATAATAGGTAGTACCATTATCGAGCTGTCGGTCGATATAGCGAGTCACATCTACGCCGTCAGCTACCACACTGTAAGTGCCATCCTTCTTGTCTGCCCGCATGATCCGATACAGAGCATCGTAAGCAAAATCCCATACGAGTGTCGCGCAGGCATTACCAGATGCAGCATGGACTCCACTCATTGCTGTAGGTACGGTGAGTTCTTTCGTTGCGACAGCGAGAACTTCTGATGCAGGATGCGTTGTACTTGTATTCAGAGAGTAAGCTCTATAATAGTACGTAGTGTTAGGTTTCAATCCTTTGTCCGTGTAGGTCGTTTCTGTCAACTGATTTGCGATGACCTTATATTCGCCATCCTTTGCCTCTGCGCGCTCAATGCGATAGCTGCGTGCATTGTCAACAGCATTCCACTTCAACTGAATGATCTGAGAAGAAACAGCCTCACCCGTTAGAGTAGGTGCCACGGCGGCAGCATCACGCTTGAAGTTGATTTCGCGTGAGTAGATAGACTCAGTGTCTTTATAGCTCAGCGCTTTGATACGATAGGTCACTTGCTCTTCGCAGGGTATAGCCTCGCGGAAGGAAACAGTTCCACCATAGTTATAGTCTTTCTCTGCAACAAACTCCTTGTAAGTTGAGAATTCCGTCTCATTGTCCATCTTTCTTTCAAGGATATATTTCTTTCCTGTCTCACCATTGTGGTCATACCAGCTCAGGTTCAACGTGTCGAGAGAAGCATCCACAGAAAGCACGGGGAAAGGAGGTGCTATCTTCCATTTGTGTATATATTCGTGCTTGGCATTGTAGCCTATTGCAGCCCGGTGCTCAGCATAGACCTTTCCGGCTGGTGTCAGTTTGCCATTGAGTTCTAAGGCTCGTGCGTCCTGCACCCAGTCATACTCATAATAGTGTTCCAACAGTTCGATATTGTCCATCGCCGGAAGAGCCTCAGCCATGAAAGCACGCTGCTTCTCAGCGTTTTCCGGAGAAAGCGGGCGCTTGACAGTCTGTTCCTTGCCTTCGCTGTCAAGGATAGGTTTTCCGTCTACATCCACTCTTGTTCCTTCTGCTGTCGGCCAAGACTCTGTCGTCCAGTTAGCACCATTGTTCCACTCCGTGATCCAAACGGGACGACCTTTTCCTTTGTCAGAGAGAGTTTTCACGCGGCTTGCGATACCGCTACCGCCAATGGCCTCATAGACATGAGCGGCCATGAAATCAACGCGATAGTTCAAACTGTCGCATGTATTCATAAAGTCACCTACCCAAGGCCACACCGAAGAGGGAGCAGGAGAACCCAGTCGGTAACCTGTGCGCATCATGTCGGGCCACAGTCTGATCACCTCGTCGACCTTAGCATTCGACTGATCCGGTCTGTCCGGCTCATTGCAGCCAAGCAGATGAGTGACGTTGGGCTTAGCTACAATAGACTGGAAGTTTGGCCAATAGAGGTTCTGACGGATGGAAGCATATTCCACGTCAGGATCGGCAGAGTTGCCGTCTATATTCCAGTTATAGAAGTTTGTGACATTGAGTTGGTTGTTTCCGGGATTACCGGCTTTGCCCTTCTTGGATGTCCACTGCCATTTAAACACGCGAACATAACTCACAAACTTCTCCATGCCTTCCGGCAGGATAGGTACCACGATGTCAGAGTCAGCTGCAATAAACACGCGGCTGAATCCTGAGCCGTCAGCATTGTTGGCCAAGGTTGCCATGAATCCACGTCGCAAAGTAAATGATCTTGTCTTGTTATCCCAGTCTCCCAGCTGGCTGTAGGTCTTGTCAGCAGCCAATTCCAAACTGTTGCCTTTGCAATTTTCTTCGTCATAAAGCACTACCGCCTTCTTAGCATCGTCTTCACCTCCAGGGATGATAACCGAACCGGAACCATAGATGGCGATGCGCGCATTGTTACCCTCTGGAGTATCAAAGCTGTGTTTTAGCGGTTGTCCATTAATCAATTATTGGTGTCCGCTAAAAATGAAAACCGCATAAAAATCCTTTCGCGATGCCG
>DAWDCC010000039.1:0-30527 GCA_052355365.1 Prevotella sp. | reverse complement strand
GCTTTAATGTGTTAAATTCGAAGATGGCTCAAAATGGACTTTTGACACAACCTCAGTAGAATGCGGCAAGAGTAGTTTCTCATAGAGACTGAGCCAACGCCTTTACACCTTATTATATATATGTGGCGATTATATATAGGTGAAGATCTCCTTGTGTATGGATGAGACTTCCAAATATATTTAAAGAGACTTCTCTGTCCTCAAAATGGGCAGGCTATTTGACATAGAAGTCGGCGGTAAGTTGCTGATACCAGGCACTTCTGCTGCCGTCGGCATTCATCAGGCACTGCTCGGTGCGCTCTGATGGACTGTGGGATGAGCGGCTGAAGGTGACCAGCACACGCGAGAGAGGCTTTCGCGGTGTCGTGCGCAAGAGCAACTCACGTGTCTTTCTAAACCCCAAAAGATAGGCTTCGGGCTCCAAAGCCTCCTGACTGAGTGTCGGCACAACGACATTGACAACACCAGAGTCGGAAGTGTTAGCTTTGGCAAAAACAAAAATATCACGAAACGTCAGGCTTTTCTCACCCGCATGACGGGCCAGCGAGCGCGAAGCCTCGGGGGCTTTCATACTGTTGAGGAAATAAGGAGGATTGCAGACAATGCTGTCGTATGGCGCTGACGGCAAGAAGTCTTGAAACGCCGTGTGCGTAACGGCGATCCTCGAAGCGAAAGGAGACTGCCCCACATTGTCCGCCGCCTGCTCGGCAGCATCGTGATCCACTTCTATGGCATCGATGTTGGCGGACGGAAAGCGTTGCGCCATCATCAGCGCAACGACGCCTGTACCCGTGCCGATGTCAAGGATATGTTGTCCGCCCTCAGCCCATGCGCCTAACAGTACGCCGTCTGTTCCCACCTTCATGGCACAGCGCTGTTGCCCGACAAAGAACTGTCGGAACTGGAATCCCTCTTTTTGTATATGATCCATAGCCTCTTAAACGCTGTTGCAAACGGATTATTTTGCTACTAAGCCGATTGTCAGTCTCGGTTTAGCGTTTTTTATTGAATTGACTAAAACATTATGCCATATTTTTTGTAACTTTGCGCATTAAAAGTAGTACAAAGATCCTTCACACGGTTTGAAACAAGGAATAAAATATTCATGAATAAGAAACCAAATACAACCATTCAGATGTTCGCTGACTTCGAAGGCGACACCTCTACCCTCTTCTATACCCAGGCTCCCGACGAAGTTCCCGTGTTGGCAACACGCAACATGGTGCTCTTTCCCGGTATACTGGTGCCTATCATGTTAGGAAGAAAAGCCAGCATCAACATGGCCAAGAAGCTCAACAAGACAGGCGGCAGCATGATTTGTGCCATCTTCTGCCAGCGCAATGCTGATATCGACTCACCAAAAGTTGCGGATCTCTACAAGATCGGCGTTTATGCTCGGTTGGTGAAGATGATCGAGATGCCTAATATCGGCAACATCACAGCTATCTTCCAGGCGCTCGGACGATGCGAACTTGAGGCCATCACAAGCTACAGACCTTACTATACCGGTATTGTGAAGGCAGCCCCCGAGCACATTCCCGACGAGAAGGAAAAGAACAACGATGAGTATAAGACTTTTATCGCCGACCTGCATACGACCACTGAGCACCTCATCAACATCAATGATGAGATCCCCAATGAGACCATGATGCCCATGAAAAATTTGGGGGACGACACGCTGCTCATTAACTATATATGCACGAACCTGCCGTTCTCCGTACGCGACAAAATCAAATTGCTGCAGATCGGTGACATCTCACAGCGACTCATGGAACTGCTGAAACTGGAGAACCGCGACATTCAGCTCAATGAACTGAAAAACCAGATTCGACAGAAGACACATGAGGATCTTGACGAGCAGCAAAAGGAGTACTTCCTGCAACAGCAGATGAAGAACATCCGCGAAGAGCTCGGCTCTGACGGAGGTTCCACCGAGAAGCGTGAGCTGGAAGAGAAAGCCAAGAACAAGAAATGGCCCGATGAGGTTGCCAAACTCTTCAAAAAAGAGCTTGACAAACTCGATATGTTCAATGCTCAAAGTCCGGAGTACAGCGTACAGGTCAACTATCTCGAACAACTCGTAGGCCTGCCCTGGGGTGAATACACCGAGGACAACCTCGATCTGAAACGCGCCCGTCGTATCCTCGACCGTGACCACTATGGCATGGAAAAGGTCAAGGAGCGCATCCTGGAATACCTCGCTGTACTGCAGCTGCGCGGTGACCTGAAGTCCCCGATCATCTGCCTCTATGGTCCGCCGGGAGTCGGTAAGACCTCACTGGGCAAAAGCATTGCGGCAGCCATGAAGCGTAAGTATGTGCGTGTGTCACTGGGCGGCCTCCACGACGAGAGCGAGATCCGCGGTCATCGCCGCACTTATGTCGGTGCCATGCCGGGGCGTATCATCAAAAGCATCCAAAAGGCCGGCTCGTCAAACCCTGTGTTTATCCTCGATGAGATCGACAAGGTCACACAGAACACCATCAACGGCGACCCGTCATCAGCCCTTTTGGAAGTATTGGATCCGGAACAGAACAATGCCTTCCACGACAACTTCCTGGATGTAGACTATGATCTCTCCAAGGTGCTGTTCATTGCCACTGCCAATGATCTCAACACCATTCCGCGTCCATTGCTCGACCGTATGGAGATCATCGAGGTGTCGGGCTACATCACCGAGGAAAAGATCGAAATCGCCAAACGCCATCTGGTACCGCGCGAACTGAAGAACACGGGCCTTGACACCATCGACCCGCCGGTGAAGTTCACCAAGCAGGCTCTGGAAAAGATCATCGAGTCGTATACGCGCGAGAGTGGTGTGAGACAGCTGGAGAAGCAGATCAACAAGGCACTGCGCAAACTTGCCTTCAAGAAAGCGATGGATGGAGAGCTGGAATACTCCACGATCACTCCGGTCGCCTTGCAGGATCTCCTGAGCAATCCGCCTTTCTATCGCGACATCTACCAAGGCAACGACTATGCGGGCGTCGTCACGGGACTGGCCTGGACAAGCGTTGGCGGCGAGATCCTCTTCATTGAGACCTCTCTGTCCAAAGGCAAGGGCGGCAAGCTCACGCTGACGGGCAACCTCGGCGACGTGATGAAGGAGAGTGCCATCATCGCCCTGCAATATGTCAAAGCCCACTGCGACACGCTGAACATCGACTACCGCATCTTCGACAACTGGAATATCCACATTCATGTGCCCGAAGGCGCTACTCCGAAAGACGGCCCCTCTGCCGGTATTACCATTGCCACATCGATCGCATCGGCCGTCACCCAGCGCAAGGTGCGCAAGAACACAGCCATGACGGGAGAGATCACGCTGCGTGGAAAAGTGCTGCCCGTAGGTGGCATCAAGGAGAAGATCCTCGCTGCCAAGCGTGCCGGCATCACCGACATCGTCATGTGTCGCGACAACAAGAAAGACATTGAAGAGATTCCTGAGAAGTATCGCAAGGGCGTAGAGTTCCACTATGTCGAGAACGTACAGGATGTCTGGGAATTTGCTCTCACCGACGAGATTGTGGACCACCCCATCGATCTGTCCATCCTCAAGGAAGACAGCGACGACAAAGACAAGAAGAAAGACGAATAAGCATCAGCATGACATTTGAACTTCAACATACCGACAACGCCAGCGACGCACGTACCGGACTGATCACCACAGACCACGGACAGATCAAGACACCGATCTTCATGCCCGTAGGTACGTGTGGCTCAGTCAAGGGCGTACACTTCCGTGAGCTTCGCGAACAGGTCAAGGCGCAGATCATCCTGGGCAACACCTATCATCTCTATCTTCGCCCGGGACTCGAAGTACTGCGTGCGGCAGGCGGACTGCATGGCTTCAATGGATGGGAGCGCCCTATCCTGACCGACAGCGGCGGCTTCCAGGTGTTCTCACTGACGGGTATCCGCAAGCTGAGAGAGGAAGGCTGTGAGTTCCGCTCGCATATCGACGGCTCTAAACACATCTTTACGCCCGAGAATGTCATGGACACTGAGCGCGTCATCGGCGCCGACATCATGATGGCTCTCGACGAGTGTCCTCCCGGACAGAGCGATTATGCTTATGCCAAGAAGAGTCTTGGCATGACGCAGCGCTGGCTCGACCGATGCATCAAGCGGTTCGACGAGACCGAGCCGCTCTATGGCTATCACCAGAGCCTCTTCCCCATCGTGCAGGGCTGTACGTTTAAGGATCTGCGCCAGGAAGCCGCGAAGTTTGTCGCCGACAAGGGTGCTGACGGTAATGCCATCGGCGGATTGGCCGTCGGCGAGCCCACCGAGGTGATGTATGAGATGATCGAGGTGGTCAACGAAATCCTTCCCAAGGACAAGCCCCGCTACCTCATGGGCGTAGGCACACCGCAGAATATCCTTGAGGCCATCGAGCGCGGCGTGGACATGTTCGACTGTGTCATGCCGACACGCAACGGCCGCAATGCCATGCTCTTCACTTATCAGGGCACCATGAACATGCGCAACAAGAAATGGGAGATGGACTTCTCGCCCATCGACCCGGACGGCTGTGAGATCGACAAAGTCTATACCAAGGCTTATCTCCATCATCTGTTCAAGGCCGGCGAGCTGTTGGCCATGCAGATTGCCAGCATCCACAACCTGACTTTCTACCTCCGTCTTGTCACCGATGCGCGTCAGCACATCGAGCAGGGCGACTTTGTGCAGTGGAAACGGTCAGTGATTGACCAGCTGGGCAGAAGAATTTGATTATCGTTACGATCATGAAAAGTTTTAGCAAGATACGTAAACACCGCGGACGCTACAAGGCAGCCCGCTGGATGAGCCGTCATCCGGCGTGGCTGCACAAAGGCTTTGGCTGGATAGCGCGCCACACCCGTCTGCTGCAACGTATATTGAAGTGGATCGGACATCTTTTCCGTTTCCTCAGGGTATTGAAGTACCTCAATCCCTTCAGATATATCAAGAAGATCGACTGGTATATCATCCGCAAGTTCATCGGCACCTATTTCTTCTCCATCGCCCTGATCATTTCCATCTCCATTGTCTTCGATGTCAATGAGAACTTGGCGAAGTTTACGCAGTACCATGCTCCTTTGCGAGCCATCGTCTTCGACTATTATGCCAACTTCGTTCCCTATTTCGCCAACCTCTTCAGTGCGTTGTTTGTCTTCATTGCCGTGATCTTCTTCACCTCAAAGATGGCCGGCAACTCCGAGATCATCGCCATGTTGGCCACGGGCATCTCGTTCAAGCGGCTGCTCAGACCATACATGTTCACGTGTGTGCTGTTGGCCGGACTGTCATATTTTCTCTCGGCCTATGTCATTCCCCACGGCACAGTGATCCGACAGAACTTTGAGACGATGTACAAGAACAAGAAGAAGCAGACGGCGGCCGACAACGTGCAGTTGCAAGTGGGACCGGGTGTGATCGCCTACATCCAGCACTACGACGACACGCAAAAGCAAGGCTATGGCTTCTGTCTCGACCGCTTCAAGGACAAGAAGCTCATCTCTCACCTCACCGCCATGACGATTCAGTACGACACCATCTCTGACAACAAGTTCCATTGGAAGCTCAGCAACTGGAAGATACGGCGCCTCAAGGGTCTGCGTGAGCATATCACCACCGGCGATGTCAAGGACACGATCATACAGATGGAGCCGATGGACCTCGTCTACTCCAAAGGACAGCAGGAGACGTTTACCTCTCCGGCACTGCGAGACTACATCTCCAAGCAGATCAACCGCGGTTCGGGCAACGTGGTACAGTACGAGGTGGAGTATCACAAACGCATTGCTTCGTCCTTCGCCTCGTTTATCCTGACGATCATCGGCGCCTCACTCTCTGCCAGAAAACGCAAGGGCGGCATGGGCATGTACTTAGGTATCGGACTGGCACTGAGCTTCACTTATATCATGTTGCAGACCGTTTCGGCCTCCTTCGCCATCAACGCGGGCTTCCCGCCCGTGCTGGCAGCATGGATGCCCAACCTGATCTTCATCGTCATCGCACTGATCTGTTACCGTCATGCACCGAATTGATGAGTAATGTATAGTGTATAAATCATAAATAATAAATAACAGACTGTTCAGAATAACACGTAAGGTGATACACCTTATTTATATTAAACGATAAAAAGAAACATATATAAATATATAATGAGATTTGAAGAATTAGACTTAAGCGATAACGTCCTTGACGCACTCTACGACATGCGCTTCGAGGAGTGCACGCCGGTGCAGGAGAAATGTATTCCCGAAATCCTCAACGGGCGCGATGTGCTCGGCGTGGCACAGACCGGAACCGGCAAGACGGCAGCCTACCTGCTGCCTGTCCTTTCCAAACTCGACGATGGCGGCTACCCCAAAAATGCCGTCAACTGCGTCATCATGTCGCCGACACGTGAGCTCGCCCAGCAGATCGACCAGACCATGCAGGGCTTTGCCTACTATACGCCAGGCGTGAGCAGCGTGGCCGTCTACGGCGGCAATGACGGCAACCGCTACGACCAGGAACTTAAGAGCATGAAGTCGGGTGTGGACGTGATCATTGCCACACCGGGACGACTCATCTCTCACATCAGCCTGGGCAACGTCGATCTGGGCAAGGTGAGCTTCTTCGTTCTTGACGAGGCCGACCGTATGCTCGACATGGGATTCTCTGACGACATCATGAAGATCGCCTCGCAGCTGCCCAAGACCTGCCAGACGATCATGTTCTCAGCCACCATGCCGAAGGACATCGAAAAGCTGGCGCAGAGTCTGCTGAAGGATCCTGTGGAGGTGAAATTAGCTGTGAGCAAGCCTGCCGAGAAGATTCAGCAAAGCGCATATATCTGTTATGAGACGCAGAAGCTCAAGATCATTGAGGACATCTTCAAGGCCGGCGACCTGAAACGCGTCATCATCTTCTCGGGCAGCAAGCAGAAGGTGAAGCACATCAACCAGGCGCTCACCCGTCTGCACATCAACAGTGGCGAGATGCACTCCGACCTCGACCAGGCCGAGCGCGACGATATGATGTTCAAGTTCAAGAGCGGACAGATCGACGTCTTGGTGGCTACGGACATCCTGGCCCGTGGTATCGACATCGACGACATCGCGATGGTCATCAACTATGACGTTCCCCACGATGCCGAAGACTATGTCCACCGCATCGGCCGTACGGCGCGCGCCGACCGCGACGGCGTTGCCATCACGCTGGTCAACGAAGACGACATGTATGCTTTCCACCAGATTGAGAAGTTCCTCGACAAGGACATCAGGAAGAATCCACTGCCCGAGGGTTGTGGCGAGGATCCGGAGTATACGATATCGAAGCGCAATGGCAAGACTTCGGCGAAGAGCCGCCGACGCAAGGACCGTGACAACACGGCACACAAAGACACCAAGCGCGCTAACCGCAACGCGCAGAACCCGCAGGGCGCACAAGGCGGGCAGCACGACGACCGCCGCAACAACCGCAACAAAGACAGACGCAACAGCGACAACCGCAATAGGGACAACCGCAACGGCGAGAGCCGCATCAACGAGGCTCGCAACGGCGAGATCCGTAGTGGTGAGGAGCGTCAAGGACAGGAGCGCAACCGCAACAACCGCCGACAGCGCGGACCGAAGGGCGAGGGCCGCAATCCTCAAAGCGGCAACAAGCAGGACTACAGAAAGAAGGGCGCCCAGGGCAACAAGCCCAAGCCGAAGAACCGTCCGCAGCAGCAACCTGCTGCTCAGCCTGCCGCCACGCAGGATAAGGGCATCGGCAGCGTGCTGCGCCATCCGCTGAGATGGCTGCGCTCGCTGGGCCGCAGGAAATAAGACACAACAAACATCATACGATCTTATAATCATCAAAGACAATGGAAAAGAAAGAAAAGGAAATCATGGGGCACCTGACCTCAGAGTGCACGACAATCGTCGTCGGCTGCAAGGCGACAGGTGATGGATCACACATCTATGCCCGTTCCGAGGATTTCGACGCCATGCGCTGCAAGAACTGGCTGGTCTTCCCCGACACCGACAACGGTCCCGAGGAGTTTGTCGCTGACGACAGTGGCTTCCGCTGCCCGTTGCCCAGGAAGCGTCTGGGCTACACGGCCCTGCCCGACTACCAATACCATCACGAATGGGGAAGCGCCGGCTTCAACTCACTGGGCATCGGCGAGAGCAGCACAGAGACGATCTTCAGCAGTCCCAAGGCGCTGGAGTTTGACCCATACGTCAAGGATGGACTCGCCGAGAACTGCACCTACAACATCGTACTGCCCTATATCCATTCCGCACGTGAGGGTGTGGAGCGCCTCGGCGCGCTGATCGAGAAATACGGTTCCGCTGAGGGCTTCGGCATCGGATTCATCGACAATAAGGAGACTTGGTATCTCGAGAACTGCTGCGGGCACCGATTCCTGGCTTGCCGTATGCCTAACGACAAGTACTTCGTGACGGGTAACCAGAGCCGTTTCCGCAAATACGATCCCAACGACAAGGAGAACTATATCGCATCGAAGGATCTCATCGAGTTCGCGCAGGAGCACGGTCTGTACGATCCTTCCAAGGGCGAGTTCGACTTCCACGAGGCTTATTCCAAGGACGACAAAGACGACACCACCTATAACTATCCCCGTGTATGGGGATTGCAGGGCATCTTCACGCCGGGCATGAAGCAGGATGTGAGCAAAAACACATTCCCCGTCTTTGCAGAACCCGAGAAGCCGATCACCATCGCCCGTCTGCGCAATGCGTTCCGCTTCCACTACGACGGTACGGACCACGATCCTTATCTCCACAACAACGGCAAGGAGCCTTTCCGTCCCGTCTCGATCTTCCGCACCACGCAGACCCACCTCATGCAGGTACGCCCGTGGCTGCCCAAGGAGATCGGCTGCATCACCTATGTAGCCGACGGCATGGCCGATCTCAGCGTCTTCCTGCCTGTCTATCAGGGCATCTCCTCCTTCCCGAGAGCTTACGGCATCGGCAACAACCACTGCGACTCTGCCTCCGCGTACTGGCGCTTCCGCAAGGTGATGACACTGGGCATGGTCAACTACAACGCCTATGCTCCACTGATCAAGGAGACCTACGCTAAGCTCGAAGCTGAGAACGATCAGCGTCAGAAAGAGTTTGAGGAGCGCTATCTCGCCATCTGCAAGGAGCGTCCGATAGAAGCCCGCGACATGTTGCAGGCTTTCAGCGACCAGCTCTTCAACCATGCGCTTGAGGTCGCTGATCAACTTGTCAACGAACTCTTCACCCGCATCGCCATCGACACGCAAAAGGAATATCTGTTCCACGGTGCGTAAACCAATGTTGAATGTTGAATGATGAATGTTGAATGAATGAATGAATCAATGTTGAATGTCGAACGCTGATGGATGTTTGCTAATTAACCAATTCATCATTGGATAATTCAACATTCATCATTCATTCATTCAACATTCATCATTCAACATTCAACATTATGCAAATACCCCAAAGCCACCACTACGGTAGCTTTGGGGTATTGCTTTTCTCCCCCCCTTGGGGGAGTTAGAGGGGGGCTCCCACCTTCAGCCTATATTTATCCGTATACACGATGCTCATGATCTTTGGTGTCACAGCGATGCGGCGTGTCAGCGCCAAGGCCACGTGCCCCATCGTACGTCTGAGATTCAACTCCACACAGGGATGCACCATCAGCTTGTTGTCAATGCTGACCACCATCATGTCCACACCCAACGGGCCGCGATAGCTGTTGCCAAGCTCTTTGCTGAGCACCATTGTCAACTGCTCCCTGATCAGGATCAGCTGGTCAGTGCTGATCCAAGCCCCCAACCGCCGGGCCTTGTCTTCTTCCGTGTCGAGGATGCTGCCCGAGTAAGCACCACCGCGGGTGTCGAAGACCGACAATCCGCAATAGCGCACTGTGCCGCGGCCATCAGAAACAAACTCCATGGCGAAATCCGACACCTTATTATAATAGGGCTCCAGCATGATACAGCCCTGCCGGGCTACGACATTACGTGCCCAGTTGCGTATCTGCGCGCTGTACGATGCCGGTTTCTTTCCGTCGAGATACCTTATTCCCCTGCCGCTGCTGCTCCAAGGCGCCTTCACCACGACGCGGCCATGATCATGCAGCAAAGACATGAAACTACTGACATTGAACACGGCAGTGGCCTCGCCCGCGGTATCGGGCAGAAGGCGCATTGCCGGCAGCACATGTTCCGCGGCCCATTGGCGATGGCTCATCTGCCTGATGGTCTCCAGGCGGTTAGGCATCGGCAGCAGCGCAGGAGATACGCCCGCCTTCACCATACGGTGAAAGAGCGCCCGATCCCAGCCCCACGGAGCGATCTCCTCGGGCTGGCGCACATCCAGCGCGTCCGCGAGTTCTTTCCAGCTATGCCATGATCCCTTTGTCTTCAACCCCAAATGTCGGAAAGCCTCCTTGGCTGCCTCTACGTCTTCCACGATGACCTTGTCGCCTTCCCCGGCCCATATCATCGGCAGGAAACCCAAGTCGTAGCGCAATTGTCGGGCCGCATGAGGAGCGGTAAACTGCTCTGCGCGGGCACCTAAAGCAATGTCGTGTTCGGGATTGAAAATATGAATCATGTCGTATACGCTTTGTATTATTAAATGCAAAGTTACAAATATTAGTGCAATTATGCGGTTTCCTTTCTTATATTTGTGATATTTTCAACAAAGAAAAACCTTGAAAACAGGCTGTCGCGGTGCTTGGGAGGTGCTTTTTCATAGCAAGTGAGTTACGAGGAGACCGCGCCAGCCTGTTTTCAAGGTTTTTCTTGCTGTGATGCAAGCCTGAGGTACGAAGGCTGTTGCTTCTCTGTTGTCGGCTTGCCGAAGCTTGCTTCGGAGCAAGCCGACAACAGAGAAGCAACAAAGGGCACCGCCCTTGCATCACAGCAAGTGTTTTGTTGGTTTTTGTCAGAATGAGTCTTGAAAGAGAATCCCTGCAAATCATTATACTAATATTATTTACAAAAGTCTGTCAACAAAATCACTCGTTCCAGAGAAAAGGCAACGCGCTCACAGCCAAAAACCGGTGATTTCAGAACCAGAAAACCGATCTCTGCTCATCAGGAAGCCTTTCTGACCGGGTCAAAGTGCCTTTCTGACCTGATGAAATAGGCGTGTTGACCGGGTCATAAAGCCTTTCTGATAGGTACAGAAAGGCTTTATGACCACCAAACAACCGATAAAGTGAGACACTATTATAGCTCTTTTGAAAACGTGGCGAACCATTATCAGCATATCTTTCTATCTGACAGTAAGTTACAGAAAGCCGTCTGAAATTTCAAAAATCAGGGTCAAGTGGGTGCGCGCTCGAAAAGAACGCCTTCTCAGAGCCACTTTTTTGTCAGAAAAACCAACATTTCTGAATATTGCCACCTGCCGGCAAGCCCAGCATGTCCGGCAACCGGCAGAATGCGCTTTCCTGCCTTCGCTGCTTACTTGTGAACATCAATCGCATCATCGACCCTTTATATCGATCCTTTATAATGATTGCGCGACGCATTGACGAAGTCAGGTGATAATACAAAATTTGCTAAAAACAAAAGTTTTTGCTATCTATGGTTTGCAAAAATAAAATTAATCACTATCTTTGCACTGTATAACCAATACAGACATCAAAGACATCTATGGAATCATTCTTTCGTACCCATGCCTACCTGGTGGAGCACACCAACGCCCCGGTTCGCCGCGTCCTCATGGACGAGATTGACTGGACCGACCGGCTCATTGGCATTAAGGGCACACGAGGCGTGGGAAAGACGACTTTTCTGTTGCAGTATGCCAAGGAACATTTCGGCAGCAACGACCACAGATGTCTGTATGTCAACATGAACAACTTCTATTTCCAGGGACGCGGCATCGCCGACTTTGCCGGTGAGTTTGTCGGGCAGGGTGGACAGGTGCTGCTCATCGACCAGGTGTTCAAGCAACCCAACTGGAGCCGGGAGTTGCGTGAGTGCTACGACAAATATCCCCAACTGAAGATCATTTTCACCGGTTCGAGCGTCATGCGCCTCAAGGAGGAGAACCCCGAACTCAATGGTTTGGTGATGAGCTACAACCTCCGCGGCTTCTCTTTCCGGGAATACCTCAACCTCAAGGCGCATACCCACTTTGCTCCACTGACCTTGGATGAGATCGTGAGCAACCATGAGGCGATCGCCGGGGATATCGTTAAGGCCGTGGATCCCACGACTTTCTTTGCGGACTATCTCCATCATGGCTTCTACCCCTTCTTCCTTGAGAACCGTAACTTCATGGAGAATTTGCTCAAGACCATGAACATGATGACGGAGGTGGACATCCTGCTCATCAAACAGATAGAACTGAAATACCTCACCAAGATCAAGAAACTCTTCTATCTCCTGGCTCTCAACGGTCCGCAGGCACCGAACATCAGCAAACTCGCCGACGAGATAGACACCAGCCGCGCCACGGTGATGAACTATATCAAATACCTTGCCGACGCCCGGCTGATCAACCTCATCTACAATCCCGGACAGCAGTTTCCCAAGAAGCCCTCGAAGGTGATGATGCACAATCCCAACCTGATGTATGTCATCTACCCCATCACCAGCAGCACGCAGGAAATCATGGAGACCTTCTTCGTCAACACGCTGTGGAAGGATCATCTCGTCAACCAGGGCAACAAGGACCACTGCTATCTCGTGGACAACAAACTGCGCTTTCGCGTCTGCGACGCGCTCGTGGCTGACAAAAGCCGCAACGCCGGCGGCACGATCTATGCACGATACCATCAGAAGATAGGTCACGACGACCGGATACCTTTATGGTTACTCGGTATGCTCTACTGACACCTATTATATATATAACGCAAAAACATTATCAACTTTTTATCATCTATTTTTTCACAAAATGGCAAAAGAAAAGAAATTCATGACTTGTGATGGTAACACCGCTGCCGCTCATGTAAGCTACATGTTTACTGAGGTGGCCGCCATCTACCCCATCACACCGTCGTCTCCTATGGCTGAGCACATCGACGAATGGGCTGCCAAGGGCCGTAAGAATCTGTTTGGCCAGACCGTCACCGTGCAGGAGATGGAGTCTGAGGGTGGTGCCGCCGGCGCGCTCCACGGCTCTTTGCAGGCCGGTGCGCTGACATCTACCTACACCGCGTCTCAGGGTCTGCTGCTGATGATCCCCAACATGTACAAGATTGCCGGTGAGCTGCTGCCCTGCGTCTTCAACGTCTCTGCCCGCACGCTGGCCAGCCACTCTCTGTGTATCTTCGGTGACCACCAGGATGTGATGGCCTGCCGCCAGACCGGCTTCGCCATGTTCTGCTCCGGTTCCGTACAGGAGGTGATGGACCTCACGGCCGTGCCTTACCTCGCTACACTCGAGACGTCTGTGCCGTTCATCAATTTCTTCGATGGCTTCCGCACGTCCCACGAGTATCACAAGATCGAGGCCATGGACATGGAGGACATCCGTCCGCTCGTCAACCCGGCGTATATCAAGCGCTTCCGCGACCGTGCGCTCTCTCCTGAGCGCCCTGTCACACGCGGTACGGCCGAGAACCCCGAGACCTTCTTCACACACCGCGAAGCCAGCAACAAGTACTACGACGTAGTGCCTGAAGTCGTTGAGAAGTACCTCGGCGAGGTGTCTAAGATCACAGGCCGTGAGTATCATCTCTTCAACTACTACGGCGCACCCGACGCTGAGAACATCATCGTGCTGATGGGTTCTGCCACGGAGCCTGCCCGCGAGGCTATCGATTACCTGACCAAGCAGGGTAAGAAGGTAGGTATGGTGGCCGTCCACCTCTATCGTCCGTTCTCTGTCGAGGCCATCCGCAAGGCCATCCCCGACACTGTGAAGCGCATCGCTGTCCTCGACCGCACCAAGGAGCCGGGAGCTGAGGGCGAGCCGCTGTATCTCGACGTGAAGAGCGCGCTCTATGACGATCCTCGTAAACCGCTGATCGTCGGCGGCCGTTATGGTCTCGGATCTTCCGACACCACGCCTGCCAAGATCATCTCCGTGTTCAACAACCTCGAGCTCAACGTGCCGAAGAACCACTTCACCGTGGGTATCGTCGACGATGTCACCTTCACCTCTCTGCCAGAGGTTGAGGAGATCCCGATGGGCGGTGACTCGCTCTTCGAGGCTAAGTTCTATGGACTGGGCTCTGACGGTACGGTCGGCGCCAACAAGAACTCGGTGCAGATTATCGGTAACAACACCAAGAAATATTGCCAGGCTTACTTCTCCTACGACTCGAAGAAGTCTGGCGGATTCACCTGCTCACATCTGCGTTTCGGTGATGAGCCGATCCACAGCGCCTATCAGGTCAACACGCCGAACTTCGTGGCGTGCCATGTGCAGGCTTATCTCCACATGTATGATGTGACCCGTGGCCTGCGTGACAACGGTACCTTCCTGCTCAACACCATCTTCGACGGCGAGGAACTCGTCAACTTCATCCCTAACAAGGTGAAGCGCTACTTCGCCAAGCACCATATCAAGGTGTACTACATCAACGCTACGAAGATCGGTCAGGAGATTGGATTGGGCAACCGTACCAACACGATCCTGCAGTCCGCTTTCTTCCGTATCACCAAGGTCATCCCGACAGAGCTCGCCGTGGAGCAGATGAAAGCCTTCATCGTGAAATCCTATGGCAAGAAGGGACAGGACATCGTGAACATGAACTACGCTGCCGTAGACCGTGGCGGTGAGTACAAAGAGCTCGCCGTGGATCCTGCCTGGGCTCAGCTCGCTGATGATAATGCCGTGGAGGACAACGCTCCCGCATTCGTCAAGAACCTCGTCCGCCCGATCAACGCTCAGGCCGGCGACCTGCTCAAGGTTTCTGACTTTGCCAACAACGACACTGTCGACGGCACATGGCAGAACGGCACCGCAGCTTGGGAGAAGCGTGGTGTCGAGGCTTTCGTGCCGGTATGGAACCCAGAGAACTGTATCCAGTGCAACAAGTGCTCGTTCTGCTGTCCTCACGCTTGTATCCGTCCGTTCGTCCTCGACGACAAAGAGGCTGCTGGCTTCGACGGCCAGACCATCGACATGCTGGCTCCGAAGACGCTCAAGGGCATGAAGTTCCGCATCGAGGTTTCCGTTCTCGACTGCTTGGGCTGCGGCAACTGTGCTGATGTCTGCCCGGGTAAGAAGAACAAGGAAACCGGTGAGCTGGAGAAGGCCCTGAAGATGGTACCGTTCAACGTCGATGCTCCTGACATGAAGAAGGAAGCTGAGCGCTGGACTTACCTCGTCAACAACGTGAAGTCCAAGCAGGACCTCGTCGACATCAAGCAGAGCCCGAAGAACTCTCAGTTCGCTCAGCCGCTGTTTGAGTTCTCCGGCGCATGCTCCGGCTGCGGTGAGACTCCTTACGTCAAGCTGATCTCCCAGCTCTTCGGTGACCGTGAGATGATCGCCAACGCTACGGGTTGCTCTTCTATCTACTCTGCTTCTATTCCTTCTACACCCTACTGCACCAACGACAAGGGTCAGGGTCCTGCCTTCGACAACTCTCTCTTTGAGGACTTCTGCGAGTTCGGTCTCGGTATGGCACTGGGCAACAAGAAGATGAAGGAGCGTATCACCGTGCTGCTCAACCAGGCTATGGAAGGCGAGCACACACCCGACGACTTCAAGGCTGCCGCTCAGAAGTGGATCGAGCAGCAAAACGACGCCGACGGCTCTAAGGTCGCTGCCGCTGAGCTCAAACCGCTGATCGAGAAAGGTGCTGAGGCTGGCTGCACGTTCTGCAAGGAACTGCAACCGCTGGAGCACTATCTGGTGAAGCGCTCTCAGTGGATCATCGGTGGTGACGGTGCTTCCTATGACATCGGCTACGGTGGTCTCGACCACGTGCTCTCTACCGGTGAGGATGTCAACATCCTCGTTCTCGATACTGAGGTTTACTCTAACACTGGTGGTCAGTCCTCTAAGGCTACTCCGTTAGGCGCCATCGCTCAGTTCGCCGCTCAGGGCAAGCGCGTCCGCAAGAAGGATCTGGGTCTGATGCAGACGACCTACGGTTACGTCTATGTCGCTCAGGTGGCTATGGGTGCCGACAATGCTCAGTGCCTGAAGGCTATCCGCGAGGCTGAGGCTTATCCAGGCCCGTCACTCGTCATCGCCTATGCTCCGTGTATCAACCACGGTATCAAGGGCACCAAGAAGCTCAAGAGAAGCATGGGCAAGAGCCAGATGGAGGAGAAGCTCGCCGTTGACTGCGGTTACTGGCATCTGTGGCGCTTCAACCCAGAGCTCGCTGATCAGGGCAAGAACCCGTTCACACTCGACAGTAAGGAGCCTAACTGGGCTGACTTCCGTGAGTTCCTGCTCGGTGAGGTCCGCTACTCTTCTGTTGCCAAGGCTTATCCTGCTGAGGCTGACGAGCTCTTCTCCGAGTGCGAGAAGATGGCTAAGCTCCGCTACAAGTCCTATGTGCGCAAGAGCCAGGAAGACTGGAGCGAGGAATAAGGCCTCCCTCTAACTCCCCCTTCCCAAGGGGAGGGCTCAGTATACAAGGGTGTAAATCAATGTATTATGTGATTTACACCCTTTATTGCGTCTAAGATTTATCGATTGTTATATTATTTTGTAATATACAAAAACCCATAAAACACTCCTGACTTCATCAATGCGTCACCCAAATCAACTGATTATACAGCATTGTCTATTGTATTTTCAAGTTAGTAACAGAGCATTTTTTGGACAAAAGCCAGGAAGACTGGAGCGAGGAATAAGAAGCCTCCCTCTAACTCCCCCAAGGGGGCAACTGATAGATTGCTTTCATAACCAATAATAAAAAAACTTAATTCCTTGCGAGTTTAGAAAAATATGCTTACCTTTGCCCAAATTATTTTAAGGTAAAACTATGTATTCGATGGGATCTGTATCACCTTACCGCAGATGATTGCGGCTGTGTGATATGATGATGCTCAGTATCTTTAAAAGAATAACAATGAAGAGAGTTAAAGTTTTGTTTCTTGCCCTCTTGGCAGTGGCAACGATGAATGCCACGCCAACGATTACCCATTCGGGAGACACCCTTGTCATCACGGTGAATGCCACCGGTGATCTGAAGACGTCTAATTTCACATCCGCCGAGTTGGCATCAACGAATGTCAAGATTGTGACGGCCGACGGCGTGACGCTGTCAGCCAGCGATTTTACCGATTTCTTCGGTACCAGCTACACCACGCCGCCTTTCTCAAAGATCACGGATCTGGACATGGGGCTGGCAGAACTCGCAAGTGACAACGTAATCACACCATTAGGATATAATTCCAAATTCCTGAACGGAGGCAATGAGTTGGGAACGCTTGTCCTGCCGGAATGCCTTACCAGCACGGCGTTCTCGTTCGATGACAACAAAAGCAAGTGGACAAGAGTGGTATTCCCCAACGCCACAAAATCTGAAAACTTGGCGACGACTGTCATCAGCAAAAGTACTTTTTCCGGTGACACATACTTGAAGAGCCTTGTTATCGGCACAAGCGTGAAGTCCATTAAGTCACAGGCTTTTGTCGACTGTTCCAACCTGACGAACGTGGAATACCTCTACGGATTGAAAAAGATCAGCACCCAGGCTTTTGCCAACTGCACGGGACTGACCTCACTGATTCTTCCGGGAAGCTTGGAGACGATTGGTGTTGGAGCCTTTCAAGGATGCAAGAACATCACGACCGTCCGCCTGCCCTATTCGCTGAAGACCATCAAGAATCAGGCTTTTGACAATACCGGAATCACGAAAGTCGTCATTCCCGCAAGTGTGGAGACCATAGAGAATCAGGCTTTCGGAAATATCGACAAACTGACCGACGTGTATGTGTTGGGGACAAACACCAAGTGCGCGTCGCAGGCTTTCCAACCCACTTCCTACACCTATGGCTACAGCCTGTTATCCTATACAAACGGCGGGACGGTCAAGATTACGGACTATAATACCACGACCGGCGTTTACACCATTCTGCATTATCCGGAGGCTGCCTATTCCAACTATGTGAACAAATACATACAGCTGATTGGCACGCCGGAATACGGCAATCAGTCAACCTACGCCAGCTGGGATAATAAATGGGTGTTTGACGAAGACGGCAACAAACTGCCCGTGGATGATTACGGCTATTTCAGCAGTTCGTCAGGCGACTATGCCGGATGGAATGAGTTCATGTTGGTGGGCAAACTGAAGAACACCCATGAGGACAAGCGCCTCGTTGAAGGCAAGTGGTATTCGGTCTGCTTCCCATTTGACTTAAGTGCCAAGCAGATAGGCAATGCGTTCGGTTCCGCTACGGAAGTGTGCGAGTTCAGCGGCGTGGAGTCGCTCGATGATCCCAATGTGCCCAACCGCAAGTACATCGTCCTGAACTTCAAGAAACCTGTGACTGAGATGAAGGCCCACCATCCTTATATGATTCACCCGGGACTTCACGGAGCTGCTTACAACACGATCGTGGACGTCACGGATGACACAGACACCGATGGCGACAACTTCGCCAAGAAGTTGAAAGCTCAGTCGGTATCTTATACCGTGAACGGTGTGACCTATACCTTCATCGGCAATTACACTACGGGTGCAAAGATCCCCAAGTACAGCTACTACTATTATTCCGGCAACGAGTCCAAGTGGGCCAATGGTTTCTACAAGGCTATGCGCACCGATGCGGTGTTCACTCCCGGTACGGCAATCGTCCGGCTTGACAAGGACAACGGAATCAGCGGCGCAAAGACTGCTTATTTCTCGAACAGCTTCGGAGGGACAACGACCGGTATCGACAACATTTCTGCCAACGGCTCCGACTCCCGGAAAGCATCTTTGGCTGGAAAGGATGTGTATAATATATATGGCCAGGTGGTTCGCCGTGGAACGACAGACACCGCCGGCCTCCCGTCCGGCATCTATATCGTAAACGGGAAGAAACTGATTGTAAAATAAAAAAGAGCAGACATGAAACGTATATATCAACGTCCGGAGACAGAAAACGTCAGATTCGACGTCTGTCATTTGATGGTCGGTTCGGCCAAAGACAAGTATAATATTGGTGGAAGTGGTTCCCAATGGCCTAAGTCGGGTGAGATTAACGACGACTATGGTGACGGTCCCGGTGTGTCCGGAGCCAAGAAAAACAACCAATGGGATTGGGAAGACTAAGGGCGGGGAATAGCCGTTAGCAAATAGAAAAAGAGGCAGATGCTGGAGATCCAACAGCATCTGCCTCTTTTCGGCTTAATTGGTTTACGGCGCATGCCCGCCACGGCGACCGCTCCGCGCGGTTATTTCCTGGAAGGAAGAAAGGTCAGGAAGTACTTGGCTACCCGCATGTCGTCGCTGAGTTCGGGATGGAAAGCAGTGACGAGCTGATTGCCTTGCCGTGCCGCGACAATACGTCCGCCTACACGTGCGAGGACTTCCACCTCTGGCCCTACTGTCTCGATGAAAGGCGCACGGATAAAAGTCATCGGCACCTTACCGGCATCTTTGAAGTCTGCTTCCGTGGCAAAGCTGCCCAACTGCCGCCCGTAGGCATTGCGACACGTGGTGATGTCCATCGTCGCAATGGCTCCGGGCATGGATGCAGCCTCGCCGCCGGCATGCTGGCGCACACGTCCTGACAGGAGAATCAGTCCGGCACAGGTGCCGAAGACAGGAAGACCGGCGACGATGTCGTTACGAATCTCGTCGTGAAGACCTGACTCCACAAGCAGTTTGGCCATTACCGTACTCTCACCGCCGGGGATGACGAGGCCGTCCTTAGGCTGTTGCCAGTCGGTTTTCTCTCTGACCTCAAAGACATCAGCACCGAGCCGCTGCAGCATCTTCTCATGCTCAATGAAGGCACCTTGCAGCGCCAACACAGCAATACGTTTTTTCATAGACGCTGTCTCCTCTCGCTTATTTACCTCTCTCAGCCATGAGCAGCTGTATCTCGTCGGCGTTGATGCCCACCATGGCCTCGCCAAGATCCTCGCTGATTTCTGCCAGCACCTTAGGATCGTTGTAGTTGGTGACGGCCTTGACAATGGCTGCCGCACGTTTGCGGGGATTGCCACTCTTGAAGATGCCACTGCCCACGAACACGCCTTCTGCGCCCAGCTCCATCATCAGAGCGGCGTCTGCCGGCGTAGCGACACCGCCGGCCGCGAAGTTCACCACCGGCAGCTTGCCATGGTCATGGACATACTTCACTAAGTCGTAAGGTGCCTGCAGCTCCTTGGCTGCCTCAAAGAGCTCGTCGGGACGCTTGGCGACAAGGTCGCGGATCTGACGCTGCATCAGCCGCATGTGATGGACGGCCTGAACCACATCACCGGTACCGGGCTCACCTTTGGTGCGGATCATCGTCGCACCCTCAGCAATACGGCGCAGGGCTTCGCTCAAGTTGCGGGCGCCACAGACGAAGGGCACTCGGAACTGCGTCTTGTCGATGTGATAGACATCATCGGCGGGAGAGAGCACTTCACTCTCGTCGATGTAGTCGATGTCAATAGCCTGCAGGATCTGCGCCTCTGCGATGTGTCCGATACGGCACTTGGCCATCACGGGGATGCTTACTGCGGCTTGTATGCCCTTGATCATTTTCGGGTCACTCATGCGTGCTACACCGCCGGCAGCACGGATGTCTGCCGGAATGCGCTCCAAAGCCATAACGGCACAGGCTCCTGCTTCTTCCGCGATCTCTGCCTGTTCGGGTGTTGTCACGTCCATGATCACACCGCCCTTGAGCATCTGTGCCAAGTTGCGGTTCAATGTCTGCCTTTCGTTTTCCATTGTTTCTGTCTTTTAGTTGTTTTTCTTATCCTGATTTTCTAACTGTTCAATATTAACTCGCTTTTTATCTCTCTCTTCCTTTCCGCTTGACCTCCGCGCGGTATTGGCTGGGCGTCAGTCCCGTTTGTTTCTTAAAGAACTTGGTGAAATGCTGCTGGGAAGTGAAGCCGTGATCGTAGGCCAACTGCTGGAGTGGTTGTGTCGACGAGAGCAGTGCTGACTGGAGGATATGTGTCATCTCCTTGTCAACGATCTGCTTGGGGGTGAGTCCCACAGCCCGATGGGTGACCTGCGCCAGGTAGCGTGCACTGACGTTGAGGTGATCAGCATAGTAGTTGATGTCGTGATACGCATCACCCCGCTCCTCGATGGCATCGAGAAAGAGCCGATAGAGCTCGCCACAGCGCCCCGTAGCATCGGAGGCCGTGGCCGACTGCGCATTGACATAGGCCCGTGCCTTGCTCTCAGCGTCCTGAAGTGAGAGTCCCAGACTGACGAAACAAGCCAAAGCCGAGGAGAAGCCATTGGCATAACCGTGCTGAGGGTTGTCGTCGATCGCGATAGCATGTACCGAATCGGGCAGCTTGCCGGTAGGCTGATCCTTACCGATGATCACCACCGTGCACAGGGGCAGCAGGCGCCGGGCGATCATGTTGTGAACATCATCGGGGATCAACTGTTCGCCCTGCGTCGTGCGCACGACGGCATCATAGATGATGCAGGCAGGGCGATACTTCTGCAACAAGTCGACGATGACATTGAGCGTGGCAAGCGTGCGAATCAGTCCCACCTTCACCACATTGGGTTCCACATCGTTGATAACAGCCTCCACCTGTCCCCGGACAGTCTCCGGGGGCAGGTCGTAGTAGTTCTGAATACCCAACGTATTCTGAACCGTGATGGACGTAATGGCTGTGAGGGCATAGCCACCCAACTGACTGATCGTCTTGATATCGGCTTGTATGCCTGCTCCGCCACAACTGTCCGAACCCGTGATGGTGAGTACTGCTTTCATCTATGCTTTAACTCTTTGATTGAATTTCCTGCTGCAAAGTAACACAAAAATAATGAATAAGCAAAAAGATGTTCGGATATTGACAAAGGAAACTAACAAAAGGGCAAATATATGCCAGTTGCAACAAATAGCATGGAAAATGAGACGTTTGGCAAAACAACATTGAGATAAAATGCGTAACTTTGCAAAAAGCAACAAGCAGAAACGCAAAACTGCACACTGATTCACAAAAAACAAATAACTGAAAACAATCATGACGCAAAAACAATCTCATTCTCTCCATGATCGACCAAGCATAAACGGAGGATTGATGCTGATACTGTGTTCACTCCTGCTCTTCAGTCTACAGAGTTGGGGGAAGAACACTGCTGTCCACGACAGACTATGCTTGGAATATCAGCAACCCGCACGCAACTGGTGGGAAGCGCTGCCTTTGGGCAACGGCTTCATCGGAGCGCTGGCCTATGGCGGTACTACGCACGAGCGTATCGACCTCAATGAGACGACGTTCTGGTCGGGATCGCCTTACAACAACGACGCGCCACGTGCCAAAGACTCCCTGCAATGGGTGCGTGAACTCATTCGCCACGGCAGAGAGGATCAGGCCGAGGGCGTCATCAACCGCAACTTCTTCACCGGCAGGAACGGCATGCGCTTCCTGCCGTTGGGCTCGTTGCTCATCGACATGCCGACGGACGCGCAGGCAGCAATGCGCCAGCACGCTGAGACTGCAAAGCAAACGGGGAGCAACAACTACCATCGCTCACTGTCTCTGAACGAGGCTGTCAACACCACCACTTTCTATCAGGACGGCGTGAAGATCGAGCGTACTGCCTTCACTTCTTTCGCCGGGCGCTTCATGGCGGTGCATCTTCAGGCTTCCCGAAAAGGAGCCTTGCAGTTCCATGTTTCGCTTTCCTCGATTCTCAACCATCAGGTGAAAGCGCAAAACCGGCAACTCACAATGGTCTGCCAAGGCGTGGACCAGGAAGGCGTAAAGGCCGGACTGCATGCCGTGACCAAGGTAGCTGTGAAGAGCGACGGCAAACTGCTGTGCAAAGACAACCGGTTGTGCATCTCCGGCGCTACCTCCGCAACGATCTATCTCACCGCTGCCACGAATTTCGTCAACTATCACGACATCAGTGGCAACGCTGAAGGTAAGGCGCAGCAGGCGTTGGAGCAGGCCCTCGCTGGCAACTATGCTCAGCAACTCCGGGCGCACGTAGCAACCTATCAGCCACTTTTCAACACGGTGGACTTAAGCATCAATCCCGCAAAATCGCAAAGTCGGGTTCTTCCGACAGACGTTTTGCTCCAGCAATATCCGCAGCAGCAAGATCCCCGTCTTGTGACGCTGATGTTTCAATATGGCCGCTATCTCCTGTTCTCCTCATCACGTCAGGGCGGTCAGGCTGCCAATCTGCAAGGCATCTGGAACAAGGAGCGCAATGCGCCGTGGGACAGTAAGTACACAATCAACATCAATACTGAGATGAACTACTGGCCGGCAGAGGTGACCAATCTCACTTCTACCCTACCCCCACTCTTCTCTTTGATCAGCGATCTCAGCCAGACCGGTGCCCGCACTGCACAGACGATGTATGGCTGCCGTGGCTTCGTGGCTCATCACAACACCGACATCTGGCGTGTTGCCGGACCGATCGATGGTGCTTACTGGGGCATGTTTCCCTGTGGCGGCGCGTGGCTGACCACGCATCTGTGGCAGCACTATCTCTTCACGGGCGACAAGACCTTCCTGCGTCAGTGGTATCCTGTTCTCCGCTCCGCCGCCCGCTTCTTGATGGACTATGGTCAGATCGTACCAAAAGACTCGCTCTATCAGTTCAACCCTCAACTTTCAACATTCAACTCTGGTAGCGCTTCTCTCGACTCTTACAGCGTACCATTCAATACTCATCATTCATCATTCAACATTCGCGAAGCGTTCATCCTCTCTCCCTCCGTCAGTCCCGAGCATGGTCCGATGGGCAAGCGCACATCTGTGACAGCGGGTTGCACGATGGACAACCAGATTACTTTCGACGCGCTGTCCTCAGTGATCCGTGCATCAGAAATCCTCGGTGTTGACACGGCCTTCCGTCACGAAGCACAGCAAAAACTCGCTTTGTTGCCACCGATGCAGGTCGGACGCTACGGCCAACTGCAAGAATGGCTGCAAGACGGCGACAATCCGAAAGACGACCACCGCCATATCTCACATCTCTACGGACTGTATCCGAGCAATCAGATCTCGCCTTTCACTCATCCCGAGCTTTTTAGTGCCGCCCACACCACCCTGCTCCAGCGTGGCGACATGGCTACGGGATGGAGCTTAGGATGGAAGATCAACTTCTGGGCACGCATGCTCGACGGCAATCACGCCCTGCATATCATCAACAACATGCTGCATCTGCTGCCTTGCGACTCACTGCAATGGCAGTATCCCAACGGACGTATCTATTCCAATCTCTTCGATGCGCATCCACCCTTCCAGATTGACGGTAACTTTGGTTTCACAGCTGGCATCGCTGAGATGCTCGTTCAGAGCCACGACGGCGCCGTGCATCTTCTGCCTGCTCTTCCTGCTGTCTGGCATGAGGGAAGCGTGAAAGGACTGCGCGCCCGTGGCGGTTTCGTCATCAATGAGCAATGGAGTGACAACAAGTTAAAACAAGCCACGATCACCTCCACCATCGGCGGCGTGCTGCGTCTGCGCTCCTATCAGCCTCTGAAAGGCCAGGGACTGCGGCCTGCCAAAGGCGCTTGCCCCAATGATCTGTTGGCTCCGGCTGTAGTCAAAAGCCCACTCATCCACACAGAGAAACCCGAAGAGGTAACAATCCCGAAAGTATATGAATATGACATCGACACCCAACCCGGGAAGTCGTACATGGTCTTTAGTATGAAATAAACAAAGAATAATGATATGAACAAGATTATCCTATTCTTATTATCACTGTTTCCCTTACTGGCAAATGCCGCTGATTTTGACATCGCCAAACCCGGGCAGCAGCCTGCCACCATCGTCGTGGACACCGTAGACTGGACTGGAGTAAGGTTCGCGGCCCGCGATCTCAGCGCTGACATCCGTCGAGTCTGCGGCAAAGCAGCGCCCGTCCTTGTCACCACGGCAGCCAATCAGTCGGGACAAGGACGCATCATCGCCGGTACACTCGGCAAGAGTAAGATCATTGACAACATCGTCAAAGCCCATAAGATCGACGCCAGAAAACTGCGCGGACAATGGGAGAGCTATCTCATCAACGTTGTCGACGGCAATCTTGTCGTCGTCGGCTCGGACAAGCGCGGCACGATCTACGGCATCTATGAGCTCAGCCGTGAGATGGGCGTGTCGCCGTGGTACTGGTGGGCTGACGTTCCCGTGAAGCACCAAGACCATATTATATATAGCAACGGCCGCCAGTATCAACCTTCTCCACGGGTAAAATATCGTGGCATCTTCCTCAACGACGAGGCGCCCTGCCTGACCACATGGGTGAAAAACACCTATGGCACGAACTACGGCGGGCACCGTTTCTACGACCGCGTCTTCGAACTGTTGCTGAGACTAAAGGCGAATTTCATGTGGCCGGCCATGTGGGGCTGGGCTTTCTACGCCGACGACCCACTGAACAGCAAGACGGCTGACGACCGCGGCATCATCATCGGCACCTCACATCACGAGCCGATGTGCCGATCACAAAAGGAATGGCACGGTCACACCGACGACCCGAATGTGGAAGCTCAGGACCGTGCCTCACGTGAGGCTGCGGGCGGACAGTGGAACTACGCCACGAACCAGAAGGCCTTGGACAACTTTTGGGCCGGGGGCGTGCGACGCAACAAAGGCACAGAGGACATCGTCACCATCGGCATGCGTGGCGACGGCGACATGGCCATGAGCGAAGATACAAACATACAACTCATGGAAAAGATCATCCACAACCAGCGACGCATCATCGAGAAAGTGCGTGGAAAGAAGGCCAGCGAAGTGCCGCAGGTATGGGCGCTTTACAAAGAGGTGATGGACTACTACGACGCCGGACTGCGTGTGCCCGACGATGTGACATTGCTGCTCTGCGATGACAACTGGGGCGACGTACGTCGTCGTGTGCCCACGCCAAAGGAGCGCAACCGCAAAGGCGGATGGGGACTCTACTATCATGTCGACTATGTTGGTGCTCCGAGAAACTCGAAGTGGCTCAACGTCACGCCTATTCAGAACATGTGGGAACAGTTGACATTGGCTGCCGAAAACGGCATAGACCGACTGTGGATCCTCAATGTCGGCGACCTCAAGCCGATGGAATATCCCATCCAACTCTTCATCGACATGGCATGGAACCCGACAGCCTACACCACAGAGAACCTGCTCGACCACGCCCGCCGCTTCTGCGCTGCGGCCTTCGGCGAGGATCAGGCTACGGAGGCAACGCGTATCCTCAACCTGCAATGCAAGTACGCCGGACGCTGCACGGCCGAGATGCTCGACGCCAAGACCTACAGTCTGAAGGACGGCGAATGGCAGAAAGTGGTCAGCGACTACGCTGCGCTGGAGCGTGACGCCCTGCGCCAATACACGTCTCTGCCCGAGAGCTGCCGCGATGTTTATCAGGAACTCATCCTCTTCCCCGTGCAGGCGATGGCCAATCTCTACGACATGTACTATGCCCAGGCCATGAACCACCAGCTCTACGAGCAGGGCAATCCCGATGCCAACACGTGGGCGGAGCGCTGCCGTCAGGACTTCCGTCGTGACTCGCTGCTCTGTGCTGCCTATAACCACGACATCGCGGGAGGAAAATGGAACGGCATGATGATCCAGAAACATATTGGATATACGATATGGAACGACAACTTCCCACACGACATGCTGCCGAAGCTCTACACCGTCAAGCCGCGTACCGACGGCTGGATCATTGATGCCGAGGGCGGAAAAGTAGTGTTGGAGGCTGAGCACTACTTTAGCAAACGCGACGGCGAAGGTGCCCATTGGATCGACATCCCGTTCATGGGACCGTCACTCGGTGCCATGACGTTGCGGCCGACAACGGCTTCGGTCAAAGGCGCACAACTGGAGTATCGCTTCCGCGGCATGAATTCCACCGACAGCGTAACCGTCACCGTGACAACGAAATGCACGCTCGACTTCCTCAACCAAGGTGGACTGCGCTATCGTGTGAGCCTCGATGGTAAGGGCGAGACGGTGAACTTCAACGCCAATCTCAACGAGAAGCCGGAGAATATCTACAGCATCTACTACCCCACGGTGGCCCGCCGCGTCGTAGAAAAGCAGACCACACTACCGCTGCAACAGCTGGCCGACGGCATCCACAAACTCGTCTTCGAGCCGCTCGACCCGGGAGTTGTGCTGGAGAAAATCACGATAAAAACTAAATAACACTACGAAAGACAAATCAAATGAAAGAAAGAACTATCCCAGCCCTCCTGCTTCTTGCCGGTCTGGCACTGCCCATGATGGCGACCGGAACGGTGAAGAAGCCCATGGGCAAAGCAGTAAAGCAACAAGCAGCGCAGACCAACATGTTCACCAACCCTGTCATCTGGTCGGATGTACCCGACATGGATGTGATCCGTGTGGGTAACGACTACTACATGGTCTCGACGACGATGCACCTCATGCCGGGCGGTCCGATCATGCACTCGCGTGACTTGGTCAACTGGCAGACAGTGGGCTATCTCTTCGACAAGCTCACCGACTCGCCTAAATATAATATGGAGCAGGGCACCGTCTACGGCCGTGGGCAGTGGGCAACCTCGCTGAAGTATCACAAAGGACGGTTCTATGCGCTCTTCGCCCCGAATGATCATCCCGGCGGAGAGACCTATATCATGACCGCCCAAAAGGCGGAAGGTCCATGGACACTCGTCAGCCGGTTACCTCATTTCCATGATGCCACGCTCTTCTTTGATGATGACGACCGTGCGTATGTCTTCTATGGTACGGGCGAGATGGCGGAACTCAGCAGTGATCTCAAGCAGGTCGTGGACGGCTCTCACCGCCAGCTCTTCCAGCGCGACAGTGAGGAGAAGGGACTTCTCGAAGGTTCACGTGTCATCAAACATGACGGGCATTACTATCTTCAGATGATTTCATGGACCAACGGCCATCCGCGCCGCGAAGTCGTCTACCGTGCGGACAACATCCAGGGTCCGTATACCAAGCGCGTAATGCTCGAGACGGAGTTCGGAGGCTTCGGCGGTGTCGGTCAGGGTACGATTGTCGACACACCCGACGGCCGTTGGTTTGCGCTGATCTTCCAGGACCGTGGCGGCGTGGGACGCGTGCCGACGCTCTCTCCCGTCCGCTGGGTCGACGGCTGGCCAAAGGTGGACGATGTGCCCGCTACGATGGAGGTGCCCTTTAAGGGCGGCAAGAAGACGAGTATCGTCAACAGCGATGAGTTCAACAAGCCTACGCTCAGTCTCGACTGGGAATGGAACCACAACCCCGTGGACAACGCCTGGTCGCTCACCAAGCGCCGTGGTTGGTTGCGCCTGCACACGGCTGCCGCGGCTCCCAACATCTTCTTGGCTCGCAACACGCTGACCACACGCATGATGGGACCACAGAACGAGGGCATCATCCGCATGGATGTCAGTCAGATGCACGATGGCGACGTGGCCGGACTCTGTGCCTTTCAGAACGATGCCGCCCTGCTCTCCGTGGTGAAGGAAAAGGGTAAGAAATATATCGTAGCCTCGACAGACTCCATGGAGATGGAGCCGAAGGACCACCACGTCCTTGCCGATCATCGCCACGAAGTCTACCGCAAGGCTTTGTCACAGAACATCGTCTACTTAAGGGTAAGTGCCGATTTCCGTCTTCACAAAGACATGGCCTCGTTGGCCTACAGCCTTGACGGCAAGCACTGGACAACGGTTTTGACCGACTTCAAACTCGTCTTCGACTACCGCCGCTTCTTCATGGGTACCCGCTTCGGCATCTACAACTTCGCCACCAAACAGCCTGGTGGAAAGGCAGACATCGATTGGTTCCACTTCAAAGTCAAGTAAAACACCCGTGGACAAAACGTTTTTACTATCATATAAGGGGCTTGTCAATTGGCAAGTCCCTTTTTAAGTCTGGTATTTCATCTATGTCTCTGTGTGAGAAATATATTCGCTGAATAGAGATTTCATCTCGCCTTGAGGTTAATCTTATTTAATTTTTTACTGAATATAACGAAACGTAAGGATATAATACGTACTTTTGTAAAGTCCATATAACAAAACAAACTTTTAATCACCAACAACCGAACACTACAAATACCGTAGCAACATGAAGAAAGAACAAATCGACTATAGCACACCGCAGCCCCTGTCGATGCAGGAAGCTATCACGGAAGCCAAACGCTGCCTGCACTGCAAGGTACCACTCTGCCGCAAGGGATGCCCCATCGGTAATGATATTCCCTCATTTATCCATCAACTCTCCAAAGGCAACCTCGGAGACGCTATGGCCATCATCAACGAGACATCGAACCTACCGGCAATCTGCGGACGTGTCTGTCCACATGAGAAGCAATGTCAGGGTCACTGCGTGCTCAACAAGAAAGGCAACCCCGTGAAGATCGGTAGCCTGGAGGCTTTCATCGCTGACTTCGACACACAGATGCGCCTACAACGTGAGATGCTGCCGCAGAAGACACGCGGCAACATCGCTGTCATCGGATCAGGACCTGCCGGACTCACCGTTGCCGGTAACCTGGCCCGCAAGGGCTTTGCCGTGACGATCTACGAAGGGCTTGAAGAGCCCGGCGGCGTACTGATGTTCGGCATTCCCGAATACCGCCTGCCAAAGACGGTGGTCAGAGCCGAGATCGAAAAGATTGCGGAGCTCGGCGTCAACTTCATCACCAACACCATGGTGGGCGAGAACGGTATCACTGTCGACTATCTCTTCCAGCATGGCTTCGACGCTATCTTCATGGGAACGGGTACGGCAGTACCACAGAATATGGACGACGTGCCGGGCGCCAAACTCCACGGCGTGAGCCAGTCAACCTACCTGCTCCATCAGTTCAACGCTTACCAGGAAGGTGCCATCGCCCGCAACATGGTGCCGCTGCGTACCGGAGAGCGTGTCGGCGTCATCGGCGGCGGCAACGTAGCCATGGATGCTGCCCGCACCGCCATTCGCCTGGGTGCTGACGTGACGGTGATCTACCGACGCACCCAGGAGGAGATGCCCGCCATCAAGAGCGAATTTGACGAAGCCGTCAACGAGGGCGTAAAGTTCTGGTGGAAGTCCAGCGTCACGGAGTTTATTGCCGGTGAGCCCGGACGACTCAGCAGCGTGACCGTGCATACTGAGGACGGAGACCGCAAGGAACCTTTCGACCGCATCTTCCTGGCCATCGGCTCACGTCCTGCCAACCGTATCGTGTCGACCACGGAAGGTATAGAGGTCGACGAGAAAGGATATGTCAAGATCTTGGAACGTCCCTTTGGCATGACCACACGCCGTGGCGTTTTTGCCGGCGGCGACGTGGTGCACCGCCCACAGACCGTCGTGCTCGCCATGAAAGCCGCGCAAGAGGTGGCGCAGGGCATCGAGCAGTATGTCGACGCCGTGAAGCTGATGCAAGACATCGAGAAGCGCGAAGAAGCATAACACCTCTATCTGATTTCTGAGAAAAGCAGAAAAGAGTGCATAAATCGAGTAGGAGGTAAACACTAATCATAGGTGCTTATCTCCTACTTTCGTGTT
>DAWDCC010000038.1:0-31324 GCA_052355365.1 Prevotella sp. | reverse complement strand
ATTTATTTTTGCAAAGCAGCAGAGAAGCTAAAAGTTTTAGCGGACACCAATATTATAGAATAGGAGAATAGAAGGAAGATAAAAAAGCATGAGACTTGCTGATGATAACAAGTTCCATGCTTCTAATAGGATGACTTCCGATCCCTTGTAAAGTGGAATTGAAGATTATTTCTTGATGTTGGCGTCCTGCAGTCCGTAGTGTTTTTTCTTGTCCACGGCAATCAGCAGGAGTGAGATGATGACGGCAGCAACACCGAAGCCGCAGAAGATGCTCATACTCGTGGTGTAGCTGGGATCTGCACCGTTGACCTTACCGATGAACATGGGCACGAGAGCCAGTCCGATGTTCTGAATATAGAAGATAATAGCATAGGCAGAGCCCAAAAGCTTCATCGGGATGATCTTCGGCACACTCGGCCACATGGCAGAGGGCACCAAGGAGAAAGCTACGCCTAACGTGATCATGATGATCACGGCAAACCAACCATAGGGCAGGATGTGGATGGCAAAGATGAAATGCACGGCAGCCAACATTGCCGAGCCGATGAGCATCAGCGTCGCTCCTTTGCCGATACGGTCGTAGAGTGAGCCGAAGAGCGGTGTGAGCAGGATGGTACCGAAAGGAATCAAGCCTGGGATGCCGCCTGCCATATCCTCAGGAACACCGTAGTTGGCAATCATCAGCTTGGTTGCGAACTTCAAGAATGGGAAGACACCACTGTAGAACAGCAGGCAGAGCAGACAGATGCACCAGAAGCCTGGGTTGGAGAAGATGTACTTCAGATCGCTGAAGTGGAAGTCGTCGTCAGACTCCTCGTCGAGCGTTTCTTTCTCTTTCTCGAATTCTTTCTCGCCCTTGGCTTCCTCTACGCTCTTGTCGAGCTTCTTGTCCATGACAGTGTAAACGATGAAGGACAGGAAGCCAATCACCAACAGCACCAGACCGAGGAGCACGGGAGCACCTACCTTGCCGCCGAAAGCTTTGGCAAAGGGCAGCGCACCCATCATGGCACCTGCTGTTCCCAATCGGGCGAGAGCTACCTGAATACCCATGGCGAGGGCGAGCTCGTGACCGGTAAACCACTTTGTGATGATTTTCGACACGGTGATACCACAGATTTCGCAGCCTACGCCGAAGATGGCAAAGCCCAAAGAAGCTACTGCCGCAGACATAGGCAGGGAGAAGTTGACAAAGCTCAGGGTGAAGCGACTGTCGCCGAAGTCACCTGTCACACCATAGTATTTGATAAAGACACCAATCACCATCAGACCGCAAGCCATGATTCCTGTGAAGCGGATCCCCATCTTGTCGAGGATGATACCGCCAAAGAACAGCATGAGCAGGAATACGTTGATGAGGCCGTAGCTGCCGGCAAAGAAACCATAGTCGTCTGAGGTCCATCCCAGACCACCGGCTGCTACGGGTTTGTCAAGAAGTACTTCCAGTGGCGACATCACGTCGGTGATGAAGTAACCGGTCATCATGGTGAAAGCGACAATGAAAAGGGCTGTCCAGCGGGCGCCTTTGCTGTCGCTGAGAATACGTTGAAGTTTTTCTGTCATAATGGAATTCTCTCTTTTTTTCTGAATCCGTGAAAGAGGTAAAGCGCTTCTTTCACGGATGTCGTTTTATATGTCTTTTGTATGATTGCGATCTATTTCTTTTATATGATTGCGATCTATTTCTTGTCTTTCAACCAACGGTCGAGCCAGTTAAAGAACGTGCGTTGCCACAGGATACCGTTCTGTGGTTTGAGTACCCAGTGGTTCTCATCAGGGAAGATGAGCAGCTCTGCGGGGATGCCACGCATACGTGCTGCGTTGAAGGCTCCCATGCCTTGGTTGGCATTGATGCGGTAGTCCTTCTCGCCATGGATGCAGAGAATAGGCGTGTCCCACTTGTCGACGAACTTATGCGGACTGTTGTCGTAGGTACGCTTAGCGTTGGCTGTCATGTCCTTATTCCAGTAAGCATCATCATACTCCCAGTTCGAGAACCAGTCCTCCTCGGTATCAGTATACATCGACTCGAGGTTGAAAGCACCGTCGTGAGCGATGAAACATTTGAAGCGCTTGTCGTGATGACCGGCAAGATAGTAAACAGAGAAGCCACCGAAAGAAGCGCCCACGCAACCCAAACGGTCTTTATCGACATAAGGCAGGTTGGCTGTTGCGTCGTCGATGGCGCTGAGATAGTCGTTCATGCACTGGCCTGTCCAGTCGCCACTGATCTCCTCGTTCCACTCAGAACCGAAGCCGGGAAGGCCACGACGGTTAGGTGCTACGATGACATAGCCGTGAGCGGCCATGATGGAGAAGTTCCAACGATAGCTCCAAAACTGTGATACAGGACTCTGAGGACCACCTTCACAATAGAGCAGTGCGGGATATTTCTTGGTAGCGTCGAAGTGCGGGGGGAGGATAATCCATACCAGTTCCTGCTTGCCGTCGGTGGTCTTCACCCAACGCTGCTGGATAGTCGGCTTAGCAAGCTGGTTGAGGATGTGGTCGTTCTCAGCGGTGAGGCGGACAGCAACGCTCTTTTTCTCAGTTTTGTTGATGTTGACTTGATAGATGTCATCGGGGTCAGCCATGGAGTGACGCGTAGCGATGAGCTTGCCGGGAGCCAAAAGTTTCAGTGAGCCATAGTCGTGCCAGCCGTCAGTGAGCTGCTTGACGTTGCCGTTGAGATCGGTAGAATAGATATTCACGCAGGCGTGCCAGCAACCAAGGAAGTACAGCGTGCGGCTGTCACTGTTCCAGATATAGTCATCGACATTGGAGTCGAACTTCTCGGTGACATAGCTCTTCTTGCCTGTAGAAAGGTCCATGACACAGAGCCGGTTGCGGTCGCTCTCATATCCGTCGTTCTTCATACTCTGCCAGGCAATGTATTTGCCGTCGGGAGAGAACTTCGGGTTGACGTCATATCCGACCTGCATGTCACCGGCCTGATGGTTGACGGCCTGGTTGCGCATGGTCTTTGTCGGGTCGATCTTCGGCTCTTTATAGCCTTCGGGCTTGCAGAGGTTGCGCGTCGCGCGCGTACCTATATTATATAAGTATATGTCGGCATCGGTAGAGATGGCATAGTCAACGCCCTCTTTCTTGCGGCAAGTATAGGCCACCTGCTTGGAATCCGGACTCCATGCCAGTTGTTCGATACCACCGAAAGGAGCCATCGGGCATTCGTAGGGTTGTCCCTCAAGGATGTCAACGCCGTCATCAGCCTTGTCGCCGTTGACGTTGGCTACGAAGGGATGCGGCATGCTCTCTACGTAGTGGTCCCAGTGACGGTAGTTCAGATCTGTGACGAGACGGCCTGTAGCCTTTGGCAGGTCATCAGGATTCTTCTGGATACTGCCGTGATAAGGGAGACTCTTGATGAGGATCACCTTGCTGCCATCGGGTGAGAAGAGAAAGCCCTCGATGTCGATCTTACTGTCGGTCATCTTCACACGGTCCGTTCCGTCGGCATTCATCTTCCACAGCTGTCCGTCACGAAGGAAGGCAATCTTCCTGCCACCCTCGATCCATGCGGCATCCGTCTCGTTTTTGCCGTCCTTGGTCAGGGCTGTAGCCTTGGCAATCGTCTTGCCGGCTTTCAGCGGCTGCACGAAGAGCATCGTGTGGCTTTTGTTTTCCTTGACACTATAGTAGCTCACCTGATAGACCAGCGTCTTGCCGTCGGGAGAGACAGCATACGAGCCGATGCGTCCCATAGCCCAAAGAGCCTCTGGCGTCATCTGGTCGCTGGCGAGCGTGATATTGTTTTTTTCAATCATCGTCTGTGCTTTCATCGTTGGGGCGCCAAGAAGCATGGCACCCAGCACCATTGCTATTGCTTTATTCATGAGAGTAAGTTGATTATTGGAATAAACAAACTACATCTCTCGAATCAGCCTCCTGCTTATTGTCAAGACTGTCGGCTGTTTCGTGAAAATGAGTAACGACGCCGGATGTTAGTGGACTGCCAAGATCCTCATCGTTACTCATTATATATAGTCTGCCTCTATTTCATTATATAGTCCGCATCTATTTCTTTCCGTTTCTCTTGTTCTTCATCTCCTCCTGACGGCGGCGGTTCTCCTCCATCTGCTTTTGCTGCATCTCCTGGAGAGCCTGCATACGTGCCATCATTCCCTTCATCTTCTTCTGCGGGTTGGCTTGATTCTCTTTATAGCGAGCCTCAAGGATAGCCAGCAACTTCTCGTCATTGGTGGTCTTGCGCAGCACAAACATGATGCCGGCCGACATGATCAGCGAGACGAAGTAGTAGAAGTTCAGACCTGAAGAGTAGTCGTTGAACATGAAGAAGAACATCACTGGCATGAGATACATCATCCATTGCATGGCCTTCATCTGCTCGGCCTGCTGACCAACCATCTGATCTTTCTGCAACTGCATGGTGAACCAAGAGTAGATGATCTGTGCACCGCAGAAGAGAATACACGTCAGGCTCAGGTGATCACCGATGAGCCAGATGTTCTTGTGCCATTGTATGATCGGGTCATAAGTCGAGAGGTCGTGCATCCAAAGGAAGCTCTGACCACGCAACTCAATGGCGTTAGGCACAAAGTTGAACATCGCAATCCAGATCGGCATCTGAATCAGCATTGGCAGACAGCCCGAGAGCGGGGATACACCGTACTTGGCGTACTCGGCCATCATGGCCTGCTGCTTCTGCATAGCGTCCTCGGGCTTGTCATATTGTTTGGTTGCCTCGTCGAGTTTCGGCTTGAGTACGCGCATCTTGGCGGAACTCATATAGCTCTTTTTCACCATCGGGTAGGTGATCACCTTCAAGAGCAGGGTGATGAGAATCAGCACCACGCCCATTGGGAACCACTTGCTCAGCCAGCTGAACACATAGATGGTGAACCAGCGGTTGATGATCCGGAAGAGCGGCCAGCCCAGGTAGACGAGACGCTGCATCTGCAGGTCGTGACCAAACGTGCTTTCCTTCTCTACCTTTTGCAGCAGGCGGAAATCGTTAGGACCGAAGTAGAACTCAAACTCCGACGGCGTCTTACCGCTCGGGTCAAAGAAGGTCTTCATCTTAGCCTCGTATTGCTTGAGGTATCCGGAGCCTTTCTCCTGTGGGATGGATGTCATCAGCGAGTGACCCCGGAAGTTGTTCTTTGCAATCATCACGGCAGAGAAGAACTGATTTTTAAAGGCCACCCAGTCAATGCTGTCCTCGATGTCCTCATCAATCTTCTGGGATGTCTCGCTCAACTTATCGGTACCACCCTCCACGTTGTGGTAGGTGAGGGTAGCATAGCGGTTCTCGAAGTTGAAGCCCTTCTCCTGCTGGCGACACTTGTCTTTCCAATCCACGTCCATAGTGCTGGTACCTGGCGCGAAGAGTCCCTCCATACCTTTGACAGCCATCTGCATGTGGAGCATATAGTCCTTGCCGAGGCGGTAGGCCAGTGTGACGGTCTTACCCGGAGCGGCAGTAGCCGTGAAAGTAACAGTAGAGTCTGTTATATTGGAAGGCTCAAAGTAGAGATCGGCCGTGGAGATGTTTACCTCCTTGGCAGCCATGGTGTAGGTGAGGCTCTGATCCTTTCCCTGGAAAAGCGTGACATGGTTTGCCTCGGTGATGTTGTCCTTGTAGTTATTGATGATTGCCTTGGAGACAGTGGCACCTCTCGTCGACAGCGTGATGGCAACTTTGTTGTTCTTCAGCACGATGTCCTTGGCATGTCCGGTCAAAGCAGCGTGGAAGAGCGCCGTCGTGTCCGCTGCGATCTTCTGCTTGGCAGCCTGCTGACGGTTGAAGGCAGCCGTCTTGGCGTCCTGCTCAGCCTGTTGTCGCTTGGCCTGGGCGATGGAGTCTTGCACAAACTGCGCACGCTCCTGCTCTTTAGATGGCTTCGCATACCAGCTGTAGCCAATAAGCACAAGCGCGATGAGCACGAAGCCGATAATATTGTTCTTATCCATAAATTTTTTTCTCTCGGGCTTTGGCCCGAATCATGTTTAGTTCAAAAGGAGATCAAGAATTAGAGAATTATAGAATCATCTTCTGATTCTCTCATTCTCTAATTCTTAATGTATGAAGTGTTACACGCACTTCTTCTCAGTACTTATTTCTTCTTCTGGTTGGCGATAGCCGTCTTGATGAAGTCGACGAAGAGCGGATGCGGTTTGAGCACCGTACTCTGATACTCGGGATGGAACTGCGTGCCGATATACCATTTCAGCTTCGGAATCTCCACAATCTCGACGAGATCGCTGTCCGGGTTGCGGCCTACGCACATCATACCCTTGGCTTCGTATTCTTTCTGATAGTCGTTGTTGAACTCATAACGATGGCGGTGACGCTCACGGATGTTCTCCTGCTTGTAGATCGAGTAGACTTTTGTGTCTTTGCGGAGCACGCAGTCGTAGGCCCCAAGACGCATGGTACCACCCATGTTGGTGATATTTTTCTGCTCCTCCATGATGTCGATGACGTTGTGCGGCGTCTTTTCGTCCATCTCGCGAGAGTTAGCGTCAGCATAGCCGAGCACGTCGCGGGCGAACTCGATGACCATCATCTGCATACCCAAGCAGATACCGAAGGTCGGCATATCGTGTGTACGGCAGTACTTAGCGGCAATGATTTTACCCTCAATACCGCGCTGTCCGAATCCCGGGCAGATGACGATGCCGTCCTGCCCTGCCAGTTTCTCAGCGACATTGTCGGAAGTGATATACTCCGAGTTGATGAAGGTGATGACGGTCTTATGGTCGTTGTAGGTACCGGCCTGCGAGAGGCTCTCACGGATACTCTTGTAGGCGTCCTGCAAGTCATACTTACCGACGAGACCGATGTGCACTTCCTCTGTGGCGTTCTTGCGGCGCTCGAGGAAGGAACGCCAGGGACCGAGCCCCGGCTTCTCGCCGATGGGCTCACCGACTTTGCGCAGGATGGCAGCATCGAGGCCTTGGCTCTGCATGTTCACCGGCACCTCATAGATGCTGGGCAGATCCTCGCTCTGGATGACACAGTCGAGATCGACGTTACAGAAGGCAGCCACTTTTTTGCGAACCTGGTCAGGCAGGTGTTTCTCAGTGCGCAGCACGAGGATGTCGGGCTGTATACCTACGCTCTGCAATTCCTTGACGGAGTGCTGTGTCGGCTTCGTCTTCAGCTCGCCGGCAGCCTTGAGGTAGGGCACATAAGTAAGGTGCACGCAGACGGCGCGCTTGCCGAGTTCCCATTTCAACTGTCGGATCGCCTCCATGAACGGCGCACTCTCAATGTCACCGATGGTACCTCCGATCTCCGTGATGACGAAGTCGTAGTGGTTCTTCTGTCCGAGGAGCTTGACATTACGTTTGATTTCATCGGTGATATGCGGCACCACCTGGATTGTCTTGCCCAAATAGTCGCCGCGGCGCTCCTTGTCGATGACGCTCTTATAGATGCGTCCTGTTGTCAGAGAGTTCGCCTTAGTTGTCTGGATACCTGTGAATCGCTCATAGTGTCCAAGATCGAGGTCAGTCTCCATACCGTCAACAGTCACATAGCATTCGCCGTGCTCATAAGGATTGAGCGTTCCTGGGTCGATGTTGATGTAAGGATCGAATTTTTGGATGGTGATGTTGTAGCCTCTTGCTTGTAGAAGCTTACCTATTGAAGACGAGATGATGCCTTTTCCTAACGAGGAAACCACACCGCCTGTGACGAAGATGTACTTTGTTTCTGCCACCATTGTCAATATTTTGTTGGATTTAATTATTGAATACGAAAGAGTTACTCGATCTATAAAAGATGTTGCAAAGTTAGCATATTTTTATGAGATGTACAACAAAAACAAAAATTATTGTTATCTTTGCAACGTTAAGACAATATAACGAATCATTAAGAGAAATAAGGAGTTCAAGAAACGATGTCGCTTAGAGGAAGTCACTACCAGTTCCATTCAGCTGTCTGCTTGTTGATGATCGCTCTGCTTTTGTCGGTTGTGGAGCCGATGGTTGCCCGTCCCGTGACCTATCGCCATACGTTGGTGCATGGCCGTAACAAGTTGGTGAATGCTTATATGGACTCCTTGCGTCTGCTTTCCGATTCTCTCTATCACGACAGCGTGAAGGTGTCACGGCCGCTCAATGCGAGTTCCATGGCGCCGCTGTTTCTTCCGATGACCTTCTATCGTGGTGTTGCTCACCGCGCATTCTCGCTCGACGGGACGCTGACGCCTGTCGATGAGTCACTGCTTTGGGCCTATCTTCATCGGCCGGGGACGGTCAAGACGACACAGCGCGACTTGGAGAAGACGGGACCGGTGCTCAAGCCCACGACGATCACCGAGCATCCTGCGTCCGTTGTCAAGCCGACCAAACCGGATGAACCGGAGTATGTACCTATGGACATGGTCGTGTTCAAGCCCAATTTCTGGACCTTCGGCGGTGATTATTATTTGCAGTTTCTCCAAAGCTACATCTCTCCCAATTGGTATAAGGGGGGGGAGAGCAACTACTCGGCTGTGGGTGCCCTGACGTTAGAAGCACATTACGACAACAAGCAGAAGCTGCGATGGGACAATAAGTTGGAGATGAAATTAGGCATACAGACCACCAGAGCCGACTCGCTCCATAAGGCCAAGAGTACCGAGGACCTCCTCCGCTATACCGGTAAGTTGGGCTTGCAGGCCACCAAGCATTGGTACTATACTTTCCAGTTGATTGCCACAACACAGTTTCTGCGGAAATACGACACCAATTCTCCAAGGGTGAAATCTGACTTTATGAGTCCTTTCAACTTGAATGCCTCTCTCGGTATGGATTATAATGTCAGTTGGCTGAAGAACCGCCTGACGGGTTCCATCCACTTGGCTCCTGTCGCTTATAACCTCAAGTATGTAGGCCGCCAAAGCCTTGCTCAAGCCAATGGACTGAAAGAGGGCCGGCACACACTCCATGATTATGGTTCGCAGTTCACCTGTGATTTGAAATGGAAACTGATGGACAACCTCATGTGGCAGACCCGTCTTTATGGCTATACCACGTATAAGCGTTCGGAACTGGAATGGGAGAACACGTTCACCTTTTCGTTCAACCGCTATATCTCTGCCAAAGTCTATGCCTATCCCCGTTTCGACGATGGTGTGAAGCATGACAAGAGTTTTGGCTACTGGATGCTCAACGAGTTTGTCTCCTTCGGCTTTTCCTATGATTTCTAATCGCTTTATCGAAAAGACGCCTTGCTGAAGAAGCTGTTGTCTTTTAGCATTTAGTAAGAAGTAAGCATCGGGTGAGTTGCAATGATGGCAGCTCACCCGATGCTTGTTTTATGTCTTTGCAGTTCTGCTAAAATCTGTAGAGCAGTCCCAGTCTCACTTCGAAGGTGTGCGCCCTGACATTTGGGTGGTATTTATAATAGGTATAGCGCCCATAATAGGCACCTTGCCACTCAATGCCGAAGTTGTTTTTCAGTTGGAAGATAAATCTCGGATTAAAGACGAGCAACTGAGCGTTGCCTTTGTCGCCCTGCGCGTTGAGATAGAGCGGATCGGTGTGCTCCAGGTCTTTGCCTTCATATCCTTTCCACGTATAGATATGGTAGTAGTCCACGAACAACGAGAAGTAGCCGAGCCGCGGGAAGATCATCTGCGTCTTGGACTTGAGGCTGAATCCCGATCCCATGTTATAGTCGCGGTCGATGACGTTGTAGTAGTCGCTCTTCGTACCGCCGAGAAGGATGAGGTCGGCAAAGATGGCCTGCTCCAAACGCTTGAGATTACCCACTTGCGGGAATTGCCACATCATGCCCGGACCGAAGGAGGCCGCCTCAGAGATGCGGTATGGCGTTTTGTCGGTGCCGTCTTTCACAGGCTTGGAGTCGTAGTAGTTGAAGTGCTGGAAGAATCCTACGATCGTCTTTCCCTGTTTTCCGTCGTAGACAGTGTGGCTCCAGAGCTTGCCGAGCAGGTGGAGATTGTTGATGAGCGGCTGGTTGCCGGTGAAGCCCGCGCAGAAGTTCAGCGTGAAATAGTCGTAGGGCTGCGTGTTGCTGTCGTCGAAAGCATCGCCATAGAGCAGGTTGAAGGTGAGGTAAGGCTGGTTCTCGCCACGGAAGATACCGCCCTGATCAGCGAGATAGCGGTCGCCCACGCTCATGGCAAACTCCACGGGTATGCGGCTGAAGTCATGGTACATATACTTGTCCTGACGCACGTTCCAGGCATCGCCGTCGATGAGACGGTTGAGTCCCTGCATCGGGTTGGTGACGAAAGCAGCCGCTTCACGCAGGAAACGGCGGAAGCCGCGTGTGCGGTCATTCAGCACAAGCGCCGACACGCGGTGCATGACTTCCCCGATGCAGATGCCGCCGAAGGTGGTAGCCAGCACGTCGTTGACAGCCGGCGGCTCCACTTCGCCGCAGAACTCCCACATCAGGCTGCCGCCAAGAGCGTAAGGCGCACTCTGCCAGAAGGTCAGTCCGTTGCTGCGGGCCGAGTTGAAATAGAGGTTGCCGTGGTAAGGATGGGCGAAGAGATTGGTCGAGAACTGATCGTTGTCCCATACGAAGGCATGGTGCCAGTTATGGTCGATGCTCTTGAAGGTGACCTGCGCGAAGTCCTCGTTCATGACGAAACGGTCGAAACAATGCACAAAGACGTTGATACCCGCTGCCTCTGCTGCCGCGCGCCACCACCGTTTCTTGGTATAGCTCGGATCGCTCCATCGGTAGAGGCTGTCCTCCGGTGTCAGTGCCAGCTTGCTGAGCATAAACTCTTGGTCGCGTTGCCGTTCCTCTTCCCATTGTGCCTGATGGTCGGGATCGTGGTGATAGCGGAGTGCCAGTCCGGCTTCAATGATTGGGCGCGAACGGAACTTGGTGTTTGAGCCATAGCGCCGTGTCGTACCGTAACCGGCGGCGACGAAGGCGCCGAGATTGTCGTTGAGGGCATAGTCGGCCGTCATGCGGGCTTGCAGCGAGTACATACGCCGTGGCGTGTCGCCTTTGTTTTGGAACGTCTCCACATGTCCGAAGCCCACGTCGCCGCCGAGCGTCCATCGTGGTGTGATGGTCCGGTAGCGTCCCATGCGGTAGAAGAGCTCACCCGAGAAGTCCTCGTCGAGTCCCAGGAAATGTGAGCCGACACCGATCATCGTGTAGGTATGGGTATTGCGGAAGCGCATTGGCGAGGGTTGCCAGCATGATGCCGTCAGCCCGTCCGCGTGCTGCGCCTAAGAACACGCCATATTGAAAGCCGTGCAGCGTGTCGACCTCACTGAGCAGTCCTATATTTAAAGGAGAGCAGAGGGTGGAGTCGGGGTGATGGTGGTGAATGCCGACAGCCACGTTGGGCAGGCGGTGTCCTTTCGCTGTCTGAGCTTGCGAGGGACAGACGCTGAGCCAGCCGATGGCCACTGCGGCCGTCCAAATCATTTGTTGGAAAAGACGTTTTTTCTTTCCTCTGTCATCCATATCTGATATTATTTTATCTTACAAGCTGATGCCTATTCTATCAAATCTTACCATATCTTATATATAGTAACCATGCAAAGATACGTTTTTTTATCGTAATCACGGGCCATTGCGAGCGTTTTCTCGATTAAATTTTGCTGTGAGCGTTTTTTTTTGTACTTTTGCCCCAAATAAGGAAATATAATCAATATACAGCTATATGCTTACACTTAAACTCATCAGTGAGGAAACTGAACGCGTGATCAAAGGCCTGGAGAAGAAGCATTTCACCGGAGCCCGCGAAGCTATTGAAAAAGTATTGGAGTATGACAAGCTGCGTCGTGAGAGCCAGCAGAAGCTTGACAGCAACAAGCAGCACCAGAACCAGCTGTCGAAGCAGATTGGTGGCTTGATGAAGGACGGCAAGAAGGACGAGGCTGAGAAGGTCAAGGCTGAGGTTGCAGAGCTGAAAGCTGCCGACAAGGCGCTGCAGGAGATCATGGACAAGGCTCAGGCCGACATGACCAACGAGCTGTTGCAGATTCCAAATATCCCCAACGATCTCGTACCCGAAGGCAAGGATGCCAACGACAATGTTGTCGTCAAGGAGGGTGGACCTATGCCAAATCTTGGTGAGGACGCGTTGTGCCACTGGGATCTGCTCAAGAAGTTCCACCTCGTAGACTTCGACATGGGTGTGAAGATCACGGGCGCTGGCTTCCCGATCTACGTGGGCAAGATGGCCCGCTTCCAGCGTGCTTTGGAGGCTTTCTTCCTCGATGAGGCCCGCAAGGCCGGTTATCTTGAGGTGCAGCCTCCGTATGTTGTCAACGAGGCATCCGGTTACGGCACGGGTCAGCTGCCTGATAAGGAGGGTCAGATGTACCACTGCAATCTCGACAACCTCTATCTCATTCCTACAGCTGAGGTTCCTGTGACCAACATCTTCCGCGATGAGATCCTCGACGAAAAGGATCTGCCTATCAAGCGTTGTGCTTATTCAGCTTGCTTCCGCCGTGAGGCTGGTTCTTATGGCAAGGATGTCCGTGGCTTGAACCGCCTGCATCAGTTCGACAAGGTAGAGATCGTTCGCATCGACACACCGGAGCACTCTTACAAGAGTCTCGACGAGATGCTCGCTCATGTCGAGGGACTCGTACAGAAGCTTGAGCTTCCTTATCATATCCTCCGTCTGTGCGGTGGTGACATGAGTTTCACTTCCTCCATCTGCTATGACTTTGAGGTATGGAGTGGCGCACAGAAGCGTTGGCTCGAGGTCAGTTCTGTGTCTAACTTCGAGAGCTATCAGGCCAACCGTCTTCACTGCCGTTTCCGTCGCTCAGACACTAAGAAGACGGAGCTCTGCCACACGCTCAACGGTTCTGCCTTGGCGCTGCCGCGTATCGTAGCCGCCATCATCGAGAACAACCAGACGCCGGAAGGCATCCGCGTGCCGAAAGCACTCGTGCCGTACTGCGGCTTCGAGATGCTGGATGATAAGAACTTCGAGTAAAGAGAAGCCTCACCCCCCTCACCCCCTCTCCAAGGGGAGAGGGGGAGTGAAATGCTGGATAAACAATTCTAATACATCCGTTTTGTGGGTGACAGTGTAGGGACGGCCTGCCTCTACACTGTCATCTTTTTTATATGTCCTAAAGGTAAAAGGTGAAGAACATATTCCGGTTTTGATAATATGTTCTTTATGTTATTATGTCTAAAACCAACGCTGGTTTTAGTCAGCGAATGATTTAATTGATGAGAAATTCGTGGTTAATTCATGGACATTCATGTGAGATCATATCCATGAATAACGTTGGTTGCATGATATGTCCTTAATGTCTTTATGTGTCAAGCTTATGGTCAAGTGTTATTCTTGTGGTTTTTCATTGAAAAGGGCTACAGCATTGGTAAACTCATTGACAATCTCTTTCAAACGTGGATGGTCGTTGCGAAGGACAATTCCTGCGTAGTTAAGTATACCGTTTTCGTCAGTTATCGAAGCTGTCAGGAACATGATGTTCCAATGCTTCTTGCAATGGTTGAACCAATACTCAAAGAGTCGGCTACGCATGGATTGCTTGCCGTCACCAGTCTCACAGATGTAGAGCATGACCTCTTGGCTTTCCATGAAGAAGTTTTCGATAATCGCTATAATCGTCTCGCGGACTTTAGGGTCTCGAGGTGATTTCTTGTTGTTGAAATTGATTATTGAGAACTGGTAGGTATCTGTTATTGGCATAGTAATATCGTCCTTTTCGAAACCTGCGATATACTGAACACCATAATCAGTGAAAAAGGCGACATGCATATCATCAGCAATCTTGGTGACTTTGTATGGCGCCTTTTCTTGTATTCTGTCTACATTGAGCATCATAGGGTTTCGATATAGGTTGGCTTTACTCCCGTTCGCTTCTCATATTCGTCTATGCCAATCTTCGTCAACCTCTCAAGGGCATTCTTCTTGTTCTGCTTGACTTCCCTTAGCCACTGGTAAGCTTGTTCTTTTGTCATTTTCATATATCTTGTTTCTTTGTTTCTATTGCAAAGATAAGGGTTTCCTACGAAAGAACCAACATTAAACGTTGCTTTTTGCTTTCACCATCTCTCTTTTTGTTTAACGCACTGCTACGCGGATGTATTCGCTGAATAGTTACCTTTATGCCTAAAGATAAACTTCTTTCTGTCTAAGCTACCGTTTTTCTGTCTCCTCGTTTTGTGTCTCATCTGCCACCTCTTCCATTTCGCGGTCCAGTCGCCCCCGCCACAGATACTTACGTGTCTCGTGTACGATGACGCCACTGAGGAAGAGCAGGGAGAGCAGGTTGGGGATTGCCATGAGCGCATTCATGCAGTCTGCGATGTTCCAAACCAGTTCCAGACTGATCACGCTGCCGATGAACACACACACGATGTAGAGCAGGCGATAGCCCAGCATCCAGCGGCGGCCACCTAAGTACTCCACGCAGCGCTCGCCGTAGTAGCTCCATCCGAGTATCGTGCTGAAAGCGAAGGTCAGCAATCCAAAGGTCAGCAACGGCTTGCCAACGTAGGGAATCTTGCTGAAGGCGACCTTTGTGAGCTGAGCGCCGTCGTGGAACGTGATGTCGGGATAGGCGATGATGCTGCTCACGATGACCAGTCCTGTCAGCGCGCAGATGACTACGGTGTCCCAAAATGTGGCTGTACTCGATACCAAAGCCTGTCTTACCGGGTTGCGCGTCTGAGCGGCTGCGGCTACAATCGGCGCTGAGCCCAGTCCTGACTCATTGGAGAACAGGCCGCGTGCGATGCCGTAGCGTGCGGCCATGATCACCGTACCGCCGACAAAGCCGCCGCCTGCTGCCTGCGGCGTGAAAGCCGAACGGACTATCAGTTCGATGGCGGGCCACAGACTGCCGTGGTTGATAAAGAGAATATAGATGCAGCCCAAGGCATAGAAAACGGCCATGAACGGCACCAACATGCTGCATACCTTGGAGATGCTCTTCACGCCGCCGATGATCACTGCCGCCGTGAGCAGCGTGATGATGGTTCCGACGATGGCCGGACTGATGCCGTAGCTCTCATGGGCTATCGTGGCGATGGCGTTGGCCTGTACGGTGTTGCCGATGCCAAATGAGGCGCAGGCAGCAAAGACAGCAAAGAGCATGGCCAGCCATTTCCATCCCAATCCTTTCTCAAGTGCATACATCGGACCGCCCAACATCCGGCCGTCGGGTGTCTTTACGCGGTATTTAATGGCGAGCAAGCCTTCGGAATACTTTGTCGCGACGCCGAAGACACCTGTCAGCCAGCACCACAGCACGGCACCGGGGCCGCCGAGCGAGATCGCCGTGGCTACGCCGACGATGTTACCCGTGCCGATCGTCGCTGCCAATGCCGTGGCCAACGCACCAAACTGCGACACGTCGCCCGTGGCGCCAGGGTCACGCCTGACCGACAACTTGATGGCTGTCCACAGATGGCGCTGCGGAATGTGCAACCGAATGGTCAGGAAGATATGCGTGCCCAGCAATAAAGTGATCATTGGCCAGCCCCACAGTAGTCCGCTGAGAGCAGTGAAGAATTCGTTAACTTGACTCATGCTGTCATCAATGCTACTTGTTTTCTATCCTTATGTTTTTAAATCCCAGTGCGCGGAACATCGTCCAGAGCTGTGTCCGTGCGTTTTTCCGGGCCGATGCCAGATTGGCTTTGCTCAGACAGCGCTGCCGCATCTTTGTCTTCGCCTGTTCCGCCATGGCAGCGCGGTCTTCCTCACTCCATTTTCCACTCTCATAAAATGATCTTGTGCGGGCCTCGTCGAGAAAATTGTCGCTCACCAGTCCGATGGGTGGCAGTGTGGCGATGAGCGTGTCACCCTTGATGTGCAACCACTCCTCTTTATACTGTTGCATGTCAAAGCCCAGGCGCAGCGTGCCGTAGTAGACGCGTGCCAGCTCGTCGTCGCCGAAGAAGCCGTGGCGCACGGTGTCGACGAGTTCCTCGTCAGCGATCTCCAGGAACACCCATTGCCCCGTGTTGCGGATGCTCTCCATGACGACGGGCGTGACGCTGATCCCCTGGTTGTGCGAGACCGAGACATGTTGGTCCGACAGTGCCCGTTTAATGAAGAAGAGGGCAGCGACAACGAGCACGATGGTGACCGTAGCCGAGATGAGCACCAGTCGCAGGTCTGTACTTGCGCGGTCCAGCAGGCGAGAGAGAAGGGAGTGCTTTGTTGTCATGGCTTAGTTGCTTTTACGGATAAGGGTTTCAAAGGGGCTGTTGCCGAGATCATCGCGGAAGGTGATCACCACATCCTCGTCGTTCCAGCCCATCTGCCGCAGCATCGGCATGAGCTGCTGTACGGCACTCTGCCGTGCGCTCTCTGTGAGATTCATCTTTTCCAGCGACCTGACGATGGCCGTGCGCCCCTGTTGCTCGATGCGTGAGCGCTCTTCGTCGGAGAAGCGTGTGCGCAGCAGTGCCACCTTCTCTTTGACTTGCCCGTGGTCGATGGCCGTCGCGGTGAGCGTCACCTGCGGGTCAGGCAGGATGATCTCCAGCCTTTTGCCGTTGCGGTGTACCTGCGAGGGGGAGAAGTGGGAAAAGTCGATGGAAGCCTGCGCCGTGGCTGTCATGGGGATGGCAATACGGCGCTTGCCCAGTGGCAAGTCCATCTTGAAATTTTGCCCTAACAGGTGCCCGGTGAGCGCCGCGGTGTCGTCGTAAACGACGATCTTGCGGAGTTTGTACTCCTGGGTATAGAGTTTTGCACAATGTTGTATCTGATAGATCATCATGGCCGTCGTGTCCGTGGCGGTCTCTTGTGGCTTGCTGACATTTTGATGTCGGCAACCCATCAGTAAAGGGACAAAAAGAAACAGTGCAATGACTTTTCGTATCATCAGTTCTCTGTTTGTTGATGGTTCGTTACATGTTTGTAAATGCAAAGTTAGTGTAAACGAGTGGAATATCAAAGAAAAAGCGTCTTTTTCTTTGTATTCTTATGTGCATTCTGTCGCTTTTTCGTAGTTTTTTCCTACCTTTGCACCGGTAAATACAAAAAAAACGATGAAAATATACACTTCATTGGCTTTGATGCTCCTGACGGTGATGCTGTGTTTCAGCTGTAAGGAGGAGAAGAAGGCGCAGACCGTGCGCAAGGTTCAAAAGGTCGTCGAGCCGAAAGGTCCCCGTGCGATGGGCGACAACACCGTGTCGCGCAAGGTCGGATGGGTCGGCGGTATCTACACCGTTGAGGTTAAGCGCCATGCCGATAAGAGCCTGGCCAAGGCTTCTGATGGCAGCCATGACTACTATGATAATAAGATCAGCGTGCGCATCCTGCGGCAGAACGGCTCTGAGTTTTTCTGCCGTGAGTTTACAAAGGCTGACTTCAAGGCCAAGGTCGACGACCAGTATTATCAGAAGGGTGCACTTCTGGGCATCGTTTTTGTGCGTCCAGAAGGCACTGATCTCGTCTTCGCGGCCAGCGTGGGCAATCCCGATAAGTCGAGCGACGAGTACGTGCCGCTGGTGCTGAAGATCAGCAAACTGGGAACGGTGACGATCACGCAGGACGAAGATCTGGAGTAAAAAGTAGGAATAAGGCCTTGCATCGTCCGTCCCCCTTCGGGGACATGATACGTGGTTAAGCTTGGTTGCTTACTGTCCCTTAAATGTTGGATTAACTGACATTTTTCGGCCCATTTCCTTGCGATTTTCTGCACCAAGGTGTCCTTTGCTCCAAAAGAAGCCAAAAATGACGAGTTTTCTGTAATTAGTTGTTGGATAGATGATTACGATATAATTTGTGTCTGTCATTATCCTTTGGTTTTCTTTTTCGCTTGTTTCAGCCCTCAGAAACCGTCGTTTTTGCGCATGAAATGTCACTTTCTTGTTGTCAAAAAGCCATTTTGATAGTGTCAGAAAGGCTTCCTGACCTGGTCAAAACGCCTTTCTGACCTCCTCATCTCACCTTTTTGATAAGTACAAAGTACCGAGATGACAACCAACCCTTGGTTTTCCCGTTTTTCTTTCTCTCTAGAATGAAAGTTTTCGTAGACGTGTTTTTGTCAGAAAAAATCGACTTGTACGGTTGAATTCAGTGTCTGATTCTGATAAAAAACAGTTAAACCCTTGCTGCGATGCAAGGGCTGCGCCGTCTCGACAAAGTCGCAGACCGCATCAACCGCGCCGAAGGCAAGGATACCCTCGTCCTCGGTTCCCAGCAGTACCCATCCTCATGAGAAGGGTAAGACTGCCCATTTTGCCGATGCCATCCGGCGTGACTGGAAGAGTCCCAATTACACAACACGATGGGAAGATATCATCCAGGTAAGGTAAGGAATAAGTAACACGTACTTTTTCTTTTGTGATTTCTTGGTGTTATGGTATATATCGCAAAGAGTTTGTTACATGTTACAAACTCTATGCGCTTTTTATATATTAACTTTGCAGCGTGTTCAACCTAAATTTTATTTAAGGTTAACACTGTCGCAAGACACATGGTGATATAGATCCTAATAATAAAAAGCTTAAATAATGAAGAGAACATGAACAAACTATTGTTAAGAACACAACGATTAGCCACCACGCTGACGTTGGCTTCACTCTTTGCTGTGGGCATACAGGCCCAGCAGAAGTACACGGTCAAGGGTAGTGTGGTAGACGAGAAAGGTGAGCCGATTATCGGTGCCACCATCATGGAAGGCGGTTCTTCCAATGGTACCGTCACCGATTTGGACGGCAACTTTGTCATCAATGTCAAAGGTGCCGGTTCCACGTTGAAGGTATCTTATGTCGGTATGTTGCCACAGGATGTGAAGGTAGGAAGTAAGCATACCATGCGCGTCACCCTGCGCGACGATGACCAGAATCTCGGTGAGGTCGTCGTCGTCGGCTACGGTCAGCAGAAGAAAACCTCGGTGGTCGGCTCCATCACCCAGACCACAGGTAAGGTGCTTGAGCGCGCCGGTGGTGTGAGCAGCATCGGTGCCGCTCTGACCGGTAATCTGCCGGGCGTGGTGACGATGAGCTCCACGGGTATGCCGGGTGAGGAAGACCCGAAGATCGTCATCCGTGGCGTGAGTTCGTGGAACAACAGCGACCCGCTCATCCTCGTCGACGGTATCGAGCGCCCGATGAACAGCATCGACATCTCCTCTGTACAGAGCATCTCCGTGTTGAAGGATGCCTCGGCAACAGCTGTCTATGGTGTGCGTGGTGCCAACGGCGTCATCCTGATCACTACCAAGCGTGGTCAGGAGGGGCAGGCCAAGATAGAGGTAGGCATGAACGCTACACTGAAGTTCGTCAGCCAGCTGCCCGGATCGCTCCACAGTGCCGACGCGCTGATGATCCGCAACCAGGCCGCTGAGCAGGAGCTCGGCTTGAAGCCTGACTCATGGAACAAGGTGCTGCCCATCGACATCATTGAGAAATACCGCCATCCCGCCAATCTTGAGGAAGCCGAGCGCTATCCCGACGTAGACTGGCAGAAAGAGGTGTTCAAGAACCACGCCATGGCCTACAACCCACACGTCAACGTCAGCGGCGGTACGAAGTTCGTGAAATACTTCGCTGCCGTTGACTACCTGCATGAGGGCGACCTCTTCCGGCAGTGGGACAACAACCGCGGCTATAAAGCAGGTTATGGCTTTGACCGTATCAACGCACGTGCCAATCTCGACTTCGCGCTCACACGCACCACTACTTTAAAGGTGAACCTCTTCGGCAGCCACGGCGAGCGCAAGGGACCTTGGGGCACTGCTACAGGTTCATTTGGTGAGAGTCAGCTTTGGCAGGCCGCTTACAGTGCACCGCGCGATGCCTTTATCCCAAGATACAGCGACGGTACCTGGGGCTACTATCCTGCCGACTCGCAAGGAGCGCCGAACTCTATTCTTAATCTCGCCCTTTCCGGAACAGAGAAGCACACCACCACACGTATCAACACCGACTTCACCATCACACAGAAGCTCGACTTCATCACCAAGGGACTCTCGGCAAGCGCACTCGTCAGCTGGGACAATGTGTTCCAGGAGGACGGCCGCGGTATCAACGACCTCTACCACGGCACACAGGAGAAATGGATCAATCCTGATACGGGACAGGCCGTTTACTTGCAGCCACAGCAGGGCAATACCAATTTCGACTTCCAGGAAGGCATCCTTTGGAGCACAGCAGGAGGTTCGGTCAACAACGGTGCCACCGTGCGTAACCTCTTCTATCAGGCACAGCTCAACTACGCACGCAAGTTCGGCAAGCACGACGTCACGGCTATGGGCGTATTCAACCGCACGGAGAATGCCTACGGCAGCGACTTCTCACATTACCGTGAGGACTGGGCCTTCCGTGCCACTTATAACTACGACGGCCGCTACTTCGCTGAGTACAACGGTGCTTACAACGGTTCCGAGCAGTTCGGTCCCGACTACCGCTTCGACTGGTTCCACTCCGGTGCTGTGGGCTATACGATCAGCGAGGAGAAGTTCTTCAAACCGCTCAAAAAGTATGTCGACTTGCTCAAGTTCCGTTACAGTATCGGTCAGGTCGGTGACGACGGTGCCAACATCGGCCGCTGGCTCTATGCTACACAGTGGGCCTACGGTGGCAGTTCGGTTTTGGGCCTGAGCGGCGACGCCAGTCCTTATACATGGTACAAGGAGTCTAAGATTGGTAACTCCAACATCCACTGGGAGAAATCAACCAAGCGGAACTTCGGTATCGACTATGGTTTCTTCGGCGGACTCATCACCGGTAATATCGATTTCTTCGTCGACAACCGCCACGACGTGCTGATCTCTGGTGGCAACCGCGCCATTCCGTCTTACTTCGGAGCCACTGCGCCGACAGCCAACCTCGGTAAGGTGCGCACCAAAGGTTATGAGTTGGAGTTGCGTCTGAACAAGACCTTCAACGGTCACCACTTCTGGGGCAACTTCTCCATGACGCACGCTACCAACAAGATTCTGAAATACGACGACCCGGCGTTGCTTCCCGGCTACCAGAAGCGGGAGGGCTATGCCATCGGACAGGACCACGCCAATCTGACCAGCGGCTTTGCCAACACCTGGGATGACGTCATCGGCGTCACCCGCTACGACACCAACGACGACCAGAAGATGCCAGGTATGTATGATGTCATCGACTACAACGGCGACGGCGTCATCGACAGCAACGACAGCGCGCCCTATGGCTATACCGGCACACCGGAGAACACCTACAACGCTACCATCGGTTGGGACTGGAAAGGCTTCTCGGTCTATGTGCAGTTCTATGGCGTGACCAATGTCGACCGCTATGTGGGCTTCAACTCACTGGGCAAGAACCTCGATACCGTCTTTGACGAGGGTACCTTCTGGACCAAGTACACCCAGAACGCCGACGCGCCGATTCCCCGTCTGAACTCGCAACCCTCCTACTATGAAGGTACCCGCTTCCACTACGACGGCAGCTTCATCCGCCTGAAGAATGCCGAAGTGAGCTACACTTTCACGCAGCCGTGGGTGCGTCATCTCGGACTCAGCAGCCTGATGGTCTATGTCAACGGCAACAACCTCTGGGTATGGAGCCGCATGCCGGATGACCGTGAGAGCAACTACGCCGGTACGGGTCTGGCCTCGCAAGGCGCTTATCCTACTGTCAAGCGTGTCAATATGGGTATTAAAATCAATCTGTAATACTGTCTCCAACAATGAAAAAGATAAAACTATATATAGGGGTGTTGTGTGCTTCGCTGTCTTTGACACTCGCACAGACCAGCTGCACCGACTACCTCGACAAGGCACCCGACAGCGACATCTCGGATAAGGATGCCTTCAAGGACTTCCAGAATTTCCAGGGATTCACCGAGGAACTCTATAACTGCATTCCTGAGTTTGACAAAGGCTATTGGACGAACTCATGGAACTGGGGCGAGGATGAACTGCAAAATGTAGGCATCAACTACCACATGGTCTATAAGATTGACCAGGGTGACTTCTGGGGCTGGCAGAGCAGTCACGACGGTTGGCAGAGTGGATGGATGGACCGCAATGGCTTCAACACATCCGGCGACCGCTTTGCTCATTCTCTCGTGCCGGGATGCTGGTACGGTATCCGCAAGGCCAACCTCGGTTTGGCCAACATCGACAACTTCGTGGGCACACAGGAAGAGAAGAATCTCATCATGGGACAGCTCTATTTCTTCCGCGGCTGGTTCCACTTCCAGCTCATGCAGTACTTCGGTGGTCTGCCTTATATAGATAAGGTGTTGCCCGCCGACCAGGAGCTTCGCGAGCCGCGCCTGAGCTATCAGGAGTGTGCCGAGAAGGCTGCTGAGGACCTGCGCAAGGCCGCTGACCTGCTGCCCGTGAACTGGGACAACACGACAGTGGGTAAGAACACGCTCGGCAAAAACCAGCTGCGCGTGACCAAGATTGCCGCTTTGGCCTATTTAGGCAAGGATCTGCTCTGGGCCGGTTCACCGCTGATGAACAAGGTAAGCACAGGCAACGCCAGCTATAACCAGGATTTCTGCAAGCGTGCCGCTGAGGCCTTCGGCGAGGCACTCGCCATGGTGGAGAGCGGACAGACACAGTACGGCCTGCTGCCGATGAAGGACTATGGCAAGAACTTCTATTCCATCGACGACAATGGCAAGATACCCGGACAGAGCGCCGATGGTTCCGTCACTGAGGCCATCTTCCGTGGCCCGCTCTTCAACGGCGACTGGAACGTGACCAACTGGGGACTCTCGAAGCAGTTTTGTGCCGTCAACAGCGACCTCGACAACACGGGTGTGCTGACTCTGCCCACTGCCAACTATGTCAACTATTATGGCATGGCCAACGGACTGCCCCTCGATGATCCGCAGAGTGGTTTTGATCCTACTCATCCTTGGAAGGGCCGTGACCCGCGCTTCTACAACGATATCCGTTTCGACGGTGAGAAGATCTTCAAGAGCAACGACGTTGCCAAGCACGAAGTGCACACAGCAGAGGAAATCAGTGCTGATCCCGCTAAGTCCATCCGCTACGCCGACCTGCAGACAGGAGGCATGTACCGCAGTGTCGACAAGGGCAGCCGTACGGGCTATCTGCTCTATAAGTTCATTGACAACAGCTGCAACAAACTCGACGACGGCTATGGCTGGAGCCACCACTTCCTGATCCATCTTCCATGGATGCGCCTGAGCGATGTCTATCTGATGTATGCCGAGGCTGCCGCAGAGGCCATGGGCTCGGCAAACGCAAAGGTGGGACAGTGCCCGCTGACGGCTCTGGAGGCTGTCAACAAGGTGCGTGCCCGTGCCGACGTAGACCCTGTGGCTGCCAAATACGCTTCTTCTCTCGATGGCTTCATGAGCGAGATTCGCCGTGAGCGTGCCGTGGAACTGTCCTATGAGGGCCACCGCTTCAACGACCTGCGCCGCTGGCTTCTCCTCGACAAGTATCCTTACACCATCAAGACCTCACAGGAGTTCAAGCGCGTGAAATGTGACCTCGAGCACCCGGAGAACAACGAGGTGTCGGGCTTCACACAGAAAGTCATCCTCACACGCAACTTCTCGGAGAAGCACTACTGGCTGCCGCTGAAGAAGAGCGACGTGAGCATCTACCCAGAGTTTAAGCAGAACCCAGGATGGTAAACCCTTTTGAAAAGGTAAATAAGTAAAAGGGTAAAAAAGTAAAAAGGTAAAACTTCAAACCTTAGCGTTCAATGAATAATCCAAAAACATATAAGACAAATGTTCTGACGTTCGCCATGCTTGCCATGTCTGCTACGGCTCTCGGACAGACCGTTGCCGACTCCACACAGGTCAACGTGGCTTTCGGCTCCAAGGCAAAGTCGGAACTGATGGGTGGTGTGTCTGCCATCGACATGAAAGACCTCACTACAAAAAACTATAATACCTACAGCCTTGACGCACTTCAGGCCTATGCCGGTGGCTACACGGGGCAGTTGTGGAACATGGGCGATGCCCTCGTGATCGTCGACGGTGTGCCCCGTGACGCCAACAACGTGCTGCCCACCGAGATCGAGCAGATCACCTTCCTCAAGTCGGCCAGTGCCGTGGCCCTCTACGGCAGCCGGGCTGCCAAGGGTGCCGTGCTGATTACCACCAAGCGTGGACGCACCGACGGACTGAAAGTCAGCGTTCGCGGCAATGTCAGTCTCTTTACGCCGAAAGAGTATCCTACTTATCTCGGTGCCGCTCAGTACATGAGTCTCTACAACGAGGCCTTGGCCAACGACGGCAAGAGTCCGGTATACACTGACGAGGACATCTACAACTATGCCTCGGGACGCAATCCCTATCGCTATCCCAGCATCGACTTCTTCTCAAAAGACTACCTCAAGAAAGCCTACACACGCTACGACGGCAACGCTGAGTTTGAGGGCGGCGGCAAGTTCGCACACTTCTATGCCAACATCGGACTGTATCATATCGGCGACCTCATCAAGTTCGGCGAGGGTAAGCACAACCATACCAACCGACTCAACGTGCGGGGTAACATCGACCTGAAGCTCAACGATTGGATCACAGGTTGGGTAGATGCCAACGCCACCTTCTATGACCTGCGCACCGACCGCAGCAATTACTGGGGCAAGAGTGCCTCTCTGCGGCCCACAAGCCAGTATCCGCTCACACCGCTCATCCCCATCGATCTGATGAATCCCGACGTGCAGGAGATGCAGAAGATGATCGCCAACAGCAACTATGTCGTTGACGGAAAGTATATGCTTGGTGGTACGCAGAGCCAGCAGACCAATCCTTTTGCCGCCATGTATGCGGCCGGATACAACACCTATACCAGCCGTCAGCTGCAGTTCGACGCAGGCATCAACTTCAATCTTGACAAAGTGCTCCAAGGACTGAGCTTCAAGACACATGCTGCCATCGACTACGCTACATCGTATAATAGTAGTATACAGAACGACTATTCCACCTATGAGCCCGTCTGGACAAACATGAATGGCAAGGATGAAATCATCGGACTGAAAAAATACGGCATAGATAAGCACACGGGCACAAAGACGGTGAGTGACTCCAGAACGGCGCAGACCATCTTCTTCTCCGGTCAGTTTGACTACAATCGACAGTTTGGACTGCATGCTGTAGACGCTACGTTACTGGCCCATGGCTATCAGATGACTACCACGGGAGAATATCACCGCACAAGCAACGCCAACCTCGGACTGAACGTAGACTATAACTACGACCGCCGCTACTACGCCAATCTGGCCATGGCTGTCATTCACTCAGCCAAGCTGGCTGCGGGACATCGTGAAGCCCTCTCGCCTGTGGGTGCCATTGCCTGGCGCGTGAGCCGTGAGAAATGGATGAAGCCGACAGAGTCGTGGCTCGATGACTTGAAGATCAACGCCTCCTACGGCGTCATCAACGAGGATCTCGACATCGAGAAATACTATATGTACGACGATGTGTTCACCGCCACCGGTACCTGGTGGGGATGGAGTGAGAGCGCCAACGCTATGCAGACTTCCGACTCTCAGCGTGGCGGTAACAAAGACCTGGGCTTTGTCAAGCGTAAGGAACTGCGCTTCGGGCTCGATGCTTCTTTCGGCAAGGGACTCGTCCGACTCAACGCCAACTACTACAACGTGAAGTTCGACGGACTGCTCATCACGCCGGAGACGCTCTACCCGAGCTATTTCCATACCTATTATCCCGTGTCGACGTTCCTGCCGTATATCAACTACAACGCGCAGCGCCGCAGTGGCTTCGACTTCACCATCGACGTGCATAAGCAGGTCGGCGACGTGGATCTCAGCGGTGGCATCACCGGCATGACCTACACATCGAAGAACACCAAGGTGAGTGAGAATGTGGAGTATGACTGGCAGAAGAGCGAAGGCGCCCGCATCGACGCGCTCCGCGGCTATCGCTGCTTAGGCTTCATCACTGAGGACGATGTGGTGCGCGGTGCTGACGGAAAGATCACCGGATACAAGGACGGCGTGGCTGTCATCAACAGCAACACCAAGCCCGGTGATCTGAAATACCAGGACATGAACGGTGACGGACTGATCGACAGCCGTGACCAGGTCGTTCTTGGGCACTGGACTCCAAACTTCTATCTCGGATTTCACTTCACTGCGAAGTACAAAGGCTTTACCTTCTTCATGAACTGGACCGGCAACTTTGGTGGCATGGGTGTGAAGAACAACAGCTATGAATGGTGCTACGGCGACAGTAAGTACAGTGATGTAGTGCTCGGACGCTGGACACCTGAGACCGCCACCACAGCCACCTATCCCCGGTTGACTACTGAGGGTGGTGAGCTCAACTTCGTGACCTCTGATTTCTGGACCTACAAGACCGATGCAGTGAGACTGAACAAGGTGCAGCTGACCTACGACCTGCCTGAGAATCTCTTTCAAGGCAAGTGGGTCAAAGGACTGAGCGTCTATCTCAGCGGCAGCAATCTGCTCACCATCTCCGGCGAGCGGAAATACATGGAGACCAACGTGGGGTCGTTCCCGCAGGTCCGTTTCTATAATCTCGGTGCAAAGGTTAACTTCTAATTCTTCTGTCATCATGAAAACAAGAAAATATAAATATCTCTTTCTCGTGGCGGCCCTCGGTCTGACGCTCACTTCCTGCGACGACCTCTTTGAGCCCGCCAAGGAGAACAACCTCGGCATTGACTACATGGACAAGAACGCGTCCTACGCCGAAGGTGTGCTGGGCAATGCCTACACGCGCATTCCTTGCGGCAGCTTTCCCTTCAGCGAGGTGGGCACAGACGATGCCGTGAGCAACGACGCTACCAACAACTGGCGCAAGCTCGCCGGTGGTACCTGGACCTCAAACAACAACCCCACGGAGCGCTGGCGTGACTGCCGGGCCGGTATCATGTATGTCAATCTCTTCCTCAGTCGTGTCGACGGTGTGCACTGGGCTGATGATGACGTGGCCCGTCGTCTCTATGCTTGTCGTGAGAAGGGTGAGGCCTTTGGCATGCGTGCCATGTTTATGTACTATCTGCTCCAGGCTCATGCCGGATACGACGAGAGCGGACAGCTCCTCGGTGTGCCTGTCATCACCACGCCGGAGGGTGCTTCCAGCAACTTCAACGTGCCGCGCAATACCTTTGAGGAGTGCATGAAGGCTTTCTACGCCGACTGCGACTCTGCACTCGCCCTGCTGCCCGACAAGTATGTCGACATCACCTCCGACGCCAGCATTCCGGCTTATTACAAGAAAATGGGTGCTGATGTGGACCGCATGAACCGCGTCTTTGGCGTGAAGTTCAACGGACGTATGGATGCTTCCATCGTCAAGGCTTTCCGCTCCAAGGCTGCTCTGCTCGCTGCCAGTCCGGCTTTCTCGGCTGCTTCCGGCACCAACTATCAGCAGGCTGCTGACTACGCTGCGCAGGTGCTCGACGCCATCGGCGGCATCAGCGGCATGGATCCCAACGGATGGACATGGTATGCCAACGGCAGTGAGATCGACGCGCTCTCCAACGGCGCTAACCCCAAAGAGGTGATGTGGCGCGGTGAGAAATCGCAGAACAACGACTGGGAGACCGACAACTATCCTCCTTCGCTCTATGGCAAGGGTCGCATCAACCCTACACAGAACTTTGTGGATGCCTTTCCCACAGCCAATGGATACCCCATCACTGACCCGCGCAGTGGCTACGATGCCAAGAATCCTTATGCCAACCGTGACCCGCGTCTGACGGCCTATGTGGTTGTTGACGGCGGACAGGTTGGTGTGAACAACACCAAGATCAATACCGAGGTAGGATCAGGTAAGGATGGTATCAATACGGAAGTGGGCAGCTCCACACGCACAGGTTACTATCTGCGCAAGCTGCTCCGCCAGGATATCAACCTTGATCCGAAGGTCAACAGCAAACAGTATCACTACACACCGCGTATCCGCTACACCGAGATCTTTCTCAACTACGCTGAGGCTGCCAACGAGGCTTACGGCCCGAAAGGTACTGGCACGCACAGCTACTCGGCCTACGACATCATCAAGGCGATCCGCCATCGTGCCGGCATCACCGATGACAGCTATCTCGACGAGTGTGCACAGTCCAAGGACAAGATGCGTGAGCTCATCCGCAACGAGCGCCGCATCGAGCTCTCCTTCGAAGGCTTCCGCTTCTGGGATCTCCGTCGCTGGAAGGCTTCTATCACCGTTGAGGCTAAGGGTATGAATATCACTGCCGACAAAGACGGCAATAAGGTCTATACTCCCGTTGACGTGGAGGACCGCGACTATAAGGATTATATGTACTATGGGCCGATTCCCTATTCCGAGGTACTGAAATTCACGGAATTGAAACAAAATAAGGGCTGGTAAAGCTCATCCCCCGCTCCGCTCACACCTTATTATATATAGGAGTGAGCGGGCAAGGGACAAAAACAAGATTATTCTACAACATCCTTCAAACCATTCTGGAATTATTAAATATGATGATGAACAAGACTTTGAAAATGCTGGCGACGCTCGCCTTGCCATTGACGCTCGCTTTAGGCTTTGCCTCCTGCGAGAATGGCGACAAGGAATTTGACGACTATGACTACCAGACAGTCTACTTCGCACAGCAGAATCCGATACGTACCATCACCCTCGGCGAGGATGATGCTTTCCCCAACAACCTCGACAATCAGCATGAGTGCCAGTTGCAGGTGGTCGTCGGTGGCGTCTGGAAAAACAGCAAGAACCGCCACGTGAAGATTGCCGTGGACAACAGTCTCGTCGGCAACCTGACGTTCGACGGTATCAACGGTGCGTCGTTTGCCAATACGGGCAAGCCCGTCTTGGCTATGCCGCAGAACTACTATGAGCTGGAATCGACCGACGTGACCATCCCTGCAGGCGAGGTCCGCGGTAAGGTCAACGTGCATCTCACCGATGCCTTCTTCGCTGATCCCAAGTCGACGGAGGTGACCTATGTGCTGCCTGTACGCATCGTGTCTGCCGAAGACTCTATCCTGAAGGGTCAGGACTACACGCTCTATGCCATCACCTATAAGAATCCCTATGCCGGAAACTGGATTGTTACCAACGACGGCAGCGTCGTGACGCTGACTACGCTGTCGATGAGCCAGGTGTCTTATCCTCATTCTGAGGTGGTAAAGGTTGACGGGAAGGAGAAAACACTCGGCGGCACTGTAGTCATGACGGTTGGCAACGACGGCACGGTGACTTTCTCCACCACATCGCAGGACTGCACGGTGACGGGTAGCGGCAAGTGGACATCGCTCGGCGCTAAGAAAGATACTTCAAAGAAATGGGGTGACAAAGACCGTGACCTCTTTGAAGTGAAGTACACCATCACTTATAAGTACACCGACGGTGGACAGACCAAGACACTCGTCAAGGACTATGACGAGAAACTGGTGATGCAGACACGCGGCAATAAGATGCAGACTTTCTCTACCAAGTAAATTATTCAGACCTGACTATGAACAAATCTATATTATTCATCGCGGCGGCAGCACTGATGCTCTCAGCCTGCGCCGACGACAATGTGCCGGGATTCAGCACCGATGAGCCTGCAAGCCTGTTGGCACAGGACAGCCTCAATGCGCTGGCTCCACTGAAAGAATATGTGGACACCGTGAAATATCCCAACTTCATCCTCGGTGGCGGCACTTCTGCTGCGCCCTTCAATGAGCAAGGAAAAGTCTACGCTTTTGACAAAGCCAACTTCAAGGAGGTGGTCACTGGCAATGCTTTCAAGTATGCCTCCGTGGTGAAGTCCGATGGATCCATGGACTTCAGTACCGTGCAGGCTTTTGTGAAGAATGCTACCCAGGCAGGACTGAGTGTTTACGGACACACGCTCTGCTGGCACTCGCAGCAGCAGGTAGCTTATCTCAACGGACTGATCACGGATCCCAACGCCGCCAAGCATGTGCTGCATGTCAATATTCCTGAGGCAAAGACCAACCAATGGGACTGGGAGCTCTATGTCAATCCTACCAAAGAATTGGAAAGCGGTAAGACCTATACATTGAAAATGCGCGTGAAAGCTACTTCTGATTATCATGTCACCGTGTGGCCGCAAGGTGCTTCCACACAGTATTGGCCGACACCATCTTTCGACGCTACCACGCAGTGGACCAATATCAATGCGTCGTTTGAGGCCAAGCAAGCGATCAAACAGATTCGCTTTGAGTTGGGTACGTTCGGCGGCGAGATATGGATGGACGACGTGCAGTTGCTCGATCCTGACGGCAATAACCTGATTGGTGAAGGCTCGTTTGAGAACGGCACGATGGACGGATGGTCAAAACCGTCGTGGCACAGCTATACGCTCAACATCGTCAACGATCCCGACCAGGGCGCTGATGCCGGCGGTATGACAGAGCAACAGAAGAAAGACACGCTGACGTGGGCGCTCAACAACTTCATCTCGGGCATGATGAAAACCTGCGACGGTAAGGTCAAAGCTTGGGACGCTGTCAACGAGCCGATGAGCGACGCTGCTCCTTATGAACTGAAGACGGCAGGACGCGACGGTAGTGCCAAGGAGAACTTCTATTGGCAGGATCATCTCGGCAAGGACTATGTCCGTACGGTCATCCGCCTGGCTCGTAAGGCTGCCGGCGACTCGGTCAACTTGAAACTCTTCATCAATGACTATAACCTGGAGGCTGCCTATAACCAGAACGCTAAGTGCAAGGGCCTCATAGAGATGATCAAGTACTGGGAGAGCGACGGCGTGACGAAGATCGACGGTATCGGTTCGCAGATGCACGTCACGTGCAGCATGGATCCGAAAGTGCAGCAGGCTAACGAGGATGCTTATGTCAACATGCTCAAACTCTTGGCTGCTACGGGTAAGCTCGTGCGTATCTCTGAGCTCGACATGGGCGTGCAGGATACTAATCACAAGACGGTGAACACCGCAGACGTCACTCCTGAGATGCACAAACGCATGGCTGAGTACTATAAGTTCATTGTGGAGGAATACTTGGAGATCATCCCTGTGGCTCAGCAGTACGGTATCTGTGTATGGGCTCCCACTGACAGCCCGAAGGGCAGTGGCTGGCGTGCCGATGAGCCTATCGGCCTTTGGAACGGTGACTATGTGCGAAAACCTGCCTACGCCGGTTTTGCTGAAGGCCTGCAAGGCAAGTAATTGATCCTCAGCTTCCCTCGCAGTAGTGCAAGGGAAGTAATTGGTTCCCCCGCTTCCCTTTCAGAATGCCTGTCAGGCAAGTAATTGACCCCTTGCAGTAATCAACCACTTAGTTTTGTAAGACGTTGCTGTGCAGCGTCCACCAAGTGGAAGGAAAAACAAAAAAAGCCGATGCACATCTTGTGCAGCGGCTTTTTTAATCTTGTGCAGCGGTCTCTTGTATTGTCGTTATTTCACGATCTTCTTGCCACCTATTATATATTATTGGTGTCCGCTAAAACTTTTAGCTTCTCTGCTGCTTTGCAAA
>DAWDCC010000037.1:0-31340 GCA_052355365.1 Prevotella sp. | reverse complement strand
CACGAAAGTAGGAGATAAGCACCTATGATTAGTGTTTACCTCCTACTCGATTCTTCTTTGTATTGCGGCAATTTCAGCAAAGTGAGGAAGACATTAATAAAAAAGAATAAATTTCCGCGCTGTGATTTGCTTATGTCCTATAAAAAAGGTATATTTGCACGATTTATTTTGATGTTTGTACAAAAACGAAGTTTTTTAGATTTTAGATGAACGTAATTACAAAAACCGTTCAATTGCCAGATGGAAGAACCATCTCAATTGAAACCGGAAAGGTTGCGAAGCAAGCCGATGGCGCTGCTGTCCTGCGTATGGGCAACACTGTGCTGCTTGCTACCGTTTGCGCAGCCAAAGAGGCAGTTCCGGGAACAGATTTCATGCCTTTGCAAGTAGACTATCGTGAGCAGTACAGTGCTGCAGGCCGTTTCCCGGGCGGATTCACTAAGCGTGAGGGTAAAGCCAGCGATGAGGAGATCCTCGTCTCCCGTCTGGTAGACCGTGCCCTGCGCCCTCTCTTCCCTTCTGACTATCACTGCGAGGTGTATGTGCAGGTGATGTTGCTCTCCGCCGACGGCGTAGACCAGCCCGACGCACTGGCAGGTTTTGCCGCATCCGCAGCTATGGCTTGCTCTGACATTCCTTTTGACTATACAATCTCCGAGGTTCGCGTGGCTCGCATCAACGGTGAGTACGTGATCAACCCCACCTTCCAGCAGATGGCTGACGCCGACATGGACTTGATGGTCGGTGCTACCAAGGACAACATCATGATGGTGGAAGGCGAGATGAAAGAGGTTCAGGAGAAAGATCTTATTGACGCCCTCAAGGCTGCTCACGCTGCTATCAAGCCGATGTGCGAGCTCCAGGACGAGCTGGCCAAAGAACTCGGTACTGACAAGAAGCGCGAGTACGATGATGAGATCAACGACGAAGACCTGCGTCGGCAGATCAAGGACGAACTCTATAAGCCCTGCTACGAGATCAACCACAAGGCACTGCCTAAGCAGGAGCGCAACGACGCCTATGACAAGGTGCTCGCTGACTTCTTGGAGAAGTATGACGCTGCCCACACGGATCTCTCTGAGGAGGATCTCGAGGAGAAGCACGCTGAGGCTACCCGCTACTATGCCGACGTGATGCGTGACGCTATGCGCCGTTGCATCCTCGACGAGGGTCTGCGTATGGACGGCCGTGGCACTACCGATATCCGTCCTATCTGGTGCGAGGTGTCTCCGCTGCCCATGCCTCACGGATCTGCCATTTTCCAGCGTGGTGAGACCATGTCGCTCACTACCTGTACGCTCGGTACAAAGCTCGACGAAAAGATGGTCGACGGTGTGCTCAACCGCGGCTATCAGCGTTTCCTGCTCCACTATAACTTCCCACCGTTCTGCACCGGTGAGGCTAAGGCACAGCGCGGCGTAGGCCGTCGCGAGATTGGCCACGGCCACTTGGCATGGCGTGCGCTGAAGGGCCAGATTCCTGAGGACTTCCCTTACACCGTGCGTCTGGTGAGCCAGGTGCTCGAGTCTAACGGCTCTTCCTCTATGGCTACTACCTGTGCCGGTACGCTGGCACTGATGGATGCCGGTGTTCCTATGAAGAAGCCGGTGGCTGGTATTGCCATGGGTCTTATCCACAACCCCGGTGAGGAAGGCTATGCTGTCCTGAGCGATATCCTCGGTGACGAGGACCACCTCGGTGATATGGACTTCAAGACAACGGGTACAAAGGACGGTCTGACCGCTACTCAGATGGATATCAAGTGCGACGGTCTGCCATTCGAGATCCTGGAGAAAGCCCTCATGCAGGCTAAGGCCGGTCGTGAGCATATCATGAACGAGATGATGAAGACCATCTCTGAGCCCCGCAAGGATCTGAAGCCTCAGGTGCCCCGCATCGTTGCCCTTACCATTCCTAAGGAATTCATCGGTGCTGTCATTGGCCCGGGCGGAAAGATCATTCAGCAGATGCAGGAAGACACGGGTGCTACCATCACCATCGACGAGGCCGACGGCGTGGGCAAGGTGCAGGTGTCTGCTCCTAACAAGGAGAGTATCGATGCTGCTCTGGCCAAGATCAAGGCTATCGTGGCTGTGCCGGAGGTCGGTGAGGTCTACGAGGGTACAGTGAAGAGCATCATGCCTTATGGCTGCTTCGTAGAGATCCTGCCGGGCAAGGAAGGCCTGCTCCACATCTCTGAGATCGCTTGGAGGCGCCTCGAGACTGTCGAGGAGGCTGGCATCAAGGAAGGTGACAAGATCAAGGTGAAGCTGCTCGAGATCGATCCTAAGACCGGTAAGTATAAGCTTTCTCACCGTGTGCTCATCGACAAACCTGAGGGCTATGTCGAGCGTGAGCGTCGTCCACGTGGCGAGCGTGGCGATCGTGGTGAGCGTCGTCCACGTCGCGAAGGCGGCAACAACGGCGGCGAGCGTCGCCCCCGTCGCTTTGAGCACCACGACAATGCTGAGGCTCCTAAGGATTTCAGCGACAAGCTCGATCACAACAACGATGTAGATTAATCTGCAATTTTGGCGTAGAGAACTCACATCTCAACGTGTTGCGTCCTCTACACCTTATTATATATAAGCGCCCCCATATCGCTTTAGGCTGATATGGGGGTGCGTTGCGTTTGTGACACTGGAATAACGCCGCATAATCTGCGGCTTTTTTACATGAAAAATGCCGCATCGGCAAATTTCCGGGAGGGAAATCTTTGTCAATGCGGCGATAAAGGATGAATCAATTCTCTATGTGTAGTATGCTATGTGAGGCTTGAGAGCCGTCGCCTTTGTGTCATTTTGCGCATTTGGGCGAGTTGAAGGCTACGAGCATCCAAACGGTCTTCTCCTGCTCTTTGAGGTAGTCGCTCATCAGTGCCACAGTGACCTCGTCGCCGGCGTCGGCAGCCAGGCGGAGTACCTCGCGCTCTTGAGCAATGAGTATCTTCAGTGTGTCGAGGACATACTCCACTGCGTTGCAGCCTGTTTCGGGCACTTCGAGTTCCTGTACCTTAGCCACCTTGAGGTAAGCAGAGAAACGGCTCTCGGGGGTACCGTCGAGTTGGAGGATGCGTTCAGCGATCTCATCGATTTTAGCGGCAGCATCATCGTAGAGTTCCTCGTATTTCTCGTGCATGATGAAGAAGCCATGTCCGCGTACGTTCCAGTGGAGGTTGCGCAGGTTGGTGTAGTGAATCTGGAAGTCTGCGAGCAGTTGAGCCAGAGCGTTAACGACGTTGAGAGTGAACTCGCTGTTGAGTCCGGTGAAATTCAGAGTCTTCATAATGTTATGTGTTTTTTGTGGTTGATAATCTTGTTTTCTTTTCTCTGGTGCAAAGATAGGGGATTATTTCCACTGTTGCAACAGCCTTTTTCTATGGTGTGATAGACAGAATGAATAACAAGAAGAAAAGCACTGTCTGTCAGTGCGTTAGGCTGACAAACAGCGCTTTTGCCTTTTTCTGTGATAGCGAACATTGTCAGATGATGATCCTCACCTTCTTGTATTGCTCGCGGAATTCGCTGGGCGTGCATCCTTTCTTGCGCTTGAAGATGCGGTTGAAGTTGCTCATGTTGTTGTATCCGCACTTGAAGCAGATCTCTCCAACGCTCTCGTTGGTGTCGATGAGCATGCGTGTGGCGTTGCCCATGCGTATGTCGATGATGTAGTCGCTCAGCGTGCGGCCCGTGTGCTGCTTGAAGAAACGGCTGAACGAACTCTTGCTCATGTTGGCAATCCCGGAGAGATCTTCGAGCATGAGATCGTTCATATAGTTCTCAGCGATGTAGTTCTTCACCTTGAGAATGCGTCGGCTGTCGTCCTCGATGTCCACTTTGGCATAGCTGGTCGTGGCCAGAGTCCTCATGCCCTCACTGGAGGCGAGGGTGTTGAGAATCTCAAGAAACTGTATCGTAGCCACGAACTTGTCGCCCTGGTGCCCAAGGTTCTCCAGTTTATCATAGATCTTGATGATCGTGCTGATGGGGAAGGCGATGCCTTTCTGCGCCTCGATGAGCATCTTGCGTATGTTGTCAAAGGGTGTCTTGGTCAGTAGTCCGTCGTTGAGATCGCCGAGATCGAACTGCACGGTAATCTCCCGGATGTCGTCGCTATGGCAGTCGCCTTGCTCCCAAACGTGCTCAAGCTCGTTGCTGCTGATGAGTACGAGATCATAGTCACCTATGACTTCACTGCTATCGCCCACGATTCGCCTGACACCTTTGGCGTTCTCAACGAAGTTCAGCTCACAGACCTCATGACAGTGGATGGGGTAGGTGAACTCTTTCTTGTGTCGCTCCACGATATAGAGGATGTCTTTGTCCATCAGTGGAGTAATCTCATGCAAAACGTGACTGTTCATAGTTGTAGGGCTTTAAACTTGTCGTTCAATGATTTCCAAACACATGCGGCTGTTGTGGTAAGGGCATTTCCAGAAGCCGGCCTTATCGTCTTCGAGGTTGATCTGGCTGTCGTCGCTGATTGCCCAGTGCCATTCGCCGTTGACGTGGTCCACGAGATGCTTGTCGATATAAGCCCAGCAGTCCTTAGCCACCTTCAGCGCATCTTTGTCATTGAAGTACTGATAGAGGTTGACGTGGCCGATGACGTTTTCGCAGAGCACCCACCACTGGCGCTGACGGTCGGTCTTGCCGGTGTCTTTCCAGTGCTCATAGATCATCGATCCGTCGGGTTGCAGGCCCTCATCAGCGGCTTTGGCGAGGTCCACGACGATGGGACCGAGCTTAGCCGTCACGTCGTCCTCACCGAGCACGAGCGCTGTTTCCCACAGCAGCCAGGTAGCCTCAATGTCATGACCATAGCTCTCGACATTGCGGCGGCCGTGCCACTCGTTGTCGAAGAAGAGGTCGAGATGGTGAGTCTCCTTATTGTATAGCTTGTCGGTGAAGACGTCGAGCAACCGGTGGATGCTCTCGTGCAACTCCTTGGAAGGCCATACGCGGTAGAGGTTGGTATAAGGTTCGATGACATGCAAATGGGTGTTCATCGTCTTGGCACCGTTCTCGTCCTTGTCAGAGAGACGCATGTCGGCAATAGGATTCCATTCGCGCGTCAGAGCCTCTACGTATCCGCCGTTGACGGCATCGTAGGCGTGAGCCTCAATGTCGTGGTAGAGCTTGGTGGCGGCGTCGAGCGCTTGCTTGTCGCCCGTGGCGCGCGCATACTCGCTGAGGCCGTAGATGACGAAGCCGATGGCGTAGGTCTGCTTCTTTGTGTCGAGTGGCTTGCCCTCATAGTCGAGGCTCCAGTACACACCACCGTACTCTTTGTCGATGAAGTGATCGAGGATATAATCCTTTGCGCGGGTGGCTGCGTCGAGATATTCCTGGTTTTTCATCACGCGGTAGGCGGCAGAGAAAGCCCACAGGATACGTCCGTTGAGGATGGCACCTTTCTCTGCTTCGGAGTGCACCTTGTCGTGTCCGTCAACACGGCCGTAGTATCCGCCATGCTCTTTGTCGGTGACTTTATCTATCCAGTACCGGAGGATGTTGTCCTCCAGGCACTGTTTCATTTCTTTCTTGAGCGTTTGCATTGTGGTTATTTCTTAATAGGATAGAGATATGACAGCAGCATCATGATCAGAGCGAAGGCTGCCGGGAAAAGGGAGAACAGAGCCCATACCATCGTCAGTACGGAGTTGGTGATGGACTGTGGGTCGATGGTGGGGTTGCCAAACTGGTCGGTGATCATGTGGGCACCGGCCAGACCGAGGAACATAGCAATCAGTGAGCCGGAGATAGCTGTGCCGAACTTCTGAGCCATGGTACCGGAGGAGAAGATAAGCCCCGTGGAGGAGGTACCGTTTTTCTTTGTCGCATAGTCAGCCACGTCGGCATACATCGACCACAACAGCGGGGAGTAGATGCCTACACCGGCCGATGTGAGGATGGTCACACCGATCATCACCCAGATACACGAAGGCTTCATCGGGATGAAGAAGAAGATCACGGAGGTCACAAAGCAGATGAAAGCCGCGAAGATAAACGTTTTGCGCTTGGATCCCAGACACTTGGTACAGACCGGGGACAGGCCTCCGAAGATCATGCAGGTCACCTCGCCGAAGGCCATAAACACCGTGTAGTTGATGATGAGGCTGCCCACGGTGATGTCACCGCCCATGCAGTAGGAGAACATATATCCGGCTACGGCATAGCGGAAGCCGTTGAAGAAGTTGGTGCAGACTGCCGTCAGTGTCATGAAGATCCAGGGCTTGTTCTTTACCAAGTCCACAAACTGCTTGCCCGAGAACTTCTCGGCACGTACTGGTTTCAGGCGTTCCTTGGTGAGCAGACCGCAGGCCAACGTGCCCGCAGCGGCGAGGGCGCCGAAGAAGCAACCCAGCACGGCATACTGATGTTGGTCAGTGCCACCGACAAACTTCTGAAGATAGGGGAAGGAGAGCAGGGTGATGAAGCCCATGGCATAGGCGCCTACCATGCGGAAAGCGGAGAACTGGTTCTTCTCGTTGTCGTCGTCGGTCATCACTCCAAGCAGGGAGCCGAACGGTACGTTGACGAGCGAATAGACCATCATCATCAATATGTAGAAGAAGTAGGCATAGACACGCTTGCCCACGGGACCGAGATCAGGCGTATAGAGCAGCAGGGCGAAGATGACACCCAAGGGGATGGAACCGAAGATGACCCAAGGACGGTAGGTGCCCCAGCGGCTCTGTGTGCGGTCAGCGATGACGCCGATGACAGGGTCGATGAAGACATCGATGAGACGCGCCACCAGCATCAGCACGGCAGCGTCGTAGAATGTCAGACCGAAGACGTTGGTGAAGAATAGCGGAAAGGCGATGGACATGATCTTCCAAGTGATGCCGCCTGCTGCTGCATCACCGAGTGCATAGCCTATTTTCTCTGATAGTTTAATTTTAGCCATTGGTAAGGAATCATTGACGAAGCCTTTGTCTGAGTTTTTAGGCTCTGACAAAGGCTTGTGTCGCTTATTGTTTATTTTAGATTTTCTTTGTTTTTGGCGATGAGCTTCTTGATGGTTTCCACACTCTTGCCGGTGGCGAAGCCGTCAGCGGGCGTGTGCATGCAGTAGTCCACGAGCTTGTCGATGGTTGAGGTGGCTACGTGCATACGGGTGTCGGAAGAGGCGTAGTAGATAAACACCTTGCCGTCTTCGTCAGCGATCCAGCCGTTGGCGAACACCACGTTCATCACGTCGCCGATATACTCTTCGCCCTGAGGTACGAGGAAGTAACCGCCTGGCTGGGCAATGACACGTGTGGGATCGTCGAGAGCAGTCATGTACATGTAGAGCACATAGCGCAGACCGCTGGCGCAGCCACGTACACCGTGAGCGAGATGGAGCCATCCCTGAGGGGTTTTGATGGGGTGGGGACCCTCACCGTTCTTCACCTCCATGATGGTGTGGTAGTGGCGCAGGTTGATGATCTTCTCTTCTTTCACCTCAGCGTGCTCGATGTCGTCGACAAGCGCCCAGCCGATACCACCGCCGGAACCAGCGTCGATGAAGCCGTCCTGAGGACGTGTGTAGAAGGCGTATTTGCCGTCGACAAACTCAGGATGCAGCACGACATTGCGCTGCTGGCTCTTGGATTTCAGATCCGGCAGGCGCTCCCAGTTGACGAGGTCCTTTGTGCGTGCGATACCGGCTGTGGCTGTTGCGGCGCTCAGATCGCCGGACTGGCTGTCGTCGTGACGCTCAGCGCAGAACACACCGTAGATCCATCCGTCCTCGTGGGCGGTGAGACGCATGTCATAGACGTTGGTGGCGGGGATCACATCCTCGGGCATAGTGATGGGTTCGGGCCAGAAACGGAAGTTGTCTACACCGTTGGGACTCTCGGCAACAGCGAAGAAGCTCTTGCGGTCTGCACCCTCCACACGCACGACAAGCAGGTATTTGCCATGCCATTTGATGGCGCCGCTGTTGAGTGTGGCGTTCATCATGATGCGCTGCATCAAGTAAGGGTTATCCTTCTCATTGAAGTCGTAGCGCCACTCCAGCGGCGTGTGCTCAGCAGTGAGAATGGGATATTTGTAACGTGTGTAGATGCCGTTGCCCCATTCCAGAGGCTCGTTCTTGCGGGTAAGCAATTCTTCATGGTGTGCGCGCAACTTGGCGACGCGGTCTTTGAAATCAGTCATTTGTGAATGGTTTTTATCAGTTGATATTATGTTTTCCTTTATTTCAGTTCTTGCCAAAGGCAGCTCGTGAGGGATCTCGCTGCATGATGATGCCGACAAGGCCTATGATGTTGCCTGCAAGGCAGTGTGTGCTATTTGATCTCGGCGATGTCCTTGACGGTCAGCACGCGGGGATCTTCGACCCAAGTCTTGAAGTCGTTGGCCTCAGAATGTCCGGCGTAAGGTACATAGATCTCCTTTTCTTTGTCCCAGGCGTTGCGCCAGAAGAGCACATAACAGAGAGGATAGGGCTTGATGGCAGGCCAAAGCACCGTGGTGAACCAGTTTTTGATCGGCAGTTTCTGCGATCCTGTCTCCGTCAGGGCGATGAGTTTCTGGTGTTTCTCGCCCATTTCGGTCAACCGGCTCAGCTCGCGCTCAATGTTCTTGGTGTAGTTTTCAGCACTACCTTCAAAGTCGTAGAGGTCCACACCAATCAGATCTACGTATTTATCTCCCGGATAATAGATGTCCAGACTTGCGTCGCCCATGTTCGGGGAGAAGGCCCACACCAGATTCTTGAGGCCTTGGCGCTTCATGAACTGATAGGTATAGATGTAGAGTTGCTTGTATTGCTCGGTGGTGCAACTGTTCTTTCCCCACCAGAACCAGCCGCCGCCCATCTCGTGCCAGGGGCGGAAGATGACGGGAATCGGCTGACCTTTGTCGTCGCGCAAGGAAGCCAGGAAGCGGGCCACACGCTTCATGCGCTTGGCAAAGTCCTTGCAGCGCTTGCCGCCGGGCAGGATTTCTCCGACTGGTTTGCCTTCGGGATCCCAGGCGTTCTTTCCGGTGACAGGGTTGTTGGGGTGCCAGCTGATCTCCACGATACCGCCGCGGCGGTTTTGTGCTTTGATTTCCTGACGCATACGGTCAAAGGGCACACCATCGAGATTCTTGGCTTTTCCCATCTCCAAATCACCGAGCTCAAAACCCATCACGGCAGGATAGTCGCCACAGACTTCCTTCACGTCGCTGCGTCCCTTGTCCCATTCCCATGTGCTGCCATAGACAGGATCGTCCTGATGTCCTACCATCACTCCGGTCTTTTGCAGTTTTGCCAAGCGGCGGATGAGTTGGGTGGCTGGAGAGGCTGCGCAGTTGAGGCCCAGGGCCAATAATAATGTGGTTATGATCGATGTCTTCATTATGATATATTTTTGTGTTTTGAGGATATGTCTATATTATTTGATGTCCATCATCTTCAGCAGCCATGCTTCCCACTCGTCCCATTGCTCCTGGAACCAGTAGTGGCCTGTGAGCTGATAGACGCTGAGATGCTTGGGCGCTTTCACGATGTTGTAAGTGCCGTAGGACGATGTTGGTGGCACCACCTCGTCGTTGTATCCGAAAGAAAACCAGCAAGGGCAGGTCACGCGACGGGCGAAATTGACGCCGTCGTAGTAGCGGGCTCCTTTGATGCGGACCTCGCTTGGTTTTTTGACCTGATAGAAGTAATGTGGCCATCCACCGGCAACACCCTTCAATTCGCTCTCGTAGTCGCACATAGCGTCGTGGACAGCGCCCATGAAGCTCACGCGCTTGTCGAGAGCAGCTACGGCGAGCGAGAGGAAACCGCCCTGGCTTGAGCCCGTCACACCGAGGTGCTGGCCGTCCCATTGCGGAAGAGAGGCGATGCAATCGACGCAGCGCACGGCTCCGACGACGACACGCTTGTAGTAGTTCTTATCCGGGTTGTCGAGATTGGTATCCCAATAGTTGTCGAGTCCGCCACGGAAAATCTCGTCATAGACATGCTGCGGCAGGGTCACGGGCAGGCCGTGGATACCAATTTCCAGCGTGATGGCACCGCGCGAGGCTGTGTAGACGTCACCGCTGTACGGGCGAACGCCGGCACCCGGCACGCGGAGCAGAGCAGGATATTTTCCCGGTTTCACCGGCACACAGAGGATGCCGAAGATGCGTCCGCCGGGCCGGTCATTGACAAAACTCACCTCGTAGACATTCACGTCTTTGGTTGAGCGGTCGGGCAGGGGAGTGAGGTGCGGGTCGAGATCGTATTGACGGGCTTGCTTTAAAGCCTTGCTCCAAAAGTCGTCGAAGTCATCGGGACATTGTGTGGCGGGCACGAGCTTCCCGGGGTCAAAGGCTGCTGTGCACAGTCCGTCGTAGTCCTTGCCGCCAACGTGTGCCGTGACCTTGACGCGATAGAAGCCGGGCTTGGTCAGTTTTCCGCTGAGACGGATCGTTCCGTCTTTAAGCGTGACACCTTTCTTATGTATAGAAGGGTACATCACCGGACCGGCCTCATAGTCGATCTGTGCGTTAGGCAGCGGTGTGCCCGACTTGAGAACAGAGACTGTGAATTGTGCAGTCTGTCCCACGTGATAGTTCCAGTCGTTGTGATCGGGCTGTACGGTCACAGTGATGTTGTTGCCTCTGATCTGTGCGCCTATTGTCATGCTGATCAGCAGGATCATCAACGAGAGAAGGGAAAGTCGCTTCATTTTTTGATGTCGTCTTTATGTTATTAGGTTGACGGAAGGATTGAGCACGAAAGTGTCAGCCTCCGCCACATTCATATTGAATGGTTTTAATCGTATGGTTGAAATCCGCTGCAAAGATAAGAGTTTAATCCCAAACTGAGTAATACAATTTTGACATAAACACGTACTTTCGTATTTATTTTGTTTCAATGGTAGACTCATATCAGAAATCAAAGGCTTTATTTAGGAACAATAGTATCTAAAATTGTATGTGTGACATTCTTTTTATAAGATAGTATTGCATTTGGTAAATATAGTATTACACGGTTTTTAATATATTCTATACCTTTGCAGTCGTAAATGAGACATGTATAGGATACAGATAAGATACGATAGGATTGAACATATATCACCAGGCCGTTTAGGCAAAATATGTATAGTAATAATAATATAGGTAGTTTTTTTGTAGGAAGGGAGGAGTCGGGAGATTGCTCTCTTTTTTATAGGATTTTTAACCAGATAACTGTCGTGTGTCATGCGCACGAACGGATTAGGTAGATAGATTTTCATAGGTAGATAGGTATATTGTTTTCATGGGTAGCCACGGGGAGCACAATGCTTGCCGTGTTTTTTCGTATATTATCGACAATATATATAAGGAGGATGAGTTAATAAAAACAGAGAAGAAACTTAAATTGAACACAAATGACAACTAAACAATTCTTGTTATCGCTTGCCGCCCTTGCGTTGCCGCTCATGGGGCAGGCGAAGGTCAGACTGCCACACTTGATTTCTGATGGCATGGTGTTGCAGCAGCAGAGCGAAGCCCGCCTGTGGGGATGGGACCAGCCTGGCAAGACGGTGCGCGTCAGCGTGTCGTGGAGCAGTGATGTCTACACGGCACGTACCGGCCGCGACGGAAAGTGGCTCGTTAGGGTCAAGACACCTAAGGCCAGCTACACGCCACTGTCGGTGACTTTCGACGATGGCGAGAAGGCGACGATCAAGGGACTGCTCAGCGGTGAAGTCTGGGTATGTGCCGGACAGAGCAACATGGAGTTTCCCGTACGGGGCTTTGACAATTGTCCGCTGAAAGACTACAACGAGGTGGTGACCACGGCTTCTGAGGTGCGCGGCATCCATTTTGTGAAGATTCCAAGTGTGATGCGCACTGAGCCGCAGGACGATGCAGATTGCCAGTGGAAGGCTGTGGACGTCAACACGGTGGATGACTGCAGCGCCGTAGGCTATTTCTTTGCACGCAAGGTAAGCCGCGTGGCCAATGTGCCGGTGGGCTTGATACTTGCCAACAAAGGCGGCTCACGTGTGGAGAGCTGGCTTGATGCCGACAATCTGAAGAAAAATACAACGGAGGAACTCGACTCCAGCAAGATGGTGAAGAAGTTTCCCTATGACTATCTGCGCCCGCTGTTGTGGGGCAACGGCACGTTCCACCCCATCCTCAACTACACCGTCAAGGGCATCCTCTACTATCAGGGTTGCTCCAATGTCGGCGCGCCGGGCAACGAATATTCCGACCGGTTGAAACTCCTCGTGAAGCAGTGGCGCCGCGACTTCGGTGAGGGTGAGATCCCATTCTACTTTGTGCAGATTGCTCCTTATATATATGGTGACGGTGCCGACGGCATTTCCGGTGCTTTGCTTCGCGAGCAGCAGGAACGTGCGGCCAGCATCATTCCCAACAGCGCCCTGGTCTGCACCAATGATCTTGTCTATCCTTGGGAGAGAAATCAGATCCACCCCTGCCAGAAACAGCCTGTCGGCGAGCGTCTGGCTTTCCTTGCGCTCAACCGCAACTATGGCTTTAAGGGCATCAAATGCGAGAGCCCGGTGTTTAAGAGCATGTTCATCGAGGGTGACACCTGCTATGTGAGCCTTGACAGGACCTATGGTGGCATCTCACGCTACGACGATATCGAAGGCTTCGAAGTGGCCGGAGCCGACAAGGTCTTCCATCGTGCTGTGGCAGGACACTTTTGGGTGGCAGGACAGGACCGCCGTAATGAGACGATCTTCGTCACGTCGCCTGAGGTGAAGCAGCCGATGTATGTGCGCTATTGCTTCCGAAATTTCAAGTTGGGCAACCTGAAAAACTGTGCCAACCTGCCGTTGATGCCGTTCCGGACCGACAAGGATGAGTAGCGGACAGAGGCATTGTAAAGTGATTACCACACTTTGGTAATAGTGTTACCGCGTTTTGGTAAAACTGTTACCATAGTTTGGTAATGCTGATACCATGGCTTTGGTAATAAGCTTAAAAGACTTTGGTATTGTCTGTACTGTCAACGCCCTTAGAGGGGGAATAAGGGGGAATCCTCCAAGGGCGCTGTTGTTTCTGGTTAACGGACGCTTAGTAAGCGTGTTTGTCGTGTACGAAGAATGAGCGGGCAGTCAAGCCTATGATCTTCAAGTCCAGTCCCACGTTCCAGTGCTCCATATACCAGATGTCGCGCTGAATGCGCTCCTCCATCTGCCAAATTTCTTTGGTTTCACCACGGCAACCGGTGACCTGTGCCCAGCCTGTGATACCGGGCTTGCAGAAGTGGCGTACCATGTATTTGTCGATCAGCTTTCCGTACATCTCCGTATGCGCAAGCATGTGCGGGCGCGGGCCCACGAGGCTCATGTCGTCGATGAGCACATTGAAGAACTGGGGCAGTTCGTCGATATTGTATTTCCGGATGAAGTTGCCGAAGGGGAACTTGCGTGGGTCGTTTTCTGTGGCTTGCTTGCTGTCAGCATCTTTGTTAACGTGCATCGAGCGGAACTTGTAGCACCAGAAAGTGTTACCGTTGAGGCCTGTGCGCTGCTGCTTGAAGAAGATGGGGCCGGGGCTCTGTATTTTGATGATAGCGCCGACGACCAGCGTCAGCGGAGCAAGGAACGCGCAGGCTGTCAGACTCACGACTAAGTCAAACGAGCGCTTGATGATGCGGTTATAAGGTTGCATGAGTGCGCTGCGGTGGTTAGTGAAGAATATGTGCTCACCCATGCGGATCGGGCAGAGTCGCATTTTGGAATCGGCAAACGTACGCGGCACATAATAGAAACGAGCCACATTTTTGTCGCACGAGCGCATGACACGCTCTACCTCAAAGCCCATCTCATGCGGCAGACTACAAAACACAATGTCGATACCCGACTGGCTCAGTGGTGAGCGATCGTTCTCGTTCATCATTTTGTTCATCTGAGTCAGCGTGCCGAGATAATGCAATGATTCAGGACAATCGGCGATTGTGGTGTCGCTGTAATAGCCCAGCGAACGGTAGCCCAGCTCTGGATTCTCCATCATCTCGTTGTGCAGCACGACCAGCGCCGGATCGTCGCCGACAAAGAGCACGCGCCGCACGTTGTGGCCGTGACTGCGCAGATAGTTCAGCACGTCACGCTCGCAGATGCGCGAAAGCATCAGCGACAGGTAAGCGCTGAAGAAGAAAGACACGGAAAAGATGGTCGGAACGTCATTGAAGACGAGCTTCGTCAGCACGGTAAAGATACACGTGAATGTTAGTGTCAGACGGAAGACATTAAGGGACACGTCGGCCAGGCGCAGCAGTCGGAAATGGATGATGCTGTGAAAAAAAATTCACTGATCAGTACCGACACATTCATGAGTGCAACCACTATGCGGGTGTATGTGTGAAAATAAGCCGGTATGTCTGAACCCAATTCTAAGAAAATCAGCCAAGCCACTAAGTTGACGATGATAAAGTCACAAAGTGTAATGGTAGCTAAGAGCGTCCTGCGCCTGTCAATGTTGATACTGCTCACGGATAAATAATCATTAAATCTGCTTACTTCTTTCTTATAAGAAGGAAAATCTTCATTGTTTGCATTTTCGTTCCCTTGGCAAAATTACCACTTTATTTTAGATTATACAAATAATAATCACTAAAAAAGGTCATATAGCTTTTTTTTAGTAACTTTGCAGATCAAAAGATGAATCATAAAATATAGTATGGTACTCAATTATATTTGGATTGGATTCTTTGTCGTTGCCTTCATTTTTGGCGGCGTACAATTGTTGATGGGCGACACCACGATCTTTCAGAAGATGGTGGACTCCACGTTCGATACGTCGAAGACTGCTTTCGAAACCTCGCTGGGACTGACCGGCGTGCTGGCCTTGTGGCTGGGTATCATGAAGATAGGAGAGAAGGCTGGCGCCGTCAACGCATTGGCGCGGCTGCTCAGTCCGGTGTTTACCAAGCTCTTCCCCGATATTCCTAAGAATCATCCCGTGATGGGGTCTATCTTCATGAACATTGCTGCCAACATGTTAGGACTCGACAATGCCGCCACGCCGACGGGTTTAAAGGCTATGGCCGGCATGCAGGAGCTGAACACAAAGAAGGATACGGCCACCAATCCGATGATCATGTTTCTGGTGCTTAACACGTCGGGACTGACCATCATCCCTACCACTATTCTTGCCTTCCGCTCCAGTTATGGTGCCGTGCAACCCACCGATGTGTTCATCCCCATTCTCTTGGCGACGAGCGTGGCCACGTTGGCGGGGATCATTATCACGGCGGCGTGTCAGCGCATCAATCTTTTCCAACCTGTCCTGCTGGCTACCCTGGGCGGACTCATCGCCTTTGTTGCTTTGGTCATCTGGGGCTTCGGTCAGATGGACAAGGACACGATGGGCTCTGTGACGGCCGTAGCCGGTAATCTGATCCTGATGACGGTGATCGTGCTGTTCATCCTTGCGGGCGTGAGAAAACACATCAATGTCTACGATGCCTTTATCGAGGGCGCTAAAGAAGGTTTCCACACTGCCGTGCGCATCATCCCTTATCTTGTTGCCATCTTGGTGGCCGTTGGCGTGTTCCGTGCCTCAGGTGCTATGGACATGCTCATTGACGGCATTTCCTGGGTGGTGAAGCAGTGCGGGCTGAACACCGACTTTGTGGGTGCGTTGCCTACTGCTTTTATGAAGCCGCTTTCTGGCAGTGGCGCCCGCGGACTGATGTTAGAGGCGATGAAGAACTATGGTCCCGACTCCTTCGTGGGTCGTCTGAGCTGTATCTTCCAAGGCTCCACCGACACCACCTTCTATATCCTTGCCGTCTACTTCGGCTCTGTCAATATCAAGTACACACGTCACGCTGTGGCTTGCGGCCTGCTCGCTGACCTTGCAGGCGTCATTGCAGCAATAGCCATTGCTTATCTATTCTTTTGAAAAATAGATTTTCTGACATTAAAAACGACATAAGCTCATCAAGAAAATATGCAGAATTTAAAATCTCTTGCAAAAGACACGGCCATTTACGGCCTGAGCAGTATTGCAGCCCGTTTCATCGGCTATCTGCTGGTACCTATTGAGACGGCGAAGTTCAACGCTGCCGGAGGGCAGTATGGCATCATCACCAACATCTATGCCTACATCGCCCTGCTCATCATCATTCTGACCTACGGCATGGAGACCACCTTCTTCCGGTTTATGAACCGGCCCGGCGAGGATCCGAAAAAGGTCTATCCCACCACGCTCCACACCGTAGGCTTCACCTCACTGCTCTTCGTGGTGCTGCTGGCGCTGTTTATCCATCCTGTTGCCAGCGCCATCGGCTATCCCGATCATCCCGAATATCTGATGATCATGGGCGTGTGCGTGGCCATAGACGCTTTCACGGCGATCCCCTTCGCCTATCTGCGTTATGCCCACAGACCCATCAAGTTCGCATTGCTGAAGATGGTAAGTATTGCCGTGAACATCGTGGGCGTGTCGCTCTATCTCATTGTGCTGCCTGCCATGCACGTCAATCTCTTCGGCATCTACGACGCCAACTTCGACTTGGAGGTGGTGTGGGTGTTCTGGATAGAGCTCTCCGGTTCCGTGCTCACCCTGCTCTTGCTGGGCAAGGAACTCAAGGCGATGGGCAATCCGTTTGACAAGGCTACCTGCAAGCGCATGCTCCGCTACACCTGGCCGCTGCTCGTCATGGGACTGGCCGGACAGCTCAACCAGTGTGCCTCGCAGATCATCTTCCCCTATGTTTTCAATGGCAACGCCCATGACGCACGTGTTCAGCTTGGCATCTATGGCGCCTGCATCAAGATAGCCACCATCATGGTGATGATTACTCAGGCCTTCCGCTATGCCTACGAACCATTTGTTTTCGGACAGTCCAAAGAGAAAAACAATAAGGATACTTACGCCCGGGTGATGAAGTTCTACATCATCTTCACCCTTCTCGCCTTCCTCTGCGTGGTGGCCTACATGGACATTATCCGCTATATCATTGGTCGTAGCTACTGGGAGGGCCTGGAGATCGTGCCGATCGTGATGGCCGCTGAGATCATGTTCGGTGTGTTCTTCAATCTTAGCTTCTGGTATAAGCTTATCGACAAAACTATTTGGGGTGCCTGGTTCTCAGGTATCGGTGCTGTCGTATTGATCGCTTTCGACATCATCTTCATCCCGCGCTTCAGCTACTGGGCTTGTGCGTGGGCAGGCTTTGCCTCGTATGCGGTGAGCATGATACTGAGCTATTTCTTCGGTCAGAAATACTATCCGATCGCCTATCCGTTGAAGTCTATCTTCACCTACACGCTGCTTGCCATAGTGCTCTTTGTGGGCATGACGGCTTCCAACCGCTATCTGCCGATGTTGCCGGCCTTGCTTGTCAACACGCTGTTGCTGATCGCGGACGTAGCTTTCATCGTGAAGAGGGATCTGCCGCTGAGCTCTCTGCCCGTCATCGGGAAGAAGTTCCGGAAATGACGGGTGCAGACTCCTATATATAATAAGGTGTGAGCACAGGCGAATCGCACAGTCACTTATATATAATAAGGTGTAGGCAATGACAAACCGTAAAGAAACAACAGAAGCGAAGCACGGTCCTGCGGCCGTGATCATGGGCGCCTCGTCGGGCATAGGCCTGGAGGTGACCCGGTTGCTGCTCCGTCGTGGCTGGCATTTGGGGCTGGCCGCACGGCGCACCGAGCCTTTGGCTGCGCTGAGCCGGGAATATCCCGGTCAGGTGAAATATGCCTCCATCGACATCACGGAAGCCGGAAGCGAAGCACAATTGCGCCGGTTGATCGATGAAATGGGGGGAATCAGCCTCTATCTTCATGTCTCTGGCGTGGGTTGGCAAAACATGGCACTCGATGCCGACAAGGAGCTGACGACGGTGCAGACCAATGCTTTGGGCTTCACACGTATGGTCGGTGAAGCTTATCGCTACTTTGCCGCTCGTGGCGAAGGCCATATTGCTGTGGTGTCATCGATCGCTGGTACCAAAGGCTTGGGGGCGGCTCCGGCCTATAGTGCTACCAAGGCCTTCGACGCAAGCTACATAGAAGCATTGGAGCAACAAGCCCACATGCGAGGCAAAAACATCCATTTCACCGACATCCGTCCGGGCTTTGTCCGTACCGCTCTGCTTGGCGACGGTCGCCGCTATCCCTTGTTGATGAGTCCGGAGGCCGTGGCGCGTGCCATCGTCAAGGCTATCCTTCACCATCGTCATGTCGTGGTCATCGACTGGCGTTACCGTTTGCTCACCGCTCTCTGGCGTTGCGTGCCCTGTTGGATATGGCGAAGGATGAGGATCAGCAATGGATAGAAGCTGAAAGATCGCGGAAAGAACAAAATCTTTCTCTGTTACGCCCCCATTATGTATGTACAGGAGAAAAGCCGTTGTTCTTATGAGAAAGAAAATAATCTGAGTAAATCCGTGTGCGACTAAAACTCTATAAGAGATACTCGCTCTCTATATTGGAAGGACGGGACAACAGAACTTTGTCAATATATTCTCCTAAGACTGCAACGGACTATTGTAGTTTTTCAACGTACTTGTTATAGAATATCTACCAACTCTTGGCGAACCAAATACTTCGTCGCCCCATCGCGACTCACCTTTCAAGTCCACAATTTCATGACAGAGATGCCAATAAAACTCGATCATGGACACGGCAGCCTTGGCCTGGCTGTGGCGATATTGCTCTTTGATTTATCTAAATAACCCTAAAAGAAGCCATGAAACGGTAGATAAGTGCCGCTTTTTTCGTAACTTTGCATCGTTTTTATACGAATGGAGGAAGAGCGCCCGATGATTTTCAATGGCTGGGAGGGCGATTGATTCCTCATGCGTCATTGAAAATTTAAAGGTTTAAAGATTGAAGACATTTGAAGAATTGGGCGTCAGCGAAGAGATTCGCCGCGCCATCGAAGAGCTGGGCTTTGAGCAGCCCATGCCTGTACAGGAAGAAGTAATCCCTTATTTGCTCGGTCACGGCAACGATGTCATAGCATTGGCACAGACAGGAACAGGCAAGACCGCCGCTTACGGCATCCCTGTGTTGCAGAAGACCAACCCCACCAACAAAGCGACCCAGGCCCTCATCCTCAGTCCCACCCGTGAGCTGTGCTTGCAGATTGCCGATGACCTCAACGCTTTCGCCAAGTATATCGACGGCATGCACATCGTGCCCGTCTACGGCGGAGCGTCTATCGAGACACAGATCCATGCCCTGCGTCACGGCGTGCAGATCATCGTGGCTACCCCCGGCCGTCTCATCGATCTGATGAAACGTGGCGTGGCACAGCTCGACCAGGTCAACAACGTCGTGCTCGATGAGGCCGACGAGATGCTCAACATGGGCTTCTCGGAAAGCATCAACGAGATCTTTGAGGGCGTGCCCGCTGACCGCAATACCTTGCTTTTCTCAGCCACGATGAGCAAGGAGATAGAGGCCATTGCCAAGAACTATCTCCACGACTACAAGGAGATCGTCGTCGGCTCGCGCAACGAAGGTGCCGAGAACGTCAACCACATCTATTATATGGTCAACGCGCGTGACAAGTATCTCGCACTGAAACGTATTGTCGATTTCTATCCCCGTATCTACGCCATCATCTTCTGTCGTACGAAGATCGAGACGCAGGAAGTGGCTGATAAGCTCATCAAGGACGGCTACAATGCCGAGGCGCTCCATGGCGACCTGAGTCAGCAACAGCGTGATCTGACCATGCAGAAGTTCCGCAACCACCTGACCCAGCTGCTCGTAGCCACTGATGTGGCCGCCCGCGGACTGGATGTTGACGACCTGACCCACGTGATCAACTATGGTCTGCCCGACGATGTGGAGAACTATACCCACCGCTCGGGCCGTACCGGACGCGCCGGCAAGAAAGGAACGAGCATCTCCATCATCCACTCGCGCGAGAAGTTCAAGGTGCGCAACATCAAGAAGATCATCGGCAAAGAGTTTGTCGACGGCACCCTGCCCACGCCTGAGGAGATCTGCAAAAAGCAACTCTTCAAGACCATGGACGACATAATGAAGGCCGATGTCGACGAGGAGCTCATCGCACCTTACATGCCTGAGATCAACCGACAGTTTGACTATGTCGACAAGGAAGACATCATCAAGAAGATGGTGAGCATCACCTTTGGCAAGTTCCTTGACTACTACAAGAATGCGCCCGAGATTGTCAAGCCTACGACGAAGGGCCGTGACAAGTCGGAACAGGTCGACCGCAACGGACGTGGCGGCAAGGACACGCGCAACCGCAAGCGCGGGCCGCGTCAGGCAGAGGCCGGCTATCGCCGTCTGTTCATCAACTTGGGCAAGCAAGACGGCTTCTATCCTGGTGAGGTCATGCAGTTTATCAACAAGCATATCCACGGTCACCAGGAGGTGGGACATATCGACCTGCTGCAGAAGTTCAGCTATATCGAAGTACCCGAGGAAGATGCCCAGCGTGTGATGCACGCTTTGGACGGCACTGCCTACAAAGGTCGCGAGGTACGCTGCAACGATGCCGACGAGAGTGGACACGGACGCTCGGCACGCGGTAGTCGCGGTGGCGCCGACAAAGGCGACCGCAACTATGGCAAGAGTGGACGTGGCAAAGGCCGCCAAAGCAGCAGAGCACATGACGATGACAGCCGTCGCGGCCGTGACGACTGGAAGCAGTTGATGGCCGACAGCCGCAATATTAAGCTGCGCGGCGAGGTTCCTGACTTCAGCGAAGAAGGCTGGGCACGCCGCCGGCCGAAGAAAAAATAAGGCTTTTTTAACGGGCAGAAGGTAACTCTTCTGCCTGTTAATGCGTCTCAATAAGGTAAATCGTTACTTTTAGATCATAAAGAAGAATATTATTCACAACTTGAAAACAAATATGATGAAAAGCATTTTGTGCAGCCTGGCTCTGATGGCCATGGCCTGCGTGCCCGCTATGGCACAGAAGAAAGCCGCAAGTGATGCCGTTCACTTCAAGGGCGACGTCAAGGGAGTCAAGGACACACTGCTGGTGATCGTGCCGCAGGGTGACCAAAAGGCAAAGACCGACACGGTACTGGTAAAGAATGGCAAGTTCGACTTTACGGTACATGTGAGTGAGCCGACCGACATCCGTGCCTATACGCCCGGCAGTATGCGTGGTACAGAGCGCGCCGGTTTCCAGGTGATCGCCGTTCCGGGCGAGAGCGCCGTGATGAGTGGTGACCTGACATCCAACTATTATCTCACGGGTTCTAAGTTCTATCAGCAGTTCAACGAGGTGGACCGTATGATGGAGGCAGCCCAGAAGCCCATGCAGCAGTTGGTCGACAGCCTGCAGGAACGCATGAAAGCTGGTGAGAGCCAAGAGGCTGTGATGAAAGTCTATCAGGAGAAAGGTGGTCTGCTCCGCCAGGAGATGCGCGACAAAATGCTGAACTTCATCAAGCAGCATCCCGACAATGAGGCTTGTGCTTATCTGATTCCTCAGATGGGTGAACTGGGCTGGATGCGCGATGCCGTGAAGTTGCTCTCTCCCGCTGTACGCGACGGTCGCATGAAGAGCTATTACACGGGCTTCATGACCGCTTTGGAAAATGAGGCAAAGGCTGAGGCTGAGGCTGCAAAGAAGCAGGCATCAGGTATCGCTGCTCCCGACTTCACCCTCAATGACATCAACGGCAAACCGCTGAGTCTCTCCAGTCTGCGTGGTCAGTACGTGATCCTCGACTTCTGGGGCTCTTGGTGTGTATGGTGCATCAAAGGCTTCCCCGAGATGAAGGAGTACTACAATAAGTATAAGGGTAAGTTCCAGATCCTCGGCGTCGACTGCAATGACACGCAGGAGAAGTGGAAAGCTGCCGTGCAGAAGCATGAGTTGCCTTGGCTCCACGTCTATTGTCCACGCGACAATCGCCAGATCTTGGATGCTTATGGCATTCAGGGCTTCCCCACAAAGATCCTCATTGATCCGCAGGGCAAGATTGTGAAGACAGTCGTCGGCGAGGATCCCGCCTTCTATACCTTGCTCGATGAGACCTTTAGCAAGAAGTAATGAGGGATTCAGCAAGAAGTAATGATACTTTCTGCATAAAGTAATTGAAACCTTCTATCATCATTCAGAAGCCGCCGGAGAAGTAGATTCTCCGGCGGCTTCGTTGTGTTTCTTGGGGTGCGTCAAGGCTTCCTATTGTCGGCCGTGTAGCTTCCGTTGTGCTGCATATTGCCATTTTCTTCCGCAAATAGACGTGAAATCCAAAAAAAATATGTAAGTTTGCAAGTTGAAAACCAAGCAAACAAGTTATCGCATTATACAATGAAGACAAACAAAGTACTCTCGGCGGTGCTGATCGTTCTTACCGCTTTGGCGCTTGCCTCTTGCACGGGAAAGGAATTCCACGTCTCTGGTGTCATCACTGACGCCAAAGACTCGTTGCTCTATTTCGAGAATATGAGCCTCAACGGGCCGGTGACGGTTGACTCCGTGAAACTCGACAAGGACGGATCGTTCTCCTTTGACGGCAAGACACCGGACGCTCCGGAGTACTATCGGTTGCGTATCGCACGGCAGATCATCAATATCGCTGTTGACTCCACAGAGAACATCACGGTGAAAGCTTCTTACCCGACGATGTCGGCACAGTACGAGGTGAAAGGTTCCGACGACTGCTCAAAGATGAAGGAACTGTCGCAGATGCAGTTGGGATTGCAGGCTACCATCAACGCCATCCAGCAAAATCCCAACCTGTCTTACGACCAGGTCGACGCTGCCATCCAGCAGACGATGGCCAGCTATAAAGATAAGGTGAAGCGCCTGTATATCTTCACCGCACCGATGAAAGCCTACGCTTATTTCGCGCTCTTCCAAACGGTGAACATCGGAAATCAGACGGTGCTCATCTTCGATCCGCGTAGCAAGAAGGAAGACGTACAGGTCTTCGCCGCCGTTGCAACGAGTTGGGATACCTATTATCCTAAGTCCGAGCGTGGTGCCAACCTCCATAACATCGCCCTGCAAGGCATGAAGAATGTGCGCATCATCCAGGCCGAGCAGGCTCAGGGACAGATCGACCCCAGCAAGGTGCAGACGACTGGTGTGCTGGAAATTTCCCTTCCAGACCGTGAAGGCAACATCCGCCGACTCACACAACTCAAGGGTAAGGTGGTGATGCTCGACTTCCACATGTTTGCCGCCAAGGGCAGCACTGAGCGCGTCATGCATCTGCGCGATCTCTACAACAAATATCACGCCCAAGGCTTTGAGATCTATCAGGTGAGTCTCGACTCTGACGAGCACTTCTGGAAAGAGAGCGTGGCTGCCCTGCCATGGATCTGTGTCCACGACGGCGACGGTCCTAACTCGCAATTCGCCTCACAGTACAATGTGCAGACCGTGCCGACCTTCTTCCTCATCGACCGCAACAACGTGTTGCAGAAGCGTGATGTACAGGTCAAGGACCTCGACGCTGAGATCAAAGGTCTGTTGGCGAAATAAAAATCATGCACGTTCTTGACAGGTTTCGCTATTGTCCCGTCTGCGGCTCAGCCGAGTTTGAGCCCAGCACGGTAAAGAGCAAGCGTTGCCGGCACTGTGGTTTTGAGTATTTCCTCAATCCCAGTGCCGCCAACGCTGCGCTGATTATGAACAGTCGCGACGAGTTGCTCGTCATCACCCGCAAGAGCGATCCCGCCAAGGGCACGCTCGATTTGCCGGGCGGCTTCTACGACTTGGGCGAGACTGCTGCCCAAGGACTTGCTCGCGAAGTGAAGGAAGAGACCGGACTCACCGTCGTTTCCTCACGTCTGCTCTTCAGTTATCCCAATACCTATCTCTATTCCGGCTTCACCGTTCACACGCTCGACTTCTTTTTTCTTTGCCGTGTGGAAGATTTCACGGCTTTGTCGGCACACGACGATGCGGCCAGTTATGAGTGGGTCGCCGTGAAAGATCTGTGTCCTGAACGCTTTGGCTTGGACTCCATCCGTCGGGCCGTGGTCCGTTTCCAGCAGGACTTCGAAGCTGGTAAATTCAGTTTTTAATAGAAAAGTTACATTGATGTAACTTACATTTATGTAACTTTTTGCATCGGAGTCTCTTAAAAAATCTAAAATCATACATATATAATAAGGTGTAAGACAAAGTTATTATTACTTTTGTCCCCGACATTATATAACTACACGCAAGCATGCAAGATAACTTAGTCATTGTAGAGAGCCCTGCCAAGGCCAAGACGATTGAGAAATTCCTCGGCAAGGATTATAAAGTGATGTCTTCCTACGGACACATCAGAGACCTAAAGAAAAGTGGACTCAGTATCAACGAAAAGACGTTTGAACCAGACTATGAGATACCAGAGGATAAGAAGAAGGTTGTAGCAGAACTCAAGAAAGATGCCAAGGGCGCCAAAAAAGTGTGGCTCGCATCCGATGAGGATCGCGAGGGAGAAGCCATCAGTTGGCACCTCTGTGAAGTGCTCGGACTCGATGAGGAAAAGACTTCGCGTATCGTCTTCCATGAGATTACCAAGCCCGCCATCCTCTACGCTATCGAGCATCCCCGCCATCTCGACATGAATCTCGTCAATGCTCAGCAGGCCCGACGCGTGCTGGACCGCATCGTCGGTTTTAAACTCTCACCGGTATTGTGGCGCAAGGTCAAGCCTTCGCTCTCGGCCGGACGTGTGCAGAGCGTAGCCGTCAGACTTGTCGTGGAGCGTGAGCGTGAGATTCAGGCCTTCAAGAGTGAGCCTTACTACCGTGTCACGGCCATCTTCACGCCCGTCAATGGCGACAGCCTCGGTGTGGAGGTCAAGGCAGAACTCGACAAGCGCTTTGCCACACACGATGAGGCGCTCGACTTCCTCAACCGTTGCAAGGATGCTGTCTTCACTGTGGACAGTGTGTCGAAAAAACCGTTGAAGCGCTCCCCTGCGCCTCCTTTCACCACTTCTACCTTGCAGCAGGAAGCTGCCAGAAAGCTCGGATTCACCGTGTCGCAGACCATGCGCATCGCACAGCAGCTTTATGAGAATGGACGCATCACCTACATGCGTACCGACAGCGTCAACCTCTCGGCACTCGCCATCAACAGCAGTAAGGATGCCATCACCGAACTCTATGGTGAGCAATATAGTTCTCCTCGCAACTTCCACACACAGTCCAAGGGTGCGCAGGAAGCCCACGAGGCCATTCGGCCCACCCATATGGAGAACAGCTCTATCGACGGTACGGCACAGGAGAAGCGCCTCTACGACTTGATCTGGAAGCGCTCTATCGCCTCGCAGATGGCTGAGGCACAGATCGAGAAGACCACGGTCAACATCAATATCAGCGGTCAGCCCGAGAAGTTCGTAGCCCGTGGTGAGGTCATCGTCTTCGACGGATTCCTGAAAGTCTATAAAGAGTCGACTGACGACGACGAACAGTCGGAGGAGTTTGCTTCCCTACCCGCACTGCAAGTGGGCGAGCAGCTCTCCCGTGAAAGCATTTCCTCTACGGAACGTTTCTCTCAAGGGCCGGCACGATATACCGAAGCCAGCCTCGTACACAAACTGGAAGAGCTCGGAATCGGACGCCCGTCTACTTACGCGCCGACGATTTCCACGATCCAGCAGCGCGACTATGTGGAGAAAGGCGACAAGGGCGGAAAAGAGACAAAGTTCACTGTTGACATTTTGAAAGGCAACCAGGTGAAGTCGATAACAAAGACTGAGTTCACCGGCTCAGAGAAAGGAAAGCTCATCCCCACCGACATCGGCATTGTGGTCAACGACTTCCTTTTGCAGAACTTCCCCGAGATCATGGACTACAACTTCACGGCGAAGGTCGAGAACCAGTTCGATAAGATCGCTGAGGGCAAGGAAGAGTGGAAGGACATGATGAGCAAGTTTGACAAGCCTTTTGAGAAGACTGTCGACCAGGTCATGCAGTCGCGCTCTGAGCATAAGGCCGGCGAGCGCATACTCGGCAAGGATCCTAAGACAGGCAGAACCGTGCTGGTGAAGATTGGAAAGTTCGGTCCGCTGGCTCAGATCGGTACTGCTGACGACGACGAGAAGCCGCGCTTTGCCCAGATACCTAAGGATAAGAGTATTGAGACCATCACGCTCGAAGAGGCTTTGGATCTGTTTAAGTTGCCACGGGAGCTCGGAGAGTTCGAGGGTATGCCCGTCACCATTGGTGCCGGACGCTTTGGTCCTTATGTTCAGCACAACAAGAAATATGTGTCACTACCCAAGGATGACGATCCGATGACCGTCACGCTTGACCATGCCATCTCGCTGATTCTCGCCAAACGGCTGAAAGACCGTGAGCGTGAGATCAAGACTTTTGAGGAGGACGACCGGTTGGAGCTGCTCAAAGGACGCTTTGGCCCTTACCTCGCTTTCGATGGAAACAACTACCGCATCGAAAAGGGTCTCCACGACCGTGCGCTGGCAGGGGACTTGAGCTACGACGAGTGTATGGAGATCATCAAGAACGCGCCAGAGCCAAAGGTCAAGGCCAGAAGAAGAAAATAGACGTTTTAAGCTGATGGAAACACCTGTTCGCATCATCCTTTTGGGCTACATGGGCTCTGGAAAGACAACGGTTGGCAAGGCTTTCGCCAAGAACCTGGGTCTGCCCTTTTATGACCTCGACTGGTACATAGAAAGCCGTATGCGCAAGACCGTCAAGCAACTCTTTGACGAACGGGGTGAGGACGGCTTTCGCAAAGTAGAGCGCAACATGCTCCACGAAGTGGCTGAGTTTGAGAATATCGTGCTGAGTTGTGGCGGAGGCACGCCGTGCTTCTTCGACAACATGGACTATATCAATCAGCAGGGAGAGTCGGTCTATCTTAAGTGCACCACCGATGTGCTCGTGCAGCATCTGAAGATGGGAAAGACCGTACGCCCGCTATTGCTTAACAAGACTCCCGAGGAGGTCGTCACGTTTATAGAGCAGCAACTCCGTCAGCGCGAGCCTTCCTACACTAAGGCCAAACACACGCTCGACGTGAGCCTGATGGATAATTTCGACAAAATACAGATTACAGTAGAGCAACTGAAACAACAACTCGGCTTGCCATGAGCCGGCAATAAAATTAACTACGCTGATTAGATGAAAAAATGGACCATCGATGACTCCAAGGAGTTGTACAATATTAATGGTTGGGGCACTTCTTATTTCGGAATAAACGAGAAGGGTGATGTCTATGTCACGCCTTGCAAGGACAACACGCAGATCGATTTGCGCGATGTTATGGATGAGCTCGCCTTACGCGATGTCACCCCTCCGGTACTGCTCCGCTTCCCCGATATTCTCGACAACCGCATTGAGAAAATGGCTGAGTGCTATGAGAAGGCAAAGAAAGAGTACAACTTCAAGGGACAGAGCTATATCATTTATCCCGTCAAGGTCAACCAGATGCAGCCCGTCGTCGACGAAATCATCTCTCACGGACGCAAGTTCAATCTCGGTCTCGAGGCCGGTTCCAAGCCAGAGCTTCACGCCGTCATCGCCGTGCAGTGCAAGAGCGACTCGCTCATCATCTGCAATGGATATAAGGACGAAAGCTATATCGAGCTTGCTATGTTGGCCCAAAAACTTGGCAAGCATATCTTCATTGTGGTGGAGAAACTCAACGAGATCGATGTCATCGCCAAGACTGCTAAGCGACTGAACGTAAAGCCAAACATCGGCATTCGCATCAAGCTTGCATCCTCAGGATCGGGCAAATGGGCTGAGAGCGGCGGCGACGCTTCGAAGTTCGGACTGACGCCAATGGAGCTCTTGCAGGCTTTGAAGAAACTCGATGAGGTGGGACTGTACGACAGCGTGCGTCTGATCCACTTCCATATCGGCAGTCAGATCACCAAGATCCGCCGTATACAGAACGCGCTCACCGAGGCAGCACAGTACTACAGCAATCTGCGCCGCATGGGCTACAACATCGAGTATGTCGACTGTGGCGGAGGACTTGGCGTTGACTACGACGGTACCCGTTCGAGCAACTCCGAGAGTTCGGTCAACTACTCCATCCAGGAGTATATCAACGACTGCGTCTACGCCTTCGCCGACATCTCCAACCGCAACAACATCCCGCACCCGAATATCATCACCGAGAGCGGTCGTTCACTGGCAGCCCACCACTCTGTACTCATCCTTGACGTTCTCGGTGCTGCCTCACTGCCCGAGATGCCGGAAGAGTTTGAGGCCAAGGAGTCGGACCATCAGCTCGTGCGTGACCTCTATGATATATGGTGCAACCTCAATCCTAAGTCGATGCTCGAGGACTGGCACGACGCTGACCAGATCCGTGAGGACTGTCTCGACATGTTTGCCCACGGCATGGTTGACCTCAAGACGCGTGCCGAGGTGGAGTCGATGTACTGGAGCGTATGCCACGAGATCAATTCCATCGCCAAGACGTTGAAGCATGTACCCGATGAGCTGCGCGGCCTCGACAAACTCTTGGCCGATAAATATTTCTGCAACTTCTCGCTTTTCCAGAGTCTGCCCGACTGTTGGGGTATCGACCAGCTCTTCCCCATCATGCCGATCGAACGGCTCAATGAGCGGCCCACACGCAACTGCACATTGCAGGATATCACTTGCGACAGCGACGGCAAGGTGGCCAACTTCGCCGTCAACGGCACGCAGTCGAATGTGCTCCCCGTGCACGCGCTCAAGAAAGATGAGCCTTATTATATAGGTGTATTCCTCGTGGGTGCCTATCAGGAAATTCTCGGCGACATGCACAACCTCTTTGGTGACACCAACGCCGCGCACATCTCGGTGAAGAACGGTACCTATAGCATCGATCAGATCATCGACGGAGAGACTGTCGAGGAGGTGCTGGAGTATGTGCAGTACAACCCGAAGAAACTCGTCCGTCAGCTGGAGCAGTGGGTCACCAAGAGCGTCAAGCAAGGCAAACTGTCGCTTGAGGAGGGCAAGGAGTTCCTCAGCAACTACCGTTCGGGACTCTATGGCTACACCTATCTGGAGTGAGATTTGAGATTCCGCCCCCAGGTCTCTGTGTCAGACAGAGGCGTGGGGACGGCTGATAAATTGCGATGATTGATTATTGTATAGAGAATGGAACAAGTGACAGTCATAAAAGTGGGCGGTGCCATCGTGGAGGACGTGGAGCGCCTGACCCAGTTGCTCGACCGCTTTGCAGCGCTGCCGGGACAGAAGGTACTCGTGCATGGTGGAGGCCGTCGCGCCACCAAGGTGGCATCAGCCTTGGGCATAGAGAGCAAGATGGTGGAGGGACGGCGCATCACCGACGCCGATATGCTTGAAGTGGTAACCATGGTCTATGGTGGCCTTGTCAATAAGAACATCGTGGCGCAGTTGCAGTCACGTGGTGTGAATGCCGTGGGACTGACCGGCGCCGACATGAATGTGATTCACAGCCATAAGCGTCCGAAGAAAGACGGCGTAGACTATGGTTTCGTCGGCGACGTGGACAAGGCCGACGGTCATCGCCTGCTCAGTTTGATCCGCGACGGTCTGACGCCTGTCATGGCGCCGCTGACCCACGATGGAATGGGGCATATCCTCAACACCAATGCCGACACCATCGCTGCCGAAACGGCGAAAGCCTTGGCCCGGGAGGGTGCGACGACGACACTGGTCTACTGCTTTGAGAAGGCGGGCGTGCTGGCTGATCCCGATGACGAGAGCAGCGTGATCAGCACGATCAACCGTGATGAGTTTGTGCGCCTGGTAGCTAATGGCACAATCAGCGGGGGGATGATCCCTAAGATCACCAACGCCCTGGCTGCTGTAGACGCCGGTGTGGACCGTGTCATCATCACCAGAGCCGAGAGCATCGGCACAGCCACGGGTACTGTCATCACCCGATGAACCACAGAAACGCTTGTTAAGAGAAAAACCAGAGAATGAAAATAGATTTCCGTAACGACATCCTGCCGCTGAAAAATCAGCTCTATCGTCTCGCGCTGCGCATCACGCTCGACAGCGCAGAGGCCGAGGATGTCGTGCAGGAAACACTCATCAAGGTCTGGAACAAGCGCGACACATGGGAGGAAATCGACAACATCGAGGCTTTCTGCTTCACCGTTTGCCGCAACCTGGCACTGGATAGTGTGAAGAACAAACGCAGTCAGACCGAGAGCCTCGACGACAAACCGGTGGAAAAGCCCGACAATACCTTCAATCCATCTGACAAGGCTATCGAGAAGGATCAGGTGAGCATTGTGCGAGAAATCGTCAACGGCTTGCCTGAGAAGCAGCGGGAATGCATTCAGCTGCGCGACTTCGAGGGAAAAGCCTACAGGGACATCGCAGCCCTGCTTGGTATGACAGAGGAGCAGGTCAAGGTCAATATCTTCCGAGCCCGCCAGACCGTCAAGCAGCGCTTCCAGGCCATTGATGGCTTCGAGGCACGTAGATGAACCACATATCACACGAAGCTTAAGATCTTTATATACAACGCTTCGCATCGCTTCATGCTTTATTCTCCACGAATCTGCACTAATTTCCACTAATGTAGGCTGATAGATATTCGTGTCGATTCGTGTCAATTCGTGGATAGATCTTCTCCACTTTGCACTAATCTTCACTAATGATGGTCGATAGCTATTCATGTCGATTCGTGGCTTTGATCTTTCACTAATCTGTATTTACCTTGATCTGTCATTCGTTATTTGGCTTTTTTATTGTTATCAAAGATTAAATATGGAATTCTCCTGTAACTTTTATCCATTCCCCTCGTCATTATAGTGTAAATGCAAGAACAATGATGGACTACAAGTATATCAGTCAGCTTTTGGAGCGCTATTGGCGCTGCGAGACTTCCTTGGAAGAGGAAGACATCTTGCGGGCGTTCTTTAGTCAGGCCGACATTCCCGCCGACTTGAAGCGCTACCAGTCGCTATTCGCCTACCAGCGCGAAGAGCCTAAGGTTGATGTGCTCGGTGATGACTTCGACAAGAAGATCCTCGCCATGACAGAGGAGCCCAAGGTGGTCAAGGCACGCATCGTCTCGATGCCCCGGCGCCTGCGTCCGCTCTTCAAGGCCGCTGCCATTGTCGCCATCGTCCTGACCCTTGGCAATGCCATTCAAGTGCCGTTTGCTCAGAAAAGCCAAGACCCGATCAGCAGCTACGACGGCTATTCCAAGCCAGAGATAGAAAAAGGCACATCGGTAGCCATGAGCGACAGCGCGAGCATCGACTCCGTTCCGAGAGCGATGACAAGCACGCAAAACTCCACGGGACAGGTGATGATTAAATAAGATATTTCTATGCTTTCTCTATAAAATCATGTTTAGTAAAACAACATTAAGAAGCTGTGAAGTTTCTATTCTCTCAAATTTTCATAACATACTAACGTAGAAGGGGACCGACACTCAATCGTGAGTTCGGTCCCTTTATTTTTGTTTGACCAGCATGTGTACCGGCTAACGGGTGCAAGTCCCGAACAGACC
>DAWDCC010000036.1:0-31457 GCA_052355365.1 Prevotella sp. | reverse complement strand
CGATCATTACAAGTAAATTAACATTCTTTAGTCATAACATCACCACACAGAAAAAGTATTTTATAGCCTAATTTGCCTCATAGCATTATCAGCATGTTCATCAGAGAATGTTGTTCTCGATGCTTTGAGAGTCTACGATGTGGCTAACTCCACCTGTAAGTTAAATCTCTCTCCAACAGAAACACGTCCTGATTTCTATTTGGAAAATGATGCAAAGCCTGCGATCCTTAGCATTGAGTTGGGAAAAGATGGTGTTGCCCAATGCACGTTTGAAGATGTTACAGCCAACTGCACCGTGAGAAATATCTATGTAAACATTGTCAACCAGGATAATCAGATTACCCTGATTGTGTATCATAATGTCCTTGATGAACTTGCTGATTGTATTTGTAAATACGATGTCAATTTTAAGATGAGCAAATTGACACCTGGCAATTATCAACTGAAAGTGTACTATGCCAGACCCAATATGAAATATGAAGAATCTGATATTGCATATAATGGGCAGGTAAATATTATTCAGAATAAAAAGGCAAGCGTAACGCTCAATTCTGAGAAGGTGTTGCCTGAAGTTTAGGCCTGTTTGTTCCAACGTATCAGTTTTCTTTTTCACGGCCTGGTATATTATATCATGAAAGCCATGATGACACAAAAACAGCAGACGACATTGATGAATACGAGTACATCACGGTAACGTATCTCTTCTGAAAAGTTGTTCAGTCCGACAATGTAATGATCCATTAGTGGCACGGCAATAAAGGATATCACGGCTCCAGCAACAATGCCTGTACCTTTGCCTTTTCACTTATGGGAGACAGTCTGGTAAAGAGAGCAAGCAAAAGCAATACAGCGTAAAAGCAGATGGCTAATTAGGCTGTTCCCATATTTTCTTTTCCATTGTTCAGGAAACCGTGTGAACAGAGGAATGAAGCACCGTTGCATATCGCCCCGATGATTTTACCTTTATCCAAAGCTTCCTGTACCAATGGTACGACAAGTTCTGCTTCAGGTGAGTCCCAACGGTTGCCACCGATAAAGCACTAAAGCGGCATAATCTTTCGGCATATTCTCGAAAGAATAATCGGGCAAGGTTCTGAAACCTCCGATGGAACGGACAGCGTCTGATGTCGAGGCAACGGTATGCACTTCGTACTTGATTTCACCGCCCGGTATCACACCCACATGAAGAGCCGTGGAGAGAAATGCTCCCTCCCAATCTGTGTTATTCATTCAATATGATAAATAATACTTTCTGTTTCATTGATATATCTTTTTTATTTTAACAACTTCGTTGCAAGTTTGCAAGTGAATATAATTCGATGATTTGATAAAACGCCGTATGCCTGTGATGATTTTCACTTTTCTGTTCCACCGCTTATGCAGGAGCAAATCTACGTAATGTTTCCTATTGATAACCATATCTTAAAACTTTTGAAATTTATATCAACTGCATACTTAGGGGTAATTGCACCTGCTTTTGCGGTACAAAGGTAAAGCAAATATCTTGTATTAGCAAGCGTTTCAGATCTTTTAATGCAACTTTGGGTGCAATTGCACATGTTTTTGCAGTAGATCTTGTGCGCATAAGAATGTGATCTTAGCGATAAATGTATGATTTTTAAGAACCAATTGGATATCATGCAGGAAGGAGAGCTGTGTGGCAAACACGATAGATACAAGAAAATCCCACGTAACCACAACGGTTGCGTGGGATTCCTATTTTTACAGGTCTACTTTGTCAAAGCATTACTTAACTCTTTCAAGCAGATACCATATTGATTAGCAACAAATTTACTTGGCTTTACTGAGTGATGATGGTTACTTCACCTCCTCAAAGTCGGCGTCCTGAATGTTGTCGTCGCTCTTCGAGTCGCTCTGCTGACCGGCACCTGCGCCTGCACCAGCGCCTGCGCCACCCTGGAAGTCCTGGCCGGCACCCGGCTGAGCACCACCCTGACCGTACATCTGAGCCGAAGCATCCTGAACGGCAGTGTTCAGAGCTGCCATGGCCGTGTCGATGGCAGCCACATCGGCAGCCTTGTGAGCATCCTTCAACTTGTTAAGAGCATCCTCGATGGCCGGCTTCTTGTCAGCCGGGATCTTGTCGGCATTGTCCTTGAGGAAGTTCTCGGTGGTGAAGATCATGGAGTCTGCCTGGTTGAGCTTGTCCACTTTTTCACGCTCCTGCTTATCAGCATTCTCGTTGGCCTTGGCCTCAGCTCTCATGCGCTCGATCTCATCCTGGCTCAAGCCGCTGGAAGCCTCAATGCGAATCTTCTGCTCCTTGCCGGTAGCCTTATCCTTAGCGCTGACATTCAGAATACCGTTGGCATCGATATCGAAGGTCACCTCGATCTGCGGGACACCACGGCGAGCGGGTGCGATACCCTCAAGGTTGAACTGGCCGATGCTCTTGTTCTGAGCTGCCATCGGGCGCTCACCCTGCAGCACGTGAATGGTCACGGCAGTCTGGTTATCAACAGCGGTAGAGAAGACTTGGCTCTTCTTGCAAGGAATGGTCGTGTTGGCGTCGATCAACTTGGTCATCACGCCACCCATGGTCTCGATACCGAGGGTCAACGGAGTGACGTCGAGCAGCACGATGTCGCCGGCACCCTTCTCGTTGTTGAGGATAGCACCCTGGATAGCAGCACCCACAGCGACGACCTCATCGGGGTTCACACCCTTAGAAGGCTCCTTGCCGAAGTAGTTCTTCACCAATGTCTGCACAGCAGGAATACGGCTGGAACCACCCACGAGGATCACCTCGTCAATGTCGCCCGTAGAGAGCTTAGCATCGCGGATCGCGTTCTGGCAAGGTACCAGACACTTCTGGATCAGGTCGTGAGCGAGCTGCTCGAACTGAGCACGTGTCAGTGTCTTCACCAAGTGCTTAGGCACACCGCCCTCAGCAGAGATATAAGGCAGGTTGATCTCAGTGGAAGTTGTAGAGCTCAACTCAATCTTTGCCTTCTCAGCAGCCTCCTTCAAGCGCTGCATAGCCATAGGATCCTTGGTCAGATCGATGCCCTCGTCAGCCTTGAAGCCGTTGGCCAGCCAGTCGATGATCACCTGATCAAAGTCATCACCGCCTAAGTGGGTATCACCATTGGTAGCGAGCACCTCAAACACACCGCCACCGAACTCAAGGATAGAGATATCGAACGTACCACCACCAAGGTCGAAGACAGCGATCTTCATATCCTTGTTAGCCTTGTCGACACCGTAAGCCAGTGCGGCAGCCGTAGGCTCGTTGACGATACGGCGCACCTTCAGACCGGCGATCTCCCCAGCCTCCTTGGTAGCCTGACGCTGCGAGTCGGAGAAGTAAGCAGGCACGGTGATGACAGCCTCATTGACCTCCTGGCCGAGATAGTCCTCAGCGGTCTTCTTCATCTTCTGCAGGATCATAGCGGAGATCTCCTGCGGTGTATAAGGATGTGCTGCACCCTCGATCTGCACCTTAGGATAGCCGTTGTCGTTGATCACGTTGTAAGGCACACGCTCAGCCTCCTTGCGGCTCTGCTCGTAGGTCTCACCCATAAAACGCTTGATGGAGTACACAGTGTTCTTAGGGTTGGTGATAGCCTGACGCTTTGCCGGATCACCAATCTTGCGCTCACCGTCCTTGACGAAGCCCACAACAGACGGCGTCGTACGCTTGCCTTCAGAGTTAGCGATTACTACAGGCTCATTGCCTTCGAAGACAGCCACACAGCTGTTGGTAGTACCTAAGTCGATTCCAATAATCTTTCCCATAATAGTATATATTTTATTTATTATTCGATGTTAACTATTGGACTTAATTGCCCGCCCCTTAAATAACAAAGCATGTGCCAACGGTAGGAGGAATAGCGGAAGGTATGACATAATGTCACACGCTATCAAGAAAGTACGTCAGGCATTGAGCCGTTTTGTCAAAGTCTCGCGCAGGTCGTCGTCAGTATTCTGCCCGAGTTTGCGTCGGATATTGCTTCAGCCTTTGTCCATCTTCACGACAGTTGGCAAGACGACAACCCATGGGAGACTGTGGCAAAGCCTAAGGATCTCTGGGAATAGACGAAAAATATCTTAACAAAAGCCCCTCAGTCTGAGCTCTCATTCTAGAGATGAGAGCATCAGTAAAAGAGAGTGGTCAAGAGCAAAACCAAGCGTTTTTTCATGCTTTTTGCTTGATTATGCATAGAAAAGGGTGATTTGACATTGTCAAATCACCCTTTTTTCGTTATGAAATAGCCTTGATGACCGGGTCATCAAGGTCGTTTCATCAAAAATTCTCTAGAGAATTTTCAGTCAAAGTACCTTTTTGACCGAAGCATCTCAACGATTTCTTCGGCAAAAAATTGCCAAATGCTTACAATCTACTGACTTTCAACAACTTACTAAAAACCTCTCAAAATTCGCAAAATTGCGCCCAAGAGGGCACTTCGTTGCAAAGAATCGATTCTCAGAGGCTGTTTTTTGTTAGTTTATCCAACAAAAGTGGATTTTAGCAATTGCTTACCAGATGTGGGCACGCTTGTTCTTGGGCAAGAACAACTTGTCGCCCTTCTTCACACCAAAGGCCTTGTACCAGGCGTCGATCTGTGGCAGAGCGGCGTTGACACGGGCCATGTTGGGAGAGTGAACGTCGACGGTGATGAGATAGCGGATCACCTCCGGTGTCATATTCGATGCCCATACGCGGCCCCAGGCCAAGAAGAAGCGCTGTTCAGGCGTGAAGCCATCGATGGTGGTCAGCGGATGCTGCTTCATGCTGTTTTGCAGAGCGGTGAAGGCAATGTTGAGTCCGCCGTTGTCGCCGATGTTCTCGCCGAGGGTCTGCTCACCGTTGATCTTCACGCCAGGAAGCACCTCGAAGTGAGAGAAGTTGTCGGCCAGCACCTTTGTGCGTGCGTTGAAGTTCTTCTTGTCCTGTGCTGTCCACCAGTCGTGCTGGTTGCCGTTCTTGTCAAACTGCGATCCCTGGTCGTCAAAGCCATGGCTCATCTCGTGTCCGATGACGCCGCCGATGGCACCATAGTTCACGGCATCGTCAGCATTGGGATCGAAGAATGGCGGCTGCAGGATGGCCGCGGGGAAGCAGATCTCGTTGGTCGTCGGGTTGTAGTAGGCGTTGATGGTCTGCGGTGTCATGCCCCACTCCATCTTGTCGACTTTCTTGTTGACCTTCTCGGCGATATATTTGTCGGTAGCCCAACGGGAGATTTGCTGCAGATTCTCATAGAGGCTCAGCGAGTCCACCACCTGCAGTCCGCTATAGTCTTTCCACTTGTCGGGATAACCGATCTTGATGATAAAGTTCTGAAGCTTGTCCTTGGCCTGAGCCTTGGTGGCCGGCCCCATCCAAGTGGCGGCGTCGATGCGCTGCGCGAGCGCCGTCTGTAGATTGTGAACCAGGTCGAGCATCTTTTTCTTGGAGCTCTCTGGGAAGTACTTCTCGACATAGAGCTTGCCGATAGCCTCACCGAGTGTACTGCTGACCAAGCCTACGGCACGCTTCCAACGCGGACGGTCCTGCTTGACACCACTCAGCGCGGCACCGAGTTGGAAAGCCTCCTTGCGGAAAGCATCACTGAGCTGACTGGAAGCGCCACTGATGACCTTAGCCTCAGCATAAGTCTTCAGATCCTCAAGCGGCGTGTCGGCCAAGATCTTCTCCACCTCGTGGATCGGTTCCGGCTGTGCCACGTCGATGCTGTCGATGGCTGGCATGCCACTGGCCAGCATCACATTGCCCCAGTCGATACCGGGGAACTGGTCGACGAGCTCGGTATAGCTCATCTTATGATAGTTGCCGTCGACATCGCGGAGCTTCACCTCATCATAGCTGGCCTTGGCGATCTCTGTTTCAATGTCAAGCACTTTTTGCATCTTGCTCTTGGCCTTAGCCTCATCGTTGCCCACGAGTTGGAAGAGATGAGTCAGATAGGTTTTGTAGGCCTCGAGCACCTTCTTCTTGTCGGGATCATCTGAGACATAATAGTCGCGCGTGCCCAGTCCGAGTCCGCCCTGTCCGATGTTTACGAGGTTCCATGCGGCGTTACGTTGGTCAGCGTCCACGCCGATGTCAAACATCATCGTGCCCTCGCCATTGCGGTCGAGCGCTGCGGTGACGATCTGATACTCGCGTGTGTTCTTGATGGCAGCGATACGGGCGAGTGTCGGCTTCAGCGGAGCCCATCCCTCGCGGTTGAGGCGCACGCTGTCCATCATCAGATTGTAAAGCGATCCGATCTTCTGCCCGAGCGTGCCCTGCTTCTGTGGCTGGTTGGCATACTGGAGGATGAGTTCCTGGATACGCTTCTGGTTGAGTTCCTCAAGGTCGATGAATGCTCCGTTCTCGGGATGCTCAGCGTCCAAGGGATGGCTCTTGAGCCAACCACCGGCAGCGTAGTGATAGAAGTCGTCACCGGGACGCACCGAGGTATCGAGGTTTCTGCGGTCGATACCCGACGTGGGAGTCTGGGCGAAAGCACCTGTGCAGGCGAGTGCCAGACTCAACAATACGATTTGTCTTTTCATGTGTGTTTATTTAAAACGAAAAATATATTCTTATGATTCTGCCTTTGCGGGCTGCGGTTTCAAGTACCACCGCCCGCGTGCAATGCGGACGAGGAAGATGCATCCACGGAAGGTGAGCTCCAGCGCCATAGCCACCCACACGCCTACAAGTCCATAGTGCTGACTCAGGAGATAGGCGAGCGTCAAGCGCACGCACCACATCGAGGCGAGGTTCATCACGGCCGGTTTGAGTGTGTCGCCGGCGCCGAGGCAGACACGGAAGGCCACAATGCTGGCCGCAAAGAAAGGCTCGGCAAAAGCCTCGATGCGCAGCACGCGCGTTCCCAGCTCGCGGATGGCCACCACGGGGGTGAGGAAACCGATCATCTCGGGGGCGAAGACATACATCACCACGCCCATCAGTGCCATCACGCCCATGCCCAAGCCGATGGTCAGCCAAGCAAAGCTACGGCAGAGATCACGTCGGCCGGCACCAAAGGTCTGGCCGACAAGCGTGGAGGCAGCGTCGCCGATGCCGTAGCCCGGCATGTAGCACAGACTCTCGGCAGTCACGGCAAACGAGTTGGCGGCAATGGCGACATTGCCCAACGGGGCGACAATCATCGTGGAAACAATCTGCGCGCCGTTCATCAGCACATATTGTAGGGCCATTGGCGCACTGATCTTCAAGGCTTTCACCACATACTCCGGCTGCCAGACGAAACACTCGCGGTCGAGATGCCAGGACAGGATGGGACTTCGGCGCACATTGAACCACACGAGGATCAGTGAGGTGACAGCGTAGGCCAACGATGTACCCAAGGCAGCTCCCTCCACGCGCAGACCGGCACCCCAGAGTGGGATGTCCATACCCAACACGTTCATGGTGCGCGAAGGGAAGATGAGCAGGAAGTTGAAAACCACGTCGAGAACACAGGCCAGCACGGCGATGGAACTCGGCCGCCGCATGTCGCCGCTCGACTTGAGCATGGCTGAGGACAGGTTCTCCATCATGAAGAACGGAGCGGCCAACGAGAAGATGAGGAAATAGGCCGAGGCGTCGCGCTGGATGTCACTGCCGCCACCTAACCAACGGGGCAGCGGACCGGACACGCCACAGGCCACAGCCATGAGCACCAACGAGAAGACGAAGCAAAACAGATAGCCGTGCTTCATCACGCGACGGGCCTGACGGAAGTCGTTGGCACCAATGAAATGGGCTACCTGCACGGCAAAACCCATCGACGCGGCAGCCGTCAGCGAACCGAAAAGCCATGAGGCCGGCTCCACCAAGCCGATAGCCGCACTGGCCTCGGTGCCCAACGAGCCCACCATGGAGGCGTCGATATAAAACATCAGCACGCTGGTGATCTGGGCCAGGATGGAAGGAATACTCAACTCCACGATGAGCCGCAGCTTCTCGCTGCCCATCAATGGGGCTCCTTCACGGATCTTGGCCAACAAGGCCTCACTCTTCTTATTGCTGAACATACTACTTTTTGATTATACTGCAAAGGTACACAGAATCCGCCAAATAACCAAAAAGCGGTGTCCCATATACTGGAACACCGCTCTCGTTATATCTGTTAATACCTATTTTCTATGCTATTCTCCTTTTCAATCGTGTGGGGGAACTAAAGGCGCATGCCATTGTTCTCTGCCCACATCCATGCGGCAGCACTTGCTGCACACATGAGACTCATCATCATTACATACATCTTTTTACCTCGCTTTCTTATTAAACTATAAACCAATCTTTCATTACTCAATCCTTTACCTTTTCTTCTTCGTCATCCTGAATCGTGTCATCCTGTCTGTCATCCTTACTTCTTCAATCTTTCTTCTCTACCTGAGGAACATCTACCTTACCTTCTTCTGTCTTACTAACACCTATTCTTCTATCACTAATACCCTACTCTACTAATACCTTCTTCTTTTACTAATACCTTTCTCTATCACTAACACCTATCACGTTTCCTGAATCAATCTTTCTTCTTACCTTACCTTTCCTGAACTAATCTTCTACCTATCCTTTTATCCTGAACATCTTCTACCTGTCGTCCTGAATCATCTTCTACCTGTATTCTCTCTACTTTTTTCTGCTAACGTCTAATCCTGACGAACTTCTTACCTTGTATCTTTCTCTCAACTTTTCAAATATCTCTTGATGTCCTTGCGGCCATCCTTTTTCCTTTTGACGCTGCAAAGGTAGGATGATTTCCGCAATGCCGCAACGATTCCACCATCGTTTTTATGCAAAAATATGGGATTTTTGACCTATGTCAATAAAGTGTGTGCGCACACAACGGCTTTTCAGCACGGAAACGCAGGGCAATCGTTTGCACAGCAACAACCGACGACCACGACGCGAAAACAACCATAGAAAGGCAGCAGAAAAGGTTTACAACAACAAAAAAAGGCCATGCCCCGAAGCTCTCCGCGACGTCCTACACCTTATTATATATATAGGACTCTGAGAAAAGCTTCGGGGCATGGCCCAAAAGAGATGCTATCGGCTTACTTCCAGTCGGGGACTTTCTGTCCCTTGGGATAGAAGGCTGCCAGCTTGATGTCGAAGATCAACGTGGAGTAGGCAGGGATCGCACTCTGTGCACTTTCACCGTAGCCAAGGGTATAAGGGATATATACCTCCCAGCGGTCACCGACATGCATGTTTTGCAAAGCCGTGGAGAAACCGTCAACAACCGAGCTGACAGCAAACTTCGTCGGTGTGGCCTCATCCATGGAAATTGCGTGGCCCAGGGATGAGTCGAACTGATAGCCGTCGGGATAGCTCTCGGAGGGGATCAGCCGGCCGGTATAATGCGTCCGAACTGTGTCGGTATAGATGGGACAGACCGTACCGGTGCCCTTCTCTTTGACGTGGACGATAATATAATCTGTGCTCTTGGACTGCAATGCATCTTCCAGACTCCATTTCTTGATGATCTTCCAACTGGTGTTGCCAGCCTTGACGCTGTCCTGCGCCTTGGCGTAGAGCGCATTCCAGTAAGTTGTGTTCTTGCTCTGCCAATCGTCAAACTCCGAACTATTGTCGTCATTCTCCGAACAGGCCGATAAAAGTAAAAAGGCAAAAAGGTAAAAAGGTAAACATCTTACCATACTTTTTACTACACCCATCATTTTGCATTTCGTATTCATCTATAATAAAAAACTGTCTATCTTCTACTATTCCCTTTTACATGTTCGACTTGACCTGATTACAGGTTTTCAATCTCCTTACTGAGTTTCTTCAGCACGCTGGTGATGCTCACGCGGTCCTCGATGATCTCGCGCAGCTTCTCCACGGGCACACGCTCCTGCTTCATCGAGTCGCGATAGCGCAGCGTGACGGTGTTGTCTTCCAGGGTCTGTCCGTCAACGGTGACGCAGAACGGTGTACCGATGGCGTCCTGACGGCGATAGCGCTTGCCGATGGAGTCCTTGGCCTCGATATGTGTGGTGAAGTGGAACTTCAGGTCGTTGACAATCTCCTGTGCCTTTTCGGGCAGTCCGTCCTTATTGACAAGCGGCAGCACGGCGCACTTGATAGGTGCCAGAGCCTCCGGCAGGTGCAGGACGACGCGGCTGGAACCGTTCTCGAGCTTCTCCTCCTCGTAAGAGTGGCACATGACGCTGAGGAACATACGGTCGACGCCGATAGAGGTTTCCACGTCGTAGGGCACGTAGCTCTCATTGGTGTCAGAATCGAAGTAGCGCATCTTCGTGCCGCTGAACTTCTCGTGCTGGCTCAGGTCGTAGTTGGTACGGCTGTGGATACCCTCGACCTCCTTGAAGCCGAACGGCATCTTGAACTCAATATCGGTGGCTGCGTTGGCATAGAAGGCGAGCTTCTCGTGGTCGTGGTAACGGTAGTTGTCGTTGCCCATGCCCAGTGCCTCATGCCAAGCCAGACGGGCTTTCTTCCAATATTCAAACCACTTCATCTCGGTGCCGGGCTGGCAGAAGAACTGCATCTCCATCTGCTCGAACTCACGCATACGGAAGACAAACTGACGGGCAACGATCTCGTTGCGGAAGGCCTTACCGATCTGTGCGATACCAAACGGCAACTTCTGACGGGTGGTCTTCTGCACGTTGAGGAAGTTGACAAAGATACCCTGGGCGGTCTCCGGACGGAGATAGACCTTGCTCGTGGCACCGGCTGTGGAACCGAACTCAGTGGAGAACATCAGGTTGAACTGACGCACGTCGGTCCAGTTCTTCGTACCGCTGATAGGATCAACGATACCCTCATCGAGAATAATCTGCTTGAGCTCCTCAAGGTTGGGTCCCTGCATAGCCTCGGTGTAGCGGGCGTGAAGGTCGTCGCGCTTCTCCTGATGCTCAAGGACACGGGGATTGGTCTCGCGGAACTTCTTCTCGTCAAAGGCGTCACCAAACTTCTTGGCAGCTTTCTTCACCTCCTTGTCGATCTTCTCGTCGTACTTGGCAATCTGATCCTCGATGAGCACATCGGCGCGATAGCGCTTCTTCGAGTCGCGGTTGTCGATGAGGGGGTCGTTGAAAGCGTCGACGTGACCACTGGCCTTCCATACGGTCGGGTTCATGAAGATGGCAGCGTCAATGCCCACGATATTGTTGTGAAGAAGCACCATGCTGTCCCACCAGTACTTCTTGATATTGTTTTTCAGTTCTACACCGTTTGGTCCGTAATCATAGACGGCTGCGAGTCCGTCAGGATAGATGTCTGAACTGGGGAATACGAAACCATATTCCTTGCAATGACTCACAATCTTCTTGAATACATCTTCTTGTGCCATGATTCTATTACGTTCTAATAAATTATACTTTCCTGCAAAGTTACTGCTTTTTCTTTAAAATACTCTTTCCGAGAGCGTTAAATATCAGAAAAAGGAAAAAATATTCTCACTAATATATCTGGACGCAAAGATAAGCTAAATAATTCAGAATCCGGCAAAAAGAGAATAAAAAAATAGGGGCCATCCGGTAAAATAGGCCGGTGGAAAAATGGAACGGGGAAGACCTTGCCGGCCTTCCCCGTCCTTGACTGTTATCCTGAACACTTCACCCTAAGATGGTCTATTTAGTACCCGGGATTCTGCTTGAGCATGCCGTTGCTCTTGTCTATCTCGCTCTGCGGGATGGGGAGCAGATAGTCACGGTTGTCGTTAAACTTGACGCCTTTCTCCACATTATATTTCTTGGCATACTCCCGCATAACTTGTCCGAATCGCTTCTGTCTCATCAGGTCGTCGCGTCGCCAGCCCTCCATGGCCAGCTCCACGCGGCGCTCATGCCAGATGATCTGTCTGAGCTCGTCCTGGTTGGTGGTGGTGATGTCGGGCAGGGTTGTGGCTGTCACGACGGGCACGTAGGCCTGCTTGTCCTTGCGTGGGTCCATGGGGTTGGTGTTGCGGGCGCGGCGGCGCACCATGTTGAGATAGGTGAGAGCCTGGGCGCTCTTGCCATTCTCGTTGAGGGCCTCGGCATAAAGCAACAGGAGGTCAGAGTAGCGGATGATGCGGATGTTGTAGGGTATCATCCAGCAGTCGTAGCCCTGCTTCTCCACTTGCGGTACCGTCAACTTGTAGTCGTTGTAGCCTGTGGCCGACTGACTGTTGTCCTGGTCGTAGGCATCACCGATGTAGTGGTCGCCCATCTGTGTGAAGACGTAGGTCTGACGGGGGTCGTCAGCGTCGAAGGCGGCGTGGAGGTCCTTGGTGGGCACGTGGAATCCATAGCCCTGGTACTGTGCGTCGGTGCGGCTGGTGAAGTAGTGGGGCACGTTGGTGCCCGTGGCCAGCGTGGGGGTGTTGGGATCCATCTTGTTGGGAATCTCAAAGACCGACTCGCTGCTGTTCTCGTAGGCCGGCGTCCAGTTGAGCCCGTAGTCGGGCAGCAGGGCATAGTCCTTGTCCACCTCGATAATCTCGTGGAGCACCTTCTCGGCATCGACGTAGTCCTGGCGGAACATACAGCTCTTGGCCAGCATGGCCTTGGCGAAGCCCCGTGTGACATGATACTGCTCGTCGGCGCTGTATTGGCCCTTGGCGGGGAGCACCTCGGCGTCGGTGCAGTCACTTATGATCTGTGCCCACACGCTGTCGGCCGGGGTGCGCGGCGTGGCAAGAATCTGCTCGGGCGTCATGGGCTCGGTGAGCAGAGGCACGTCGCCGAAGGTGGTCACCAGCTCATAGTAGGCGAAGGCGCGCAGGGCCTTGGCCTCATTGGCGTAGCGTGTCAGCGTGGTAGCGTCGCCCTGGGCGCCGGGTGCATAGTGGATGACCTCGTTGCAGCGGTTGACAAGCCGGTAGAGAATCTCCCATCGGCGGCCCACCTCACCATTGGTGGTGCTGGTGGTGAAATTGGCCAGCTCCTGCACCTCGGCACGGTCGCCGTCGCTGCCGCCGCCCTTGAGGGCGTCGTCGGTGGAGCAGTCGCCGACGAAGTAGAAGTTGAGGGCGTACTCGTTCCATGTGGTACGCAGCTGAAGGTAGGCGCCTGTCAGGGCTCCCAGCACTTCAGTCTGAGTCTTGTAGAAGCTGTCGTTTGTGGTCTGCCCATAGGTGGGCTCATCCAGGTTGCAGCTGGTAAGTGTGAGTCCTCCCAGGAGGAGAGTGAGGCCTAATATTGTCTTTTTCATAATGTTCCTACGATGTTTAGAAAGTTAGATTGACACCAAACATAAATGTCCTTGATGATGGATAGCGCACGTTGTCATAGCCGAGGTTAAGAGCGCTGGTGGTACCCAGGTCTGGGTCGAGGCCGCTGTAGCCCGTGATGGTGAAGAGGTTCTGGGCCGAGAAGTAGAGACGCGCCGTCTTGACATAGCGCAGCTTGGCCATGAGGCTCATGGGGAGGGTGTAGCCCACCTGGAGGTTTTGCAGACGCAGGTAGGAGCCGTCCTCGACCATGAACGAGGACACGCGCCAGTTGTTGTTGTCGTTGTTGGTGGTGATGCGGGGCCACTTGGCACCGGTGTCACCTTCCTGTCTCCAGGCCTTGGTCAGTGCGTCGGCGAGGGCGTTCTGCGTGCCGGGCACCGAGAGTGTGCCTTTGTCCACATTGTAGATGTCGTTGCCGAGCGTGCCCTGGAAGGCGGCGCTGAAGTCGAAGCCCTTCCATTCGAATCCGAGATTGAAGCCATAGATGAGGTCGGGGTTGGGGTCGCCGATGAATGTACGGTCCTCCTCATCGTTGATTTCACCCTTGCCGTCGCCCAGCTTGGCAAACTTGAAGTCGCCCGGATGGGCATTGGGCTGGTACTTCACGCCGTCGGCGTCCACATAATTGTCTATCTCCTCCTGGCTCTGGAAGATGCCAATCTGCTTGTAGCCCCAGAAGCGGCCCATGGGCCCTCCCACATAGGTGCGGCTGACAGCTCCCGTGAGATAGTCCTGGGTGAGCCGTGTCACCTTGGTCTTGTAGGTGGAGAGGTTGATGCTGGCGTGGTAGTTGAAGTCGCCCGCATGGTTGTGGTAGTTGGCCACAAACTCGAAACCGTTGTTGCGCACGTCACCGGCGTTGACAAAGGGGCTGTTGGGATAGCCGCCAAAGGAGGGCACGGGATTCTGCAGCAGCATGTCCTTGGTCTTCTTGATGTAGTAGTCGAAGCTCATGTCAAGGGTGTTGTGCAGGAGGGTCATGTCAAGTCCGATGTTGGTCTGCTCGGATGTTTCCCATTTGATGTCAGAATTACCCTGATAGGAAGGTACGTATCCGGTGACGAGTCCGTGGCCAAACCACCACTTCTTCTCAGCGTCGGTGGCGATGAGCGTCAGGGGTGCCTGCGCGTCGATACGCTGGTTGCCGTTCTGTCCCCATCCGGCCCTAAGCTTCAGATTGTCGACCCAAGAGGTGAGAGCCGACTTCTGGAAGAAGGGCTCAGAGCTGATGCGCCATCCCAGAGAGAAGGAGGGGAAGTAGCCCCAGCGGTTGTGCTTGGCGAAGCGTGAGGATCCGTCGGCACGGAAGTTGACCGTGGCCAGATAGCGGTCGGCGTAGGCATAGTTGACGCGGCCGAGATAGGACATCATGGATGTCTGCGTGCGCCCGCCAGAGGTGCGGTCGCCCAGCGTCTGGGCGTCGAGCACGCGGTAGGCCTCATCGTTGCCAATGGCCGTGTGCTTGTAGGCGTTGATGCCCTCGCTGTTGTTTTTCTCATAGGTGATGGCCCCCATGACGTCGAGATGGTGCTTGCCGAAGTCGTGTGTGTAGTTGAGCCGGTTCTCCACCATGTAGTTCTTCACCCAGCTGGTGTTGTTGGTAAACTGCGTGTAAGTGTTCGACTTGCTCTGCATGTTGGCCAGGTTGTCATCGGAGAATATGGAGGTGTAGACGGGCGTGAACGACTTGTAGGTGTCGTTGTCGTGCTCAAAGCTGAACTGGAAGCGGTAGTGCAGGTCACGAGTGAGATTGACCTGTGCAAACACGTTGCCAAAGGCATTGAAGTAGTTGTGGCGCGAGTCGATGAGCTTGAGCCGCGAGACGGGGTTGGGGTCCCACGACCACTCGGTGGGCGCATACTTGTTGTACTCATAGTTTTCCGATCCGGGCTGGACGAGCGGGTTGATGACAGGCGTGAAGGGGTCGGCCTTTTGTATCTGGTCGAATTGCGCCAGTGCGCTGGCGTCCTTTTTCTTCATGCTGGCTATGTTGATAGTGGCGCCCACGGTGATGTACTTGTTGATGTCGTACTCCTGATTGAGGCGTGCGGTGATTCGGCTGAAGTCAGTGCAGATGAGCGAGCCCTCCTCGTCCACATAGCCCAGGCTCAGTGCCGTGCGCGACTTGTCGGTTCCGGTGCGCACGCTGAGGTTGTAGTTCTGGTTGAATGCCGCACGGGTCACCTCATCCCACCAGTTGGTGTCATAGGCCTTGTTGTACTGATTGGTGAATTTCTGCTTGTCAAAGCTGGGCTCATTAGCATAGGCGGTGGTGATGAACTCGTAATATTGCTTGCTGTTCATCATGTCCAGAGCCTTGTAGCTGCTTCTCCATCCCACGGAGGCGTCCAGGGTGACCGAGGTCTGGCCACTCAGTCCGCCCTTGGTGGTGATGAGGATGACACCGTTGGAACCGCGTGATCCATAGATGGCGGTGGCCGAAGCGTCCTTGAGCACCTCTATGCGGTCAATGTCGGCCGGGTTGATGGAGCTGATGTTGTCCATAAACTGCCCGTCGACCACATAGAGCGGGCTGTTGTCATTGACTGTTCCCAAGCCGCGGACACGCACCACGGCATCCTCACCCGGCTGGCCCGAGGCCGTGGAGACATACACACCGGCGGCCTTGCCGGCAATGAGGTTGGACACATTGGACGTGGCATAGTCCTTGAAGTCCTTGGAGCTGACCGAGGCCAGTGAGCCGGTGAGGTCACTCTTGCGCTGGGTGCCATAGCCCACGACCACCACCTCGTTGATGGTGTTGTCGGCAGCCAGCCTCACCTCGTAGTTGCCGGCCTTGGCCGTCTTGACCTGCGAGGTCTCGTAACCCACATAAGAGACTGTGATCTGATTGGAGCTGACACTGAGCTGGAAGTGCCCGTCGGCATCGGTCACGGTGCCGTTTGACGTACCGGCCTCACGCACTGTAGCGCCGATGAGGGGCTCTCCCGTGCTACCATCGTAGACAGTGCCGCTGATGGTCTTACCCGACTGGGCAAAGGCTGTAGCCGAGATGCCAAGGGCGAGTGCCATTGTAATGACTTTCTTTTGCATATTGGTTGGTGTTTATTAGGATTTTCTATTGCTATTATTTACTTTCTGGAGCCTGGGCCGTATAGAATGACATTGCCCTTGCCGGCGATGATGCGGCCACCCTTCTTGCTGATTCTTGTGCCTGCGGGCAGCTCATAGATGAGGCGTGCGCCTTTGGCGGGGATGCTGATGCGCTGGCCGCGACGCAAGCCTCGTGCCACATACTCCTTGGCCACCACATCAAAGAGGTCACACGTGCCTTTGCCCTTCCAGGTGATGGACTTGTCCACTGCATAAGGATTATAGACCAGATAGGTGGGGTAGGGGCGCGGGGCATAGAAGTCGGTGGCATTGCAGTCGAGGCGGAGAATGCCTCTCACGTCAGTCGTGTCGACAATGCCGCCGAGGATGCCAATGGGTGCGGTGCTGTAGACGCTGAACATGCTGAGCGTGGGATTGCCGGCTATCCATTTGGGCCCGTCGCCAATGGCCACAGGCGACACACCTAGAAGCCAATGCATGCCATAGTCGTCGGCCTTGCGCAGGCCCTCGTAGGCTATTTGATTGTGGGTGATGTCCTTGTACTCAGCTGCCCACTGGTTGCTCTCGTCGATGTAGCCAGGGAAGAACAGCCTGCAGGCGCTGGCGTCGTTGAGAGCCCACTTGCCGATGGCAGCGGCGTATTGTGGCGCATACTTCACCAGGGGCACAAAGGGCCAAAGGGGCTTGATGCTGTTCATCAGGAAGGCGTAGCCGCCATTGTCGGTGGTGCTGCCCTGGAGCCCGCTGACATCATAGTTCCCCCACTTGCCGGTGATGATGCCCCAGCCGGTACGCCCCGTCGGACTCTTGCAGCCGTCGAAGACCCAGTCGAGCAGTTTGCCCACATCGTAGTGCTTGCCATGGGTGCCGTTGAGGTAAGCTGCCGTATAAGCTCCCAGGGGAAGCAGGGCCTCGTAGAAGCGGCTCTCCTTTTGTGAGAGCAGCGCCTCAATGGCACGCTCGCTGTGGAGCAGGTAACGCGGGTCGCCAAACTTGTGGTAAGCGCAGAGCAGCACATAGGCATGTCCGCCGGCGGCATCCTGCTGGAAAGGTATCTGACTGCGACCGCCACGCATCTTGCCATAGTCAAAATAGGAGTAGTCATAGTTGCCGTTGAGCACCGAGTCAGCCTTGGTAAACTGTTCGGCGATGCAGTGCATGATGCTGTCGGCCCCGCTCACACCGGGGAAGACGTCGCTCACCGCATAGTAGAGTGCGTTGGGCAGCACGTCGTACCACCAGTCGCGTCCATAGCCTCCACCGAGATTGGCCACCTGCGGATTGGTGTTGTTCATCATGATGTTCCAACCATTGTCCCGGTTGAAATAGTTCTGCACCATCTTCACATAGTTGTAGCCGCCCTGGCTCGTCTTATCTATGCCCACAAGCCCAGCCCCCAGGATGGCACAGAGTGAGGTCAGTGCCTCGTGGAACTCGCCATTGTTGTGGTTGGGACCCTGACGCACGTCAGCCACTGCTGTGTAGAGGCCAAAGGTGGTCTGATTGATGTTGCGGCGATGGTCATCGAGCCAGATGAAGGGACCGAGCTTCCCATCGTTGTGCCAATTGAAGACGTAGGCATCGAAGCCGCGGGCCTTGGTCTTCCAGTCTATCATGCGGTAGCTTTCGGGCAGGTCGGGCATTGACTCCACCCGCCGTATGGCTACTTGCCTGACAGGCCTTCCGTAGTTGACATTGCCTGCGGAAGCACCCGTCATGCTCAGGGTGAAGGCACTCATGAGCGCAAATGTCAAGAATAGATTCTTTCTCATATTCATTTTTTTAGTTATTTTCAATTTTCAAGTGGCTCAGTCATTCATCTGGTGTGAGGCGAGCCAGGTGTCAGAGCATTTGGTGATGTTCTTGGCCAAAGGCACCGCAAGGAGCTGGAGGCCGGCCACGATGATGAGCGCAAATTTCAACGCAAACTCCTGAGATATCTTATAGTCGAGCAGGATAAACAGGGCCAAACCTAAGAACCTGCCTAAGAAGAGCCCCACCTCATGAGTCATGATGTAGGTGTACTTGTTGCGCTTCTCAATGTTGGCCACCACGTCAATGCACTTCATCATCACGGGGTAGTAGGCCAAGTCGAAGAGCGGCTGGAAAAACACCTTGCAGACCACGAAGGTGAGCACGCCGGCCGCGCTGAAGAGCATGCCGTTGGCCAGCGTGCCGATGAAGAATACGACCACACTGACGAAACAAATCCAAAGTCGGTCCTGTGGCCGGGCCAGCCGCCCCAACAGATAGACGATGATGGCCGTGGCTATACCGCTCAGGCCTTGGATGGTGCCAAGAGCACCCTCGTTGCCGATGAACCGCATGACCAGGATGGCGGGCGCGGTGACCAGGAACCCCTGCACCATGCCCTTCAGAGCTGCCAATGTGAGCATCTTGTGCCAGAGCCGGCAGAAGTGGATGTGCATGAAGCGCGTGTCGGCTGGCATCACAAAGTGGCCGTGACTCAACACCCATACTGCCAGACAGGCTATGACGAAGACGCAGCCCATGACAATCTTGTAGCACAGGTTGGCGTTGAAGGTTATTCCAAGGACCGTCCTGCCGTCAAGCCCGCCGATGAATGCTCCTATCACCAGGGGTACGGTGATGTTGGCGATGGAGAAGAAAAACGACTCCAAGCCAAAGTAATAGTTGCGGTTGCTGTCATTGGTGTTGTAGAGGGAGAGCAGGTAGCGGTTGGTCCAGAAGAATCCCGAGGCGGCTCCAAGCAGGAATCCAGCCAGGCCCAGTTCCACCAGACCCAAGTCCTTGACCAGCATCATGCCGCCCAGCGACACGGCGCTCACCAAGATGCCACCGCTGTAAATCACTTTCACATTGATGAACTTCAGCAGCAGGCCGTTGACCAGCGAGGTGGTGACCACACCGCAGTACATAGCCAACTGGTAATAGGCCACCAAGGCAGGGTCATTGGTGTTGCGCATGACGTATGCTCCCGCGAAGACCTCCACCACCGGCAGTACGAAGGCATAGATCATTACGGTCAGGAGCAGCACCTGCATGTTGTAATCTTGACTGCGGAAGAATCGTATCTCTTTTATTAGGCCCATTTTAAATTATCGTTTAAGTATTTGCATAATCTCACTGATGGAGAGGTCTGCCTGGCAGATCACCTCATCGCTTGCGCCATAGTAGATGTGAATGGTGTCGCCCTCGACAATGTGGCCGTTGGTGAACACCACGTTGCCGAAGAATCCTGTCTGCTCATAAGGAGCTATAGGCTCCATGATGGGCTCTTCGGTGCGGGCGAGCACTTTCGCAGGGTCGTTGAGGTCAAGAAGCATTGCACCCAGGCAGTAGCGGTTGTCCGCTGTTGCCCCATGGTAAATCTCAAGCCATCCCTCCGGGGTGCGGATGGGAGGTGCTCCCGCACCCAGCCGGGCACTGTCGAAATGGCCCTCGCGCGTGGTGGCTATGCAGGTGTGCCGTCCCCAATGTATGCGGTCCGGGCTCTCGGCCAACCACATGTAGTTGCCGCCAAGCTCAGGGCTGCTCGGACGGTGGAAGGCGTAGTAGAAGTCTCCTATTTTCTGTTCGAAGAGGGCGCAGTCCTTGTTGTGGGGAGGGAATATCATGCCCTCATGGGTGAAGTGGCGGAAGTCCTCGGTGTGCATCATGCCCACACCCACTGCCACAGGGGAGACCTCGGTAAACGTCAAGTAATAGCCGTCCGACATTGTGGCCACACGACAGTCCTCTATGCCGAACGACTCCGACTCTCTGCTTCCGAATATAGGCGGGTAGGTGGCATCCTCGAAGAAGTGAACACCATCCTCGCTGAAGACGAGACGGAAATAGGACAGGGTGGTGAGATAGTCACGGCCTTTGTAGTTGATGACACGCGGGTCGGACAAGTCCAGGTCTTTGTCATCCTTGTCAAACTCCATGACCTTGAATCCTTCCTTGGTATAGACGGGGAAGCTCACCTTTCCCTCTTGCTGACGGGGGCGCTCAGCTACACGGATGATGAGTCCGATTTTGCCGTTCAGACGGAACACGCCCGGATTGAGCAGGCAGGCTATCTCCATTCCCTTGATGGCCGGCTGGAAGTCAGCCGGACGCAGAATCGGGTTCTGCGCGCTTCTTTTTGCTATGTCCATAATTCTAAGTTTTTAGTTCAGTTTCGACTGTTGCAAAAGTAAGTCAAATGATATATATCAAGTGTGTACCGCATTTCCAAAGTTGTATACATGTGTCCAAACCAAAGCTTTTAGACGTTTAGTGTACACTTTTGAGACTGATATATACAAAAACAGATTAATTTCACCATATTGGGTAGTTGGCTTTTGAAAGAAAAAAACTATTTTTGCAGAAGCTAAAGATACAATGATGGATCGAATACCTTTTACCAAGCTCGTGACCATAACCATGGCTGTGGCCGTCGTGGCAGGCATTACAATAGCCGTCGCGGCGGGCGTTTGGAGCTATGTCCACATAGACAACAACAACGGGATGAGCAACAGCTCCGTGAATGTCATTTTCCAGGATGGCAACGACATCATGTGGATAGGCACCTGGGACGGGCTCAACAGGTATGACGGCAATCACATCGTGCAATACCGTGCCATCTCGCGTGACACTACCACGCTGTCCAACCCAGTCGTGAGAAACATCATTGAAGAGGATTATACTTACCTTTGGGTTGTGACCGATATGGGCATCAACCGGCTTGACCGTCGCACAGGCACCTTCCGCAGATACTATCTTGACAATGGAACTTCAAGAAGAGGTTATGCGGAGAAGTCTTTTCACTGCGCCTACAATGGAGACGGTCTTCTCTTGGCTTGCCGTGACGGAGGGAGGTTGTTGAGATTCAATCGGGAGAGACAATCGTTTGACTCTATGCCGATGACCGGCGCTCCCCGTGAAAGCGTCAGGCAAATGAGCTTTTCAGACCGCAATCACTTGATCCTCGTTACCGATCACTGGATGAGCGAGTACGCACTGACGGCACAATGTCAGCTCCGGCTTATGCGCCGGGCGCGCCGTGTGGGATTGACGGTTTTCGACCGTCAGGGCCATGGGTATGTGCAAATGGGTAAGGAGATATTCCGGCTGACCGGCAGCCTTGGCCTGCAGCGCACCGGCATCATGATTGACGGTACGCTGACTGCTGTCAGTGCCAAAGCTGGACAAATGGCAGTGGCAACCACTGACGGCTATTATCTCTTTGCGCGGCACAAGACCACAGGCCACTACATGAACGGCACGGGCATCACCGCCCTCTGTTTTGGTACACAAGGCATCCTTTGGGCCGGAACCGACGGTAAGGGCCTCTTTCAGTTTTACAACAAAACCAACAGCATCCTCACTTACCGCATAGGCAGGCATGAGAGTGCCGTCAGAGCTATCACGCGAATGGGCAGACGGATGCTGGTCGGCACGAAGGGTGAAGGGCTCTTTGTCTATCACATGGACAAGTCAGACAGTCTGCTCCTGCGGCAAAATATCAATGTTGGACCTGGCCGCACCCACAATGCCGTCTTCGCACTTGCTCCTTCCCTCGACTCCACGCGGGTGTGGGTGGGCACGGATGGGGGGGGACTCGCCTTCTATGCCGGCGATGCCCTATACAGAATGGACCTCTCAAGGTTGAGACATGGGGAGGCAGCCCAGCTCCGCTCCATCTACTCCATCGTCCAGTCCGACGACAGTACACTGTTCCTGGCCACGAGCGGGCATGGGGTGCTGAGAGTGCGGTTCAGCCAAAACACCATCACCGGCATAATGTCAGTCAGCAAATTGCTGCCTAAGACCGCCGCCGCCGACATTGTCTACACGCAGGTCCTCGACGGCCCTTACCTTTGGTTTGGAGCCAGAGAGTCAGGCCTCTTCCGGCTTGACACGAGAACCATGCGTTGCCGGCATTTCACGAGCAGCTCCACCGACGGGCAGCTCATCAGCAACGATGTCATCTCTCTCCATAAAGCCAATGACGGAAAACTCTGGGTCGGTACGTCCCAAGGTTTGTGCTACCTTGACGAGAGCAGCGGCAGGGATGTCTTCCATTGGGTTGGCGGCAGTGCCCCCGATGGAATCATGAATGTGCACAACATCCAGGAAGACATCCGACACAACATCTGGGTGAGCACAAGCAATGGCGTCTGCCTGGTTCTGAACAATCTCTCTACCGTGAACCTTACCTACCGTGATGGCCTTCAGGGAAACGAGTTTGCCGATGGAGCCGGTTGTGCTTTCGATGGAGGAAGACTCATTTACTTTGGCGGCACGAAAGGCATGAATGTCATTGATGTCAGCGCAATGCACAGCGGGGGCACCATTCCTCCACTCACATTGCAGGAGGTAACCATCGACGGAAAACGCACCCCTACGGACAAGGGGATACGTCTCGGGCTGAAGGCAGGAAGCATCTGCTTCTCTTTCTCCATCCCTGACTATATCAACAATGACCGCTGCCTGCTGTCCTACTCTCTGACAAGTAGGACACTCTTCTTCACCGATGAACAGCCCAACTGGCAGATGGGTTCACCCGACAAGACAGTAACCCTCAACGAACTGCCTCCCGGAGACTATGTCCTGAAGGTCAGACAGAGCAACTTCTCCCAGCAGTGGGCCAGCCACTGCATGGAGATTCCCTTCCATGTGGACTATCCTCTTTGGCAGCGATGGTGGGCGGTGGTGGCCTACATTGTGCTGCTGTCGGTCCTCATCCGGTCTGTCTACCTGCGCAAGAAGAGAAGACTCATCAGAAGGCACAAGCGCGAGCTGGAGAAGCAGAATGAGCGCACGAGAGAGGATATATACCATGCCAAGCTGCGCTTCTTCTCCAGCGTGACCAGGGCTTTCTCAGGCAACATCACGCAAATATTCGATGCCTTGAGCAATATCCGCAAGAATCCTTCTGGAGACACGGACCAAGACCTCTCCATCATTGATCAGAACATCCGCTCAATGAGCACCCACATCAGGCAAATCTCTGAGATCCGCTCCACAGAAGAGAACTTGCCGCTTACACCGGCGAGGGTCAACCTCTATGACCTTGTCATCACGTCGACGGAGAACTATGTGGAAAGAATGCTGAAGGCGGGCATCTTTACGGAGGCAGACGAGACTATGCGAGGCATGGATGTAGTCACCGACCGGCAAACATTCACCAAGGCACTGTATTACCTCCTGGAATATGTCTTCTGGAACATCGCCGATGGCAGCAGGTTCTCCATCGGAGCCAAGGTCAGTGGCAGAACGGTGGAGATGGTCGTTGACTATCAGGGTTCCGGTCCCAGCGAGGAGGAGCTGACTGAAATCTTCAACTCTCACAAGGCCGTTGACCAGTTTGAAAACGACCAGGCGGGAGTGGGGCGAATCATTGGTGTGACCATCAGCAACGGTCTCTTGAAGCGTCTGGGCGGGGGGCTCTCCATCACAAGGAGCAGTGAGGAGGATGACCACATGCAATTCCATCTCTCGATTGAGCAGATGGAGCTTCTTGCAATGCCGCAACAGCAGAATGACACTGTCGTGGATAGGATAATAAGGAACAAGGACAAGCGGGTGTGGCTCATCAAGTGCGATGCTACGATGATAGATTTCTCAAGGAGAGCCTTGGGCGACCAATACGACATCGTGACTTCCTGTCTGGAAGAGACTTCGGGGAAAGGTGTTGCCGAGGAGGTGGACTTGATTGTCTGTGAGTTGTCAGGACAGGACTATGACTTCATCACCCGCTTGCGGGCAGACTTGCGGACCCAGTATGTACCCATTTTGGCCGTCTGCGACGAAGGCGCGCGGGAGTCGTCGTATGCCGAAGTGCTTACCATGGGAGTGAACACCCTCATTGAGCGCCCTTTCACAGCCCAGTATTTCAAGACCGTAGTAGACCACTCTGTCCTTGACACCCAGCGCATGCGTGATTTCTCTACCTCCGTCTCGGCTTACACCCAGCGGTTTGATGCCTTGGGACTGAATGAGAAAGACAGGAAGTTCATCTATCAGACTGTTGACACCCTGCGTCAGCATTTCAGCGACGAGAGCTATACGCCCGACCAGTTGGCTAAGGACATGGCTATCAGCCGCTCTCAGCTATATAGAAAAATGCGTGAGCTCACGAAGGTCTCGCCCGGTGACTTCATCCTGGAGTATCGGCTCATACATGCTGAGATGTTGCTTAAGACGACAGAACTGACCGTGTCGGAAATCATCAATGCCTGCGGATTCCGCAATCGTTCCTTCTTCTATAGGGCGTTTGGGCGGCGCAACCACTGCCTGCCAATGGAATTCAGAAAAAAAGAAACGAAGATTCGATGAAGTGCTTACATTGAGGCTCTCAGGTTTAGAGTAAGCAAAATCTCGGAGTGCGCCTGACAGGACTCGAACCTGCACTGCGTGAGCAACTAGATCCTAAGTCTAGCGCGTCTACCAATTCCGCCACAGGCGCATAATAATAATTGAAGTGGATGCAAAGATACACATTTTTTTCTATATAACAAGAAGAAGCCACAGAAAAGTGATGAGCATTAACACTCGCTGAGGACTTTGGCCATCTCGTTCAGGCTTAGGCACTGGTCACGCCGGATCGTCATACGGGCGTTGTGATGCTCCCATGGGGCCAGCAACAGCAGGTGGCCTTCGGCACAAGCTTGCATCGAGCGGCCTGTGGGTTTGGAGTAGTCAGTGAAGCCGTTCTCACGTAGATGAATGAGCGAACAGCCTTGGAGAAACAGGCTGCGCATGATGGTCTTCTCGCCCGGCGAGATACTCGGTGAGATGAAGACTACGCCACGCGCTGCATCCTTCAGGCACTGCTGACGCTGCACTTCGATCTGCTCAGCCGTGAGACGGCGCGAGCACTGCACTACTTTCTTCTCGGGATAGTCGAGGAGAAAGCGGTTGCCGATGGCAGAAAAGCTGTAGCCGGCATATTCGAAGTTGTGCTGCACACGGAAGAGGTCGCGGTGCTCACGCTTCATCATCAGGCGGTAAGGGTTGTCGTGAAGATAGCGGCGCCACCGCTCCATCTGCCCTTCATCCTTCAGCAGGCGGTCGTTGTAGCCAAGTTGCCAGAGCATATTACCGTCTTTGTGGCGTTGTTCCTTGGGATTCTCCTCTTCGTGGAGAATGATACGACGAAAGGCTGCGTTGCACGATTTCTTAAAGCCGCCGACTACATTGCCAAGATGCCGTGCCATCCTCTCATGGACAAAGAGAATGCCATGCAGGTGGTCGGGCATGAGCTGGAAGTCGACAATGGAGATCTCAGGCACGAAGTCGGGGATATGCCGCCAAGCATCCAAGACGGCAAGACCTAAAGGACTTGGAACAATATGAGGATAGCCGAGGGTATAGCGAGGAGCCGTCGTGCGCCCCACCACCTCGCCAAGCCAAGGGTAGCGGTTGACGGTGGTCACCGTCAGCAGATAGATGCGGCGCGCGTGATAGTCGTTGAAGATGGCGCGGCGCTGCATGGAAGGCTTCAGGGGACCGGCAAAGGGCTTGTGCCGTAGATATTGTTCCTCATTCATAGGCAGGGGAGATTATTGAATCACAAAGGGAGGACTTCGCCACAGGCGAAGCAAACACAACGGCTCACGCGAAGAGACAGCAGCTCAAGAGCAGAGGCAGAGCAGCTAAGGAGCCAAAGGGCAGAGCCGAAAGGCAGGAAGCCACCGGGGAACCAAGGGCAGAGCCGAAAGGCAGGGGGCCGCTGAGGAGCCAGAGGCAGAGCCGGAAGGCAAGGGGCTGCTCTTTTTGCGTTAGCGGTTCGGTTTGCCTTGGCTGTGCCAAGGCCCGGCAGCTTGCCCGGTCGCTGTCACCGCTCCCGAGCTCTGGCTCGCCCCCTGCTTCCCGTCTCTGCTTCTTACTTCACGTCGCCCTCTTTGATGAGGTACTCGGCGATCTGCACGGCATTGAGGGCTGCGCCCTTGCGGATCTGATCCCCGGTGAGCCAGAGCGTGTTGCCATTATCGTCGGCGAGATCCTTGCGGATGCGGCCCACGTAGACATCGTCTTTGCCAGCACTCTCCAGCGGCATGGGGTAGACATAGTTCTGGGGATCGTCGACAACGGTGACGCCGGAGGCGACCTTCAGCGCTTCGCGGATCTCCTCCACACTCAGCGGCTTCTCCGTCTCGAACCATACGCTCTCGGAGTGGGAGCGCAGCGAGCTCACACGCACACAGGTGGCAGAGGTGCGCACATCAGAGTGCATAATCTTGCGCGTCTCGTTGTACATCTTCATCTCCTCTTTGGTATAGTCGTTGGGTGTCATCTTGTCGATCTGTGGGATAACGTTGTAGGCCAACTGGTGAGGAAACTTGTTAATGGTAGTCACATGTCCCTGCTCCACCATCTCCTTGTATTGTTGCTCGAGCTCCTTCATAGCGGCGGCACCGGCACCGGAGGCACTTTGGTAGCTGGAGATATGGATCTTCTTGATATGAGACAGCTTCTCAATAGGCTCCAGCACGACGACCATCATGATCGTGGTGCAGTTAGGGTTGGCGATGATGCCGCGCGGACGTTTCAGCGCATCAGCGGCGTTGACCTCAGGCACCACCAATGGCACATCGTCATCCATACGGAAGGCGCTGGAGTTGTCGATCATCACAGCGCCATACTTCGTGATCGTGTCCGCAAACTCCTTACTCGTACCAGCACCGGCAGAGGTGAAGGCGATGTCCACACCCTTGAAATCGTCGTTGTGCTGCAAAAGCTTCACCTCATAGTCCTTACCCTTGAAGTTGTAAAGGCGACCGGCACTACGTGTAGAGCCGAACAGCACAAGGTCATCAACGGGGAAATCACGCTCAGCGAGGATACGCAGAAGCTCCTGGCCCACTGCGCCACTGGCACCGACAATAGCTACTCTCATAATCTATTCCTTTCTCTTATTTTATAATGATATGGTGATAATCGTGTTGCAAAAGTACAACTTTCCCATCAATTAGACGAACAATATGTAATATTTTTCAGTGTTTGAAAAATAATTGCTACCTTTGCGTAAGAATTTCGTAGGAACATAGAAGATATATGCTCAACATCGCGTCATACTTCCCCATCACCAATCCCACGCTAATTTTCTTCGTGGTATTGCTCATCATCCTGCTGGCTCCTATCATCATGGGCAAGCTGCGCATCCCGCATATCATTGGCATGGTGCTGGCCGGTGTGCTCGTTGGTCAGTACGGGCTGGACATCCTCTCGCGCGACGCCTCCTTTGAACTCTTCGGCCGGGTAGGCCTCTACTACATCATGTTCCTTGCCTCTTTGGAGATGGATCTCGACGGCCTGCAGCGCAACAAATACCGAGCGCTGGTCTTTGGTCTGCTGACCTTTGCCATACCCTTTGCGATGAACTACGTCACAGGTATCAGCCTGTTGGGCTATACGACGGGAGCCGCCCTGCTGCTGGCCTGTATCATGTCGTCGCACACGCTGATCTCTTACCCCATCGTCAGCCGCTATGGCTTACAGTGCAAACCGAGTGTGGTCATCAGTGTGGGCGCCACGATGGTGAGCCTCCTCTTGGCCCTCATCGTACTGGCCGTCATCATGGCCTCTCATCAAGGTGGTGGCGGCTTTGCCTTCTGGAGTTTCTTCATCTTGAAGATGGCACTCTACTGCGTCGTCCTGCTATATGCTGTTCCCCGGCTGACACGTTGGTTTCTGCGCCGCTACAGCGATGCCGTCATGCAGTTCATCTTTGTCATGGCCATGCTCTTCCTGATGGCAGCGCTCGCCGAGCTGATCGGACTGGAGGGCATCTTCGGTGCCTTCTTTGCCGGACTCATCCTCAACCGCTACATCCCCCAGCTCTCGCCGCTGATGAACCGCATCGAGTTCATCGGCAACGCACTGTTCATCCCCTACTTCCTTATTGGCGTGGGCATGCTCATCAACGTACGCCTGCTCTTTGCCGGCGGAAACATCATCTGGGTGGTTGCATGTTTCGTCATCATTGGCACGCTGAGCAAGGCCGTCGCCGCCTATTTCTCCGGTTCCCTCTTCCGTCTGCCGTTGTCGTCAGCGCACATGATGTTTGGTCTGTCGTCAGCTCATGCAGCCGGAGCCATTGCCATGGTGATGGTGGGCATGGGGCTAAAGACTGCCGATGGAAAGCCACTCGTCGATGAACAGATGCTCAACGGCGTTGTCATCATGATTCTCTTCACCTGCATCATTTCGTCGATCGTCACCGACCGCTCCGCACAGCACATCATTGTCCGCGATAAGGAAGTGGCACACGACGAAGAAGAGCCCACGACGGTGGAGAACATCCTCGTGCCGGTGAAATACCCCGAATATGCCAACCGCCTCATCGACCTGGCGCTAATGATGCGGTCGGTCAAGCGCCCGCAGGGCATTGTGGCGCTGAACGTCGTGTATGACGACCAGAACATCCGCAAGAACCAAGCAGCCGGGCAACGCCTGCTGGATCAGGTCAGCCACTACGCCGCAGGCTCCGATGTCCACTTGCAGACCCAGGTGCGCATTGCCGCCAACATCGCCAATGGCATCAAGCATGCCTTCAAGGAGTTCCAGGCCACAGAGGTGCTCATCGGCATGCATACTCACTCCAATGTCAGTCCGAAGTTCTGGGGCGAGTTCCACCAGAGTTTGTTCAACGGCCTGAGCCGTCAGATCATCATGGCGCGCCTCAACCATCCCATCGCCACGCTGCGCCGCATACAGGTTGCCGTGCCTTCCCGCGCGCAGTACGAGCCAGGCTTCTACCGATGGGTGGAACGGCTCTCACGACTGTCCGAAAACCTGGAGTGCCGTATTGTCTTCTACGGCCGCAAGGACACGCTGCAGATGATCAACGAATATGTCAAGAACCGCCACGCCTCAGTGCGCGCCACCTATATAGAGATGGAGCATTGGAACGAGATGCCCAAACTTGCCGCTACCATCGCCGACGACCATCTCTTCGTCGTTGTCACCGCCCGTAAAGGTACCGTATCGTTCAAGGCTGCCCAAGAGCGTCTGCCCGAGGAACTCACGAAATACTTCAAAGGCAAGAACCTGATGATCATCTTCCCCGACCAGTATGGCGATGACAAGATGCGTATGACCTTCGCTCAGCCTCAGCACACCGAGGAGACCTCGGCATACGCTGCCCTGCGCGACTGGATGAAAAACACGAGCATCTCTTTGAGTATGCCGAAAGGGAAAAGAGGAGTTAAAGGAGAATAGAACGCATAAATTAACGTTCAACTTTTGCAAGTACAAAAACAAATGACTAAATTTGCAATAAGCTAAAGAAATTGATTACAAATTATCACCCATGATAGACGTTAAAGGCATTACCAAGTCATTTGGCAAGTTACAGGTGCTGAAAGGCATTGACCTGCATATCAACAAAGGAGAAGTGGTCAGCATCGTCGGCCCGTCAGGAGCCGGCAAGACTACTCTGCTGCAAATCATCGGCACACTTGACAAGCCCGACAGTGGCTCGGTCGTCATCGACGGTGTGGACGTGGGCAAGCTATCCACCAACAAGCTCGCCGACTTCCGCAATGAGCACATCGGGTTCGTGTTTCAGTTTCACCAGCTCTTGCCGGAGTTCACGGCTTTGGAGAACGTGATGATCCCGGCCTTCATCAATGGCAAGGGACGCAGTGAGGCTAAGCAGCGTGCCATGGAGTTGCTTGAGTTCATGGGACTCGCCGACCGCGCAGGACACAAGCCCAACGAGCTCTCCGGCGGTGAGAAGCAGCGTGTCTCCGTGGCACGTGCCTTGGTCAACCATCCTGCCGTCATTCTCGCCGACGAACCCTCGGGCAGCCTCGACTCCAAGAACAAGGACGAGCTCCATCAACTTTTCTTCGACCTGCGTGACAAGTTCGGTCAGACCTTTGTCATTGTCACCCACGACGAGCACCTCGCCTCCATCACCGACCGCACCATCCACATGGTCGACGGCCGACTCACCGACGAGACCACAGTGGAATAACTTGTCACCTAACATCCAGAATATCACGCACCGCCAAACAAAAAATAATAACAACACATCACCCCACGCCCAAATGACCGTTTATCATGGGTGAAGGGGGATCATATGTAATAAGCACTACCTTTTCTTAGCGAGCTCAAGCCCCCTGTCGCTGATAGTGACCAGCTGCTTCTTGTAGAGATCACCAACAGCCTTCTTAAACACTTTCTTGCTCACTTGGAACTCACGTTTGATGTCGTCGGGATCACTTTTGTCGTTGAACGGGCAGTGACCGTCATGCGCTTTGATCCATTCGAGCAGCATCTCAGCGAAGTCAAGCGTCTGCCGACGCCCAATCGGTTGTAGTGAGACATCGATCTTACCATCCTCACGCACATTGAGAATGTAGCCCTTCACGCAGTCGCCCGTATGGATATACTGGAAGATCTGATCCTTATAGACCAGTCCCGCATAGCGGTTGTTGATGATCACCTTAAAGCCCAGCTCTGTCTTCTGCCACACAAGCAGGTCTACCTCCACGCCCCGGTGCAATCCACCGCCATTGTCCTCACGCACGTCGTGGAGCCAGCGGTCCACCTTAGCCGTAGCGGCCACGCGATAACTGTCTTGGTCGACATAGACGTAGACGATATAGCTCTCGCCGATCTCCATACGCCGTTTCTGCTCACGGAAGGGACAGAAGAGATCCTTCATCAGTCCCCAGTCGAGGAAAGCGCCGTATTCGTTGACCCACGAGCATTTCAGATAAGCGAAGTCCCCGACCTTAGCCAGCGGTTTCTCGGTAGTGGCGATGAGCCGCTCGTCCTGGTCGAGATAGACAAAACAATGAACGTCGCTGCCCACCTTCACGTGTTCCGGCACGTATTTCTGCGGCATGAGAATCTCGCCTTCCTTGCCACCGTCGAGGAAGATGCCGAAAGTCTCCTTACCTCCAAAGGCATGAGGATTAGGGCGCTCAGCCACCCGTGTCATCTTCAGCGTATTATAGTTTCCAATCTTGATTTCTGTATCCATCGTCTTATGTGCTTGTTATGCTTACTTGCAAAGGTAATGCAAAGTTTTGAGAATCGCAACTTTTCCAACCTGCAAAAAACGTTAGAAAATGACGGCTCCCATCATTACAAACGATATTTATGTTGTTAACTAAAAATCCTGGGTGCAAAAGCATAAATAAAACTATTCCTCACAAAGGCTCTTCCTATCGTTTAAACTAATTTAAACAAGTCAGTCACAGACCTAATCGAGTAGGAGGTAAACACTAATCATAGGTGCTTATCTCCTACTTTCGTGTT
>DAWDCC010000035.1:0-31670 GCA_052355365.1 Prevotella sp. | reverse complement strand
AGCTTTATTAATGATTGAAAGGTATTTTAGTCATAACATCACCACACAGAAAAAATTCTTGATAAAAGAATAGAAGGTATTGAAACAAAAAAACCGGGCAAGAAACTTGCCCGGTTCATATATGAATGAAATCTACTTGATGCTTACTCGATGACGACAGTCGTCCAACCGTGCTTGTCCTCCACGGTACCGTACTGAATGCCGCGCAGCGTATTGTATAGTTTGGTTGACCATGGTCCCGGCTTGTCACCGAAGACATATTTCTTGCCCGTGTCGAGGTCGTCGAGCTCTGAGATCGGTGAGATCACGGCGGCTGTACCGCAGGCGCCGGCCTCCTCAAAGGTAGGCAGCTCTTCCTCGGGAACCGGGCGACGCTCCACCTTCAAGCCCATGTCCTCAGCAATCTGCATCAGACTCTTGTTGGTGATAGACGGAAGGATAGACGTGCTTTTTGGTGTAACGTAGGTACCATTCTTGATGCCAAAGAAGTTGGCGGCGCCACACTCGTCGACGTATTTCTTCTCCTTGGCGTCGAGATAGAACTCACTGCCATAGCCCTTACCGGCTGCGTACATGTGAGCACGCAGAGAAGCGGCATAGTTGCCACCGACTTTGTACCGGCCTGTACCCAAAGGTGCGGCACGGTCGTAGTCGCGGACGATAGCGTATTTGTTGCAGACGAAGCCACCCTTGAAGTAGGGTCCTACCGGCGTGACGAAGATCATGAATAGATACTCCTTGGAGGGATGCACACCCACTTGTGCGCTCGTACCGATGAGCAGTGGGCGGATATAAAGTGTCGCTCCGCTCTCATAAGTAGGAATATATTCTTGATTGAGGCGTACGACTTTCTTGACCATCTCTTCAAACAGCTCTATCGGCACCTTCGGCATGACGATTCCCTCGCAGGTGCTCTGCAGGCGCTCAGCGTTATCCTTGACGCGGAAGATACGTACCTTTCCGTCGGGGCAACGGTAAGCTTTCAGTCCCTCGAAAGCCTCCTGGCCATAGTGCAGGCAGGTAGCTGCCATGTGAAGCTTCAGGAATTCGTCGGAGCAGACCTCTATCTCGCCCCACTTACCATCACGATAGTAACAACGAACATTGTAGTCTGTCTTCATGTAACCAAATGACAGATTACCCCAATCTAAATCTTTCATACACAATACGTTTAAAATTGCTTTCTTATAATTTAGTGCAAAATTACATATAATAGTTGTAATTTGCAACTTTTTATCCTATTATTTTGAATAGATAATGTAGATTCATGCGTTTGGCGTTTCTTTCGCTTCCGCTTGTATCTTCTGTATCTCTTCGTCGGTCTTGGTGAGTCGGTCGCGGCAGAGCTTGAGCAACTGCTGCGCGCGCTTCAAGGCCTCGGGCATCTCGTCGATGTCCAACTCATTGCTTTCCAATTTCTCTACGATGTCTTCCAACTGTCGGATGGCATCCTCATATTTAATTGTTTTCATGGTTTATGTGTGATGGTTTTGCTGATGTGATTGAACGATAGAGGAAACAGCGCCTTTGGAAAAACGAGTCACGATGACGTCGCCCTCTTTGATCATCGAGGCCTCGCGGATGGCCTTGCCATGAAATGTTGTCAGACTGTAGCCACGTTGCAGGATGATCTGCGGATCCACGGCTTTCAGCCTCAGGTCGTACTGTTCGAGCCGGTGCTTTTCTGTGTTGAGTTTCTGCGTGAGGGCAGGCAGCGTGCGTCCATGGAGCAACTCGAGACGGTAACGTGCCTGAGAGAGCTGTTGCCGCATGAGTGAGAGAATTTGCTGTTCCAGCCGGTCGATGACTGCTCCTTGGCGCGTCTTGACAAGGGAGAAAAGCATTGGGATGCGGTGGGCAAGGTGGTTGAGGCGGCTGTGCTTCTGTTGCATGCGTGTGTTGACATACGTCACGACGCGCTGCCCGAGCATTTGTAGATGGCCTTCGGCCTCCGCGAGATGGTCAATGAGAAAGGCTGCTGCTGCCGTCGGCGTCTTCACCCGTTGAAACGAGATCATGTCGAGGATGCTTTCGTCGCGCTCATGTCCGATGCCCGTGATGATGGGCAGGGGGAAGTTGGCCACGTTCTCGGCGAGAGCCAGCGTGTCGAAGCCACTCATGTCGGCAGTGGCTCCGCCACCACGGATGATCACCACGGCATCGAAATCATCGGCTCGGTCAAAGATGTCGTTCAGTGCCCGGATGATGCTGCTTTCGACCTGTTCACCCTGCATGACGGCAGGAAAGAGTGTGTAGGAGAAGTAGAAACCGTAGTCGTTGTTGTCGAGTTGATTGCAGAAGTCGCCGAATCCGGCGGCCTGCTCACTGGAGATGACTGCGATGTGCTGGGCGAAAAGCGGAAGTCCCAACTGACGTTGCAGGTCGAAGACGCCTTCTTCCTTGAGCTGACGGATGATCTCCTGCCGCTTGCGGGCCATGTCGCCCATCGTGTAGGTGGGATCGATGTCCTGAACAATCCATGAGAAACCGTAGGCCTCGTGGAAATTGGCAGTGACCAGCAACAGCACTTTCATGCCTGCGTGAAGCGTCTGCCCCGTGACCTGTTCGAAGTGTGGTTTGAGTCTCATCCATACATTGTGCCAGCATTTCGCCGACGCACGAGCCACCGGCGTAGCGGAGTACTCGTCTTTCTGCACCAACTCCATGTAGCAGTGGCCACGCACTTCTCGTGACTCAGACAGTTCGGCTTCGACCCAATAAGGTCTGTCGAGTGTAGCCTCGATGACGCCTCTGACGAGATTGTTGAGCTCGTAAAGTGTTAATGCTTTCATTGTCGGAGCATGGGTATGGTTGTACGTTGGCTTTCCAAGATATGGTTAAAATCCGGAATGCCGTAGCCGAAGATGTTGTCGGGATGGCTGTAGCGGTTGCCGGCTTTCTTGACCATGTCGATGATCTCGTAAGCTGTCTTGTCGGGCATGGCCTGCCAAAGACACGCCACCATGCCGCAGAGAATGGGGGAGGCAAACGATGTGCCGTTGGCGTGGGTGATCTTTCCGGCTCCGCTGACGACTGTGGCTCCCACACCGAGGGCAGCTACGTCGGGTTTCACGCGTCCGTCGATGGAGGGACCGAGTGAGGAGAAGAGAGCGTTGACACTGTCGTCGGAGAGAGCTGCCACCGAGAGAATGTCGAAAGCATCGGCGGGACAGCCAATGCGCTTCCAAAACTTCATGCCTTCGTTGCCTGCGCTGCACACGAGCACCATGCCCCGGCTGGCCAGCGTGGAGGCTGAGCGGGAGATGAGTTGCGTCTTGCCGTCCTGATCGCGATACTGGATGCTTGTGCTTTCGTCGTCAAAGATGGTGTAGCCGAGCGACGAGTTGATGATGTCGGCACCCACAGAGTCGGCATATTCCGCCGCCTGTGCCCAGTAGTCTTCCTCCACAAGCTGCTCGCTGCGCCCGTCCTCACTGCGCAGAAGTAAATAGGAGGCGTCGGGAGCTGTGCCGATGAACACACTGTCGGCATTGGATGCCATGGTGGAAAGCACCATCGTGCCGTGGCTCAGCAGATGGTAGACATTGTCGTCGTAAGGCCACACGCAGTCGTGCTGCCCGACGATATTGAAGTGGTAATGACGTGCGAGTTTGTCGGTATTCATATATCCGCCGTCGATGACTGCGATAAGCATGCCCTTTCCCCGAAATCCTGCCTGATGGACTTTACGGCCGTTGAGCATATCGAGTTGGATGGCTCCACGGCCATAGAGGTCGCCGGAAGCTTTCTGCCCGAGAGCCTCTTTATCGATGTCGTCGGGGAGCATTACGGTAGTGGAGTCGGGAGCCTTGAATACACGAATGGAACTTTTGACGTAGGGTAGGGCGCGCAGACGGGCCATGATCGTGGTGTCCTTGGTACGGACGAGTACGGTGTTGTTCCACTTACTGCCGCCGATGACTTGAGCACCTTCACTTCTGAGTCCGTTGAGATAGACAGACGACAATGGCAGGTCGAGGGAGTCGACGGCTATATGCTGGCGCTGGCGGCGGAGAAGCGCTTTTTCGGAGAGATACTTCTTGGGATTAGTAAGCGTACCGGGAGAACCCTTCTTGTCGGTTAAAGAAAGACGGTAGATATAGAATTTGCCACCAGGATAGGCAATACGCCCCTTTGCCGCATAAGCATCGACGCTTTGCAGTAAAAAAAAGACAATGATGGCTACGACGTTGCGCATAAAACTAAAAAACTGTTGTTTAGATTTGCAAAAGTACGTGGAAAAAGGCAAAACTCCAAATATTTTTCGTACTTTTGCAATTATATGGAAGTAGATAATAAGAAAGAGACATTGGCGTTGGGCACAAGACCCGTAGGGCATCTGTTGATGCAGTATGCATTGCCGGCAATGGTGGCAATGACTGCGGCTTCGCTCTACAACATCATCGACCGTGTGTTCATCGGCCAAGTGGTGGGTCCAATGGCTATCTCCGGTCTTGCCATCACCTTTCCTTTCATGAATCTTGGTGCCGCTTTCGGCGCAGCGGTAGGTGTTGGCTCGTCAACGTCTATTTCTGTGAAGCTTGGACAACGTGATTATCAAACGGCGGAACAGCTTCTCGGAAACACGGTGACGCTCAACCTCATCATTGGTATTGCTTTCTCCGTGGTCAGCCTTCTCTTCCTCGATCCCATCCTCCGCTTCTTTGGCGCAAGCGACCATACACTCCCTTATGCGCGCGCCTTCATGCAGATCATCTTGCTGGGCAACGTCGTCTCGCATATGTATTATGGTATGAATGCTGTGCTGCGTGCGGCAAGTAAGCCACGCGAGGCGATGATTGCCACCATACTTTCCGTGGGACTGAACATTATTTTTGATTTTGTCTTCATCTATTGGTGGCGTTGGGGCATACGGGGAGCAGCCTTAGGTACTGTTGTCGCCCAAAACATTGCGCTGACGTGGCAGATGAAATTCTTTGCCGACAAGCGTCAGTTGCTCCATCTCAAGCGTGGCATCTATCGTTTGAAAGGCAGTCTGGTGAAGTTGATCCTGAGCATTGGCGTGTCGCCTTTCCTGATGAACGCCACTGCCTGCGTCATTGTCATCTTCATGAACAACCAGTTGGTGCGCTATGGCGGAGACCTTTCTGTCGGCGCTTATGGGGTAGCCAATGCATTGGCTATGGTGTTTATGATGTTTGTCATGGGACTTAACCAGGGTATGCAGCCTATCGCAGGTTATAACTATGGTAGTCAGCAATTCGACCGTCTGCGCCGTGTGGTGGACATCTCCATCATCGCGGGTGTGTGTATCATGACGGTGGGCTGGCTGGTAGCTATGTTTTTGCCACATGCTGTTGCCCGTCTGTTTACGAGCGACCCACAACTGACAAGGCTGTCGGTGAAGGCTATCCGCATCAACATGCTGATGTTTCCCTTGGTAGGCGCTCAGATGGTGATCACCACTTTCTTTCAGTGCATCGGCAAGGTGAAGCTCAGCATCTTCCTCTCTCTTTCACGTCAGCTCATCATTTTGTTGCCGCTGTTGCTGTTGCTGCCACTGTTCTTTGGCATTGACGGCGTGTGGTATTCACTGCCGTCGTCGGACTTTCTCGCGGCTGTCATTGCTGCTGTGACGATGATGTTGTTTACCCGGAAACTCAATAAGGAAATTCAATTGACTCAACATGGAGGACAAGAAGATAATCATTAACATCGGCCGGCAGATAGGTTCCGGCGGCCGGATCATCGCCCGGCAGTTGGCAGAGCAGTTTAACTGTAAGTTCTATGATAAGGAACTTCTCAACTTAGCTGCCAAGGAAAGTGGGTTCTGCGAGAAGTTCTTTGAGCAGAACGATGAGCACAAGGGCTTCCTGCGTTCCCTCTTCCATATCCACGGCTCCCTCTTCGGCGAGAGCCCTTACTATAAAAATGAGTTTTCGCAGGAAAGTCTCTACCAGTTTCAGAGCGACGCCATCCGCAAGGCTGCTGAGGAGAGCAGTTGCGTGTTCGTGGGACGTACTGCCGACTATGTGCTTCGGGATATGAAAAATACGGTGAACATCTTTATTTCCGCAAATATCGATCAACGGTTGCAGCGCGTTTGCAAACGACATGGTTTTGACAGGGCTACCGGTCGGAAATATATCCACAAGCAAGAGGAGGAGCGCGCTTCCTATTACAATTACTATACAGGCAAGACTTGGGGAGCGGCGGAGAGCTATGACTTGTGCGTCAACTCCAGTGTGCTGGGATTGGAAGGGACATTGGACTTTATCGCCCAATTCATCCGTAAGCGCTTTGATTTGCAGCAACACGAGATTCACTCTGAGATTCAACCTTAACGCCGACAATCTATGAAAAGAATAGCGATCATCAGTGATACTCACGGCTTCTGGGATGAGAAATATGTCACCTATATGGCTGACTGCGATGAGATCTGGCATGCAGGAGATATTGGCAGTCTGTCGCTGGCCAATGCTTTCGAGGATATGCGCCCGCGGTTCCGGGCTGTCTATGGCAACATTGATGATGTAGATGTGCGTGCCCGCTATCCCGAGATTCTACGCTTCAAATGTGAGGATATCGATGTGTTGATGAAGCATATTGGCGGTTATCCCGGCCATTACGATCCTTCGGTCAGGGAGATGCTGCGACGCAATCCGCCACAGCTTTTCATTGACGGGCACTCTCATATACTGAGAATCATGCCGGATAAGAAACTCGATCTTCTGCATATCAATCCCGGTGCTGCGGGAATGTCGGGATGGCAATTGGAACGGACCATCGTCAGACTGACGATCGACGGCGACGACTTTCGTGATTGCGAAGTCGTGAAGTTGGGCTCGCGATAGACACCTATATATATAATAAGGCGTAGTAATGATGAAATTAGAAAAAATTAAAACGGATATAATATGAAAACTTATCTTGTGACAGGAGCCGCCGGATTCATCGGCTCAAACTTTATCAAGTATCTGCTCCACAAAAAGTATGTGAAAGACGACATTAAGGTCATCATCCTCGATGCATTGACTTATGCTGGAAACCTTGGTACCATCAAGGACGACATCGACAACAAGCGTTGCTTCTTTGTCAAGGGTGACATACGCGACCGTGAGTTGGCTGATAAGCTGTTTGCAGAGAATGATATCGACTATGTGGTGAACTTCGCTGCTGAGAGCCATGTAGACCGCTCGATTGAGGATCCACAGCTCTTCTTGAGCGTGAACATCCTTGGTACGCAGAACTTGATGGATGCCGCACGACGTGCTTGGGTGACGGGTAAGGACGTACAGGGCTATCCTACTTGGAAGTCGGGTAAGCGCTATCATCAGGTGTCCACCGACGAAGTCTACGGTGCACTGGGGCAGACAGGCTATTTCACGGAAACTACACCACTCTGTCCGCATAGCCCTTATTCTGCCAGCAAGGCGAGCGCTGACTTCTTCGTACAAGCTTATCGCGACACCTATCACATGCCGGTGAGCATCACACGATGCTCTAACAACTATGGCCCATACCACTTCCCTGAGAAGCTTATCCCGCTGATCATCAACAATATTCTGCATGGAAAAAAACTGCCGGTCTATGGCGAGGGACTTAACGTACGTGACTGGCTCTATGTCGAAGACCATTGCAAGGCCATTGATCTGGTTGTGCGTGAGGGCAGAACCGGTGAGATATATAATGTAGGCGGACATAACGAGATGAAGAACATCGACATTGTGAAGCTCACCATCAAGACGATCCACGATATGATGGCTGCGGACAAGCACCTGCGTCATGTGTTGAAGAAACAAGTCAAGGATGCCAACGGTGACATTGATATCAGCTGGATCAATGACTCTCTCATCGAGCATGTCGCTGACCGCCTTGGTCATGATGCGCGTTATGCCATCGATCCGACAAAGATCAAGACAGAGCTTGGATGGTATCCCGAGACAAAGTTCGCCGACGGTATTGTCAAGACGATCAAATGGAATTTGGAGAATCAGAAGTGGATAGAAGAGGTTACATCGGGCGACTACCAGAAGTACTACGATATCATGTACGGAAAGGAGCGTCATGGACGCACTTTCTAATCGTTTAGCCGCCTTTCTGCGGTTGATGCGTTCTTCGGCTCTGCTCATCACAGATGGTGACAGAGCCAACATGGATGTACTGCTCACAATGCTTGGTACTCTTGACAAGGATATTGTCGAAAGCTATTTCGGACTGGGAAACGAGGAACCTCAGAGCGTGGGGCAGTTGGCTGCCAGGCATCATGTCAGCGTTGAGCAAATGCAGCATATCATTGACACGGACTTGCGTCGCATCGCCATCTCGCCAGAGTGGCAGATGATGTGGCGCAAGCTGCCTGAGCTGGTGAAGAAGCGTGCTGAGGCTATGAAACCATGATCAGCTGATCACTCATCACTGATCATTCGACATTCAACACTGATCATTCATCATTCATCATTCGTTATCGTTCAACATTCAGAATTATGAAAAAGATATTGTTGTTGGGTTCCGGTGAGCTGGGCAAGGAGTTCACCATTGCTGCCAAGCGTGCAGGGCAGTATGTTATCGCTTGCGACAAGTACGACAATGCACCGGCTATGCAGGTGGCCGATGAGCATGAGGTGTTCTCTATGCTCGACGGCGACGCGCTCACGGCTGTGGTGGAGAAACATCATCCCGATCTCATCGTGCCGGAGATTGAGGCTATCCGTACGGAGCGTCTCTTCGACTTTGAGAAGGAGGGCATTCAAGTGGTGCCGTCGGCTCGCGCTGTCAACTACACGATGAATCGCCGGGCCATCCGCGACTTGGCAGCAAAGGAGTTAGGACTGCGTACAGCCAAGTATTTCTATGCCAAGGCTTTCGACGAGTTCAAACATGCAGCTGACGAGATTGGCTTCCCCTGTGTAGTCAAGCCGTTGATGTCCTCGTCGGGTCACGGACAGAGCTATGTCCACAACGACGATGAGCTGAAAGAGGCTTTTCGCGATGCCATGGAGGAAGGACGTGGCGATGTGAAGGAGGTGATCATCGAGGAGTTCATCGATTTCCAGTCTGAGTTCACTTTGCTGACCGTTACCCAGAAGCATGGGCCAACAATCTTCTGTCCGCCTATCGGCCACGTACAGAAAGGTGGTGACTATCGCGAGAGCTGGATGCCTTACGCTATTAGTGATGAGGCGTTGAAGCAGGCTCAGTACATCGCTGCCGAGGTGACGAAGGCGCTCACGGGTTATGGTATCTGGGGGGTGGAGTTTTTCCTCACCAAGCAGGGTGAGGTGATCTTCTCTGAACTCAGTCCCCGTCCGCATGATACGGGCATGGTGACGTTGAGTCATTGCACCAACCTCAGCGAGTTTGAACTGCACTTCCGTGCTGTGATGGGACTGAACATCCCGGCCATCCACCTTGAGCACAGCGGTGCCTCGGCTGTGGTACTTTCACCCGTAGACAGCGATAAGCCGCTAAGCTACAACTTGGAGGATGTCTGTCGTGAGGATCACGCCCGTGTGCGCATCTTCGGTAAACCTGTGGCACATGTTGGTCGCCGCATGGGTGTCGTGGTCTGTTACGACAAGGTCGGCTGCGACATGGATGCATTGCGCGACAAGACCAAGTGCCTGGCAAAGACAGTGCTTGGCACGGACCCGTACATGAAGAAATAGAAGTTAAGCTTAGAAAAAATAGTATAGACCGGTTGGCTTTGCGTTTCAGCGCAAGGTCACCAGTCATCTGTTCCATAGCCTTTTCAAAGAAAAAGACAATGAGATACTTATCGGTGTTCTCAGTTCTTATCTGCCTGAGCGCACCGGAATATTGTTGTCGGTCTTCCTTGCTAATGATAAGTTTGGGAAGTCCAAAGTGTAGCAAAATGAAATTGGAGAGCAATCGTCCCGTTCTCCTGTTGCGGTTGCGGAAAGTATGGAGATATTCATAAAAGGCATGGAAGTGTGCTGCAAGTTGCGAGTGTCCTTTATATGCTTATGGTTGCAAATCTACTCATTTTCCTTGGATTTTCAAAACATTGAGGAACCCTTTTTGTTTTTTGAACCTTATTTTCTCATCTTCAATACTTTCTCTTTCAGTTTCTCCCATAGCCGTGCCTTGCTTCTAAGAATCCGTAGGGAGGCAAAGAAACTGAGCATACACAGTGTGATGCCGACTAACCAGTAGATCACAGGCTGGTGAATGAATGTGGTGGCGTAGGCGCTCATGCCGATGGGTAATTGGCATGCAGTGATGCGGGCCACGCCTTTTGACAGGCGGTAGCCATAACGTCGACGCATACAGACAGCGAGGAGGAAGAAATCGAAAATAGCCACAGACAGTAAGGCAAGACCCATGCCTACAAGACCCATCCAGCAGAAGAAGATTACAGAAAGCGCTACAAAGACGATGGCATAGATGCCCTCCATGAGCAAATAGAACCGGGAGTCGCCGCGGGACAGTGGTAGGTAGGCGATAGGAAGCTTGATGGCGCGAAGGTACATCGCCAACACGGTGAGCTGAGCCATACCGAGTACGGGCAGAAAAGCACGGGAATAGAGTAGAGGGATGATGATGGGAAGTCCGATGATAAAGGCCGATAGCAAGGGTGAGACGAGTAGGAGGGACACCTCGATCTGTTTGTTTACCACGTCGTTGAGTGCGCTGCCTATTGTCGGGACGGCGGACAGACGTGGAAAGTAGTCTGTTTCCATGGCTGAGAAGACCATGCCGGCATAGGTGAACGCCATCATGTAGCCGGCATTGTAGAGACCGAGAATTTCCTGCGAGCCAGCGTTGTTGAGGTACGACCGGACGAGAAACTCGCTGCCACTGCCAAAAATTCCCGCAAAAAGAAAGGCCGTGCCGAGTTTCACCATACTGATGCCCTTGCGGAGTACTGACCGGTGAAGCGAGAAGCGGGGCGGATGACTGCGGAAGGAGAAATGGATGGTGATGAGCATCTGCGCGAGTGCCATCAGTATCAACGATGGGACGATGGCCGCTGCGCGCCATATATAATAAATAGGTATAGACACAATGAGCGCGGCAATGATGCAGTAAACCGACAGCCGTGCAAGGTTGCCGAGCTCACGGGTGCCCTTCATGATGGCGAGCTCGCCGCCCGTGAGTGCCGTCAATGCTACCACGGGTGACAGTAGAGCAAAGTGCAGCGTGTGGTTGCCCCAGCCGAATGTCCACTTGCTGAGTAGTGGGCTGAGCACTATACATAGCAACATGCCCATCAAAGCTGTCAGGAGACTCCATGAGCGCACCACCTTGATAGATCGTCCCAGCGTTGCACAGTCTTGCTGCTCATAGGCGGTGGATATGTTTTTTACAGCACTCATGCCGAGTCCGAGATTGGTGGAGTCACCAAGAAAGCGGATGGTGGAGTTGAACAGCGAGAGCAGTCCCATGCCATAGGGACCGAGGATGAGTGCTACGAACTTGTTGCGTACAAGGGCGATCAAAATGTTCAGTCCTTGTACACCGCCGAAGATACTGGTGTATTTCAGTATATGCGTATAGGTGTTTTGCGTTTTCTCGTTGTCCATTGCTTAGTTTTTAACGCTGTTGGCCGTCTTTTATTGTTTGAGCGTCAACATTGCCCGACTATATTGGCTCTTTGCCAAAATAAAACAAAAGGAACAGCGTTAAAGAAATATGAAACCATTAGGAAAGATCATATCGCTTAGAAAGATAGCCGATCCGCGCGGCAATCTCACTGTGGTGGAACAAGCAAAGGATATCCCTTTCAATGTCAGCAGGGTCTATTGGACATACGACATCCCCACCGACGCAGAGCGAGGAGGCCATGCCCATATCCACTGCCGTGAACTGATCGTCTCGGTGAGTGGTGCTTTCACCGTGACGCTCGACGATGGATGCAGAAGGCAACAGTATATGCTCACTAAACCTTACGAAGGTCTCCTTGTAGATACGGGCATTTGGCGCACGTTGGAGAAGTTCTCGTCGGGAGCTGTATGTCTCGTGCTGGCTGAAGATCTTTTCGATGAGAGCGACTATGTCTATGATTATCAAGATTTTCTCACTTATAAAACAAACAATCCATGAACAAAGTGTACACCTCTAAGAACGACATCTTCATTTTTATCGTTATTTGTATGATTGGCGCCTCGGCAGCTTCCTTCAAAGCTGCTATGGAAAGTGGAGCCCTTTTATCATGGCTGACTGTCCTATTGGTCGTGGTTATTTGTGTGGCTGTGTTTCTTTCGCTTTATCCTACCAGATACATCATCGACGGTGACGACCTCCTCATCCGTTATGGCTTTCAGTGTAAGCGTATCTCTATCTCGCAGATTATCTATGTGCGGAGCAGCCACAATGGGTTGGCTTCTCCTGCCTTGTCGCTCGACCGATTGGAGATCATCTTCAATGGAAAGTCTACAGACAGCATTCTGATTTCGCCGCGCAACAGAAAAGATTTTGTGGAAGACCTTAAGGCGATAAATCCTAATATCGATATATCCAAGGCTTTGTAAATGTTTGACATCAGACGATACACCGACAACGACAGTACGGTATGGAACGACTTTGTAGCGCAGTCGAAGCAGGGCACTTTTCTCTTCGACAGACGGTACATGGACTACCACCGCGACCGTTTTGCCGACTACTCACTGCTCTTCTATAAGAAAGATAAACTCTATGCCTTGTTGCCAGCAAATATCAATGGCGACACGCTTTGGTCACATCAGGGATTGACCTACGGTGGATTGATCACCGATAAGCATGCTACGACAGCCGAAGTGTGTACCCTCTTTGCGGAACTCGATACTTATCTTTATGACCACGGCATTCTCCACGTGGTATATAAGGCTATGCCGTGGATCTATCAGCAGTTGCCGGCGGAAGAGGATCTCTATGCACTCTTCAACCGCTGTCATGCTCAGCTGATGGTGCGCAATGTGTCATCGACAATTGTGCAGGAGCATCCGCTCAAGTGGCATCGTGACCGGCACTATGGAGCAAACAAGGCTCACACTGACGGGGTTGTTGTAGAGCAGGACGACAAAGCCTATTCAGTCTTTTGGCAGGTGCTTGAAGATAATCTGCAAGCTACTTATCAGGCTCATCCAGTTCATAGCTTAAAAGAAATAGTCAGGCTCCATACAGCCTTTCCCGATCAGATCAAGTTATATGTGGCACGTCTCAATGGCAAGGTTATTGGAGGCTCGCTCTTGTATGTCACGCCACAGGTGGTGCATTCACAATATATCTCAGCGACACCCGAAGGTAAGCATCTCCATGCTATCGATGCGATATTCCGCAAAGTGTTGGGTGAGGATTATAGGAATTGTCGATACTTCGACTTTGGTACATCTAATGAGAACTGTGGACGTTATCTCAATGAGAGTCTTATCTATCAAAAGGAAGGCTTTGGTGGCCGTGCCGTATGCTACGATTGGTATTCATGGAATGTTGAGCGAAGAATGTCGAGTGATGAATATTGAATGATGACTTGTTTGAATGTACAATGATAAGTTACGAATAATGAATGTTAAATGCGTAGAATTTAATCAAAGTGAGCAGATGCATATCCCTTACCTCTCTTTGCAAAAGGTCACGGCGCAGCATCAGGACGAGATAGAGGCGGCTGTGAAACGGGTCATCGAAAGTGGCTGGTATCTCCAAGGTGAGGCTATACGACGATTCGAGAACGAATATGCCCGATATATCGGCACACGATATTGTGTGAGTTGCAGCAATGGACTCGATGCGCTGACACTTATCTTTCGTGCTTATAAAGAATTAGGTAAGTTACGGGATGGTGATGAAGTCATCGTGCCGGCCAATACCTATATAGCTTCTATCCTCTCCATCACTGAAAACGGATTGAAACCTGTACTCGTGGAACCACGAATTGATACGCTTGAACTTGATGACAGTCAGCTTGAGAATCATCTCTGTGACCGTACGCATGCTGTGTTGCTGGTGCATCTCTATGGCCGTTGTGCTATGACGTATCAGATTGCCGACTTCTGTCATCGTCATCACCTGTTACTCATTGAGGATAACGCACAGGCACATGGATGCATGTTCGACGGACATCGAACGGGCTCTCTGGGCGATGTTGCGGCGCATAGCTTCTATCCGGGCAAGAATCTTGGTGCCTTAGGTGACGCAGGAGCTATCACCACCGACGATGCTTCTTTGGCTGATCTCTGTCGGGCTTTGGGCAATTACGGTTCTTCGCGCAAGTATGTCTTCCCCTATAAAGGCCGCAACAGCCGCATGGATGAGATACAGGCAGCCGTGCTCTCCGTGAAGTTGCGCTACCTGGATGCTGACAATCGGCGACGTAGGCAGATTGCCACTTATTATACCCAGCATATCTCCAACCCGGCAATCACACTTCCCGGTGCTGAGGGGTGGCTACGTGGAGATGTGGATCATGTTTTCCATATCTTCCCCGTGCTCTGTGCTTGTCGTAATGAGTTGCAGGAATATTTGAAACAAAAAGGTATTGGCACGATGATACATTATCCCATTCCGCCACATCGGCAGGACTGCTATCCGAAATGGCATACACTCTCATTGCCCATTACGGAACGTATTCATCGTGAAGAGCTGAGCATTCCGTGCAATCAGACGATGACGGATGAGGAAGTACGCTATGTGGTGGAGGCCATCAATTTCTTTCTTATGACTGCGTAACTATGGTCTACTGTGCCATAAACCGATTTGCTGATATACCAAGTCATCAGTTTAGCAATTTGGTTGACGAGTGGGGCAATACGGCTTAGATCCGGTGAAGTGTGCCGATAGTCTTCTATCAGGTCAATGCCTTTAACAGAATTCCTAAAGTCGAGAGAAAGGAGACACCGTTCATGTCTTTAGTAAAGAGTTCAAAAGAAGCAGGAAGGAAGCCCTTCCTGCTCTGTTTTTGCTTAGCTCAGCACCAACACGGTGACACCACGGGCAGCCTGTGCACCCATAACGAGCGCCTGCTCTATATCGGCTGTCTTTGACGGTCCGCTGATAAACGTACCGAAGTTATAGCGCGGATCCATCTCGATGCGATGGTATGCCTCGTGCATGTTGTTGACGATATTTTGCTTGTCGAGGATGATGACGAGATATTCCGAGATGAAGCAGACAGCTTTCTCCTTCATCGTTTGTGGCACCCAGATGCAAGCATTCTCGGCCACGCCGAGCTGTCCTTCGACGATACCCACGTCGGTGCCGTTGAGATCCTGAGCTTCTGCCACAGTGTCGGGATTGCGCTGGGCGATGGAGATGTAAGGCAGGTTGCTGGCAAATATCTTGGCATTAGGGTAGAGGTTGCGGATGATCTGATTGAGATCGTCGGTCTTTCGTGCCTCCACGATGCGGCCACCTACAGTCTTAGTCATCTCAGCAAACTGCTGATAAGGGTCAGCATAGGTGATGCCGTGGAGATCATCCATGGCAGGCATATCGTATTGCACCTTGGTGTTGGCGCGTAGTTTTTGGAGCAATTCTTCTTTTCTCATTGCTTGTCGTAACTTTGATAACTGTTATTCCGAGTCGTTTGACATCATTGTCAATTTATTACTAATCGCTTGACGTCGTAGACTATTTCTTCTTTTTTTGCTGCTCTTTCCACCAGCCATGAAACGACTGGTTGGCAAACTTTGGCTTGGCGTGCCCCAGTCCCCATGGATTGAGGTGGCTGTAGTGGGTGAGCATCTCCGGCACGAAGTTGGCCAGTGGTGACAACTTCAGCGCATCGGTGTAGAGCGTTGGATGGTCGAAGAGCAGTTCCATGCCTTCCGACATGAACTTCTTGAGGTGATCAGCCTTGCCAATGCCGTCGAGACTCTGCCGCCAGAGGTAGATTTGTGAGCCGGGTTTTACCTCAGCCGGGCACACATTGTCGCAGCTCAGGCAGAGCGAGCAGGCCGATACGTTGTCGCTGTAGTGGCGTGCATTAGCCAGCATACCCAAGTCGACACCGATAGGACCCGGAATGAAATAGGTGTAGCTCGCACCGGTAGAGCGGCGATAGACCGGACACGTGTTCATGCAGGCACCGCAACGGATGCATTTCAGTGCCTCCCAGTGCTCGGGATTGGCCAGTGCGTCGCTGCGCCAATTGTCAAGAAGCACCACGTGCATCTCGGCGCCGGGACGTGCCTGACGGAAGTGCGACGTGAAACCGGTGGTTGGCTGTCCTGTGGCACTACGGCAGAGCAGACGCTGGAATACTGCCAGACTCTCATAGTCGGGCACAAGTTTTTCAATGCCCATCGTCACGATATGCAGTTTCGGCATAGACGTCGTCATGTCGGCATTGCCCTCATTGGTGCAGACGACGATGTCACCTGTCTTAGCTACGCCAAAGTTGCAACCGGTCAGACCGGCACCTGCTTCCATGAACTCATGGCGCAGACTCTTGCGGGCGCAGTAGGTGAGATAGGTCGGGTCGGTATTTCCTTTGTCTGTGGATATGCCTTTAGCCTCGAAGGTCTGAGCCACCTCTTCCTTCGTGATGTGCATGGCCGGTACCACGATATGTGCCGGAGCACGGTGCATCAGTTGCAGGATGCGCTCGCCGAGGTCGGTCTCCACCACGTCAATGCCGCGCTGCTCGAGATAGGCGTTGAGTCCGCATTCCTCGGTGAGCATTGACTTTGACTTCACCATCTTCGTCACCTTATGCGATTCAAGGATGCCGTAGACCATCTCGTTGAGTTCGTTGGCGTCTTTGGCCCAATGGACGATGACGCCACGGCTTTCGAGCTGACTGCTGAACTGCTCCAAGTAGTCGGCCAGATGGGTGAGGGTGTGGCGCTTGATGGCTGAGGCATGGTCGCGCAGGCTCTCCCATTCCGGTAGACCCTTGGCCATCTTGTCACGGCCTAGTCGCAACTGCCAGAAAGTAGCGTCATGGTGATCGACCTTGTCGCGCTGCTTCAATATTTCGTGTGCTCTTTCTGAATGTATAGTGCTCATAATGCTTAGATACCGTTAGCTAATATTTGTGCGACATGGATAAACTTGATAGGCTTCTTCTCCCGCCGTGCGATGCCTTCCATGTGCATCAGGCAGGAAGAGTCGGGACCGGTGATATACTCGGCTCCTGTGGCCATGTGGCGCTCGATTTTGTTTTCGCCCATGCGCACTGACACGTCAGGCTCCTCCACGGAGAACATGCCGCCGAAGCCGCAGCACTCGTCTACGCGCTCCGGCTCTTTGATGGTGATGCCCTCTTTTAGTTGCAGCAGATCGATGATCTTATTGTATTTCGGGATGTTACGCTCTGACGGTGATGACAGTCCCAACTCGCGTACGCCGTGGCAACTGTTGTGCACACTGACCACATGGGGAAAGCTGCCGGGCAGACTCTTCACCTTCACGATATCGTGCAGAAACTCCACGATATCCACGGTGTTCTTCGGCGTGACACATCGGTGGTCTTGAGGCAGCAACCGCGGATAGTTGACGCGTACAAAAGCGGCGCAGGAGGCTGACGGAGCAACCACATAGTCGAAGCCTGAAAACATCTCTTCGAAGCTGTTGGCAAGGTGCTTGGCCATCGGCTCAAAGCCGGCGTTGGCCATCGGCTGACCACAACAGGTCTGCCGCTCGGGATAAGTCACGTCCAGTCCGAGATGGCACAATAGTTTATATGTAGCCTTTCCGACCTCAGGATACAAAGTGTCTACATAGCAGGGTATAAACAATCCTATTTTCATTTCTCACTTAATTCTAACCCTACAAAATTAATTATTTTTTTTCTAACTTACCATTGCTTTGCACAACTTTAACCATATAATTTTTGCATTCATCCTTTGCCCGAAGTCTGATCTTTATTTTAGACTGTGTTCAAATAGCAAGCAGAGCTGTATGCAAGTCTGACATGACTCTAAATTTCTTATGTTTTTTTCTCAGTTCGGAGATTATTTCGTACTTTTGTATTTCAAATAGACATACCACTGAATTTATGATCGTTTGTATAGCGGAGAAACCGAGCGTAGCAAAAGACATCGCGCGCATCTTGGGTGCCAACGTGTCTAAGAACGGCTATATGGAAGGTAATGGCTACCAGGTGACATGGACTTTCGGACATCTGTGCGAGCTGAAAGAGCCCAATGACTATCAGGTGAACTGGCGTTATTGGACGCTGGCCGCCCTGCCGATGATTCCGTTGCGCTTTGGCATCAAGCTCATCCCTGAGGAAACGATCAAACGGCAGTTCGACGTGATAGCCTCCTTGTATAGCAAAGCCGACGAGATTGTCAACTGCGGTGATGCCGGACAGGAGGGTGAGCTTATCCAGCGTTGGGTGATGCAGCTCGCCGGAGTGAAGTGCCCGGTCAAGCGGCTGTGGATTTCGTCAATGACCGATGAGGCCATCCGCGAAGGTTTTCAAAACTTGAAAGAGCAAAAAGACTACGAGAGCCTTTACATGGCAGGACTGAGCCGAGCCATCGGCGACTGGCTGTTAGGGATGAACTGTACGCGTCTCTATACTTGCATGTACGGCCGCAACCATCAAGTGATCTCCATCGGTCGAGTACAGACGCCGACCTTGGCTTTGATCGTCAACCGGCAGAAGGAAATCGACAATTTCAAGCCGGAGCCTTACTGGGTGCTCTCCACCGTCTATCGCGATACACTGTTCACTGCCACGGCAGGCAAATATACCAGTAAGGAAGAGGGAGAGGTGGCCTTCTCGCTTATCCAGGATAAGCCTTTTGAAGTCACCGATGTGCAGAAGAAGCAGGGTAAGGAGGCACAGCGACAACTCTATGACCTCACATCGTTGCAGGTCGACTGCAACCGTAAGTTCGGCTTCTCTGCAGAGATGACGCTCAACCTCATTCAGGCACTCTATGAGAAGAAGTTGACCACCTACCCGCGTGTAGATACACAATATTTGTCAGATGACATCTATCCGAAGTGTCCGGGTATCCTCAATGGCGTCAGTCAGATGACCAAAGCCGGACAGAAACCTTATCTGCAAATCATCAAGGACTTGGCAGCCTTCAGCAAGAAGTTGCCGAAGTCGAAGCGAGTCTTTGACACTTCCAAGGTCACCGACCACCATGCCATCATCCCTACAGGTCAGGTGCCGAGCGGACTGAGCGATGCCGAGATGAAAGTCTACGATCTCATTGCCCGTCGTTTCATTGCCGTATTCTATCCTGACTGTAAGTTTGCCACGACCACTGTCAAGGGTAAGGTCGACAAGGTGGAGTTCAAGACCAGCGGTAAGGAGATCCTTTCGCCGGGCTGGCGTGCTGTGTATGCCAAGGACGAACTGGCGCAGACGGCGGAAGACGGTAAACCGTCGGACGAGGAGAAGACGTTGCCCGCCTTTGTCAAAGGAGAGTCGGGACCTCATAAGCCTACACTGACGGAAAAGATGACGCAGCCACCGAAACACTATACCGAAGCCTCGCTGCTGCGTGCCATGGAGACCGCCGGCAAGTTTGTCGACGACGAGGAACTGCGTGCGGCGATGAAGGAAAACGGCATCGGGCGGCCTTCGTCGCGTGCCGGCATCATCGAGACGCTGTTCAAGCGGCACTATATCCGTCGTGAGCGTAAGAATCTCGTGGCTACCCCCACGGGCATCCAGCTTATCGACACCATCCATGAGAAACTGCTCACCAGTTGCGAGCTCACGGGTATTTGGGAGAAGAAACTCCGAGACATCGAGCACCACGAATACTCGCCACAGCTCTTCATCGACGGACTGAAAGAGCAGGTGACAAAGATCGTACAGGACGTGCTACACGATAACAGCAACCGACAGATAGCAAGTGGAGAGCCGGAACCCACTCCCAAACCATCCGGACCGAAGAAGGGTGGGGCGGGATCTGCCAAGCAGAGCACTAATAGATCGGCAGAAGCTCGCAAAAAGGCCGCGCCGTCTGCTACAGCCTCGGCTTCTGCCACTGCTACACTCACTTCTGTTCCCATGCTCACCAAAGGCAAACTCAAAGTCGGTGACTCTTGTCCCAAGTGCCATCAGGGCCATATCATCCAGGGCAAGACCGCTCTCGGTTGCTCAAGGTGGCGTGAAGGCTGTGACTTCCGCCAACCACTGTGAATTTAGAGAAGCATTATGTCAACTTGGACATGAGCTGATAACTGTCTAATTTGAGTGTTGAGGCCAGGCTCCCACTACTTAGCCAGGCTGCTCAATTTCTTTTGTTTTGCCAATTCGATCTTGGTTCTCATAGCTTGCATGTGATCGAAGGCGCGCTTGCGGGTTGCCGCAATCTGGTAGCGATAGACCATGCACGTGGTGAGGAAATAGACAAAAGCTTGGATCCACAGTGCATGATACTCCACGCTGATGTCCTGCAGTGTGGCTCCCATTGAAGAAATACGCAGAAATCCCCTCACGCCAAACGTTGAGGGCACAATGCATGCTACTCCCTGCCAAAAGCCGGGGATGTTGGACTGTGGCCAGCTGACACCGGTCATAAACAAGAAGGGTACAGAGGTGAAGACCACCAACAGCATCACATTCTCACGGTAACGCACCATACAAGACAGCGTCATCCCGAAGAAGATGCACGACAGCAGATAGGGTACCATCAGGCCGAGTATTGTCCAAGGTGTCACCAACGAAATGTAGTGGAACAGGCGCGGTACGACCAGACTGATGTAAGCGGCCATGACCATGTACACCATGAAGTAGCACCACGATTTACCGAGTACAATACGGAAGATACCATTGTAGTGCTTTGAGATGGGCACAAGATCTTGGTAGCGGTTGTTCTCACGGGCTGTACCGGCAGCGAGTCCTATGCCCAAGAGCAGCGTCTGTTGCAGGATAAGCATCAGCACACCCGGGATGATCGCGTTACCGTATCCGTCGGTGATATTGAAGATCGGCACTTCGTCGAAGTCCAGTGGCTTAGTGGTGATTTCATCATCGCGGTTGGTGAAGCCGTTGCTCTGCTTGAGCTGTATGCGGCTGTTCATCTCCCCTGCCACAGCCATGGCGGTCTGATAGATCACCTTATAGTGGAGCATCAGGCTCATGTCACAATATAGGCTTACAGTGGCCTGATCGCCGCGGCCCAGCCTGCGCTCGAAATCCTCGGGAAAATAGAGTGCGCCATGCACCTGCTGTTTGCCAATGAGCTCTTTGGCATCGTCAAGCGAGTTGCACATATAGGCCACCTTCACGTCAGAACCTGCATCGTAGTGACGGATGAACTCGCGTGAGGCTGCGGAGTGCGACAAGTCCACGACAGCCACCGGCACGTCTCTGACCACCTCGTTGTTGTAGATCCACGAATAGAGTAGGGGATAGAACAGCGGCACGAGGACGCAGAAGATCAGCACGCCTTCATCGGTGACGAGGCCGCGCATCTCCTTTACGCAGATATAGCAGGTGTCAAGGAGTCCTTGCTTGACTTGACTGAAAAAGCTCTCGTTTTGCATGGCTTAGGGGATATATACGTATACCAGCATTGCCCTCTTGATATTTCTTATTGTGAAGATGGGCAGCACTACTATCATCAACAGGAACATAATGTTGAACCAAGCGTAAGACAGCGGGTAGCCGTTGAACTCGCACATCTGGTACAACATGAAATAATGGCGCAGTGGGAACATCTGTGCGATGGACTGTATCTCGGGATCCATGGCCGACAGCGGATAGGTAGCACCGGCCACAGAGAAACTCAGCACGGACCACAGGGCGCTGATCGAGATGGACATACGCAAGGATGGCATCAGTCCGAAGGCGAAGATGCCGAATCCCTGACAAGCCAGGACGCTGAGAAGTCCCATCAACAGCAGGGGTACAACACCGCCCGGATGGGGGAAGTCCAGCGTGTGGAAGATGTAGAACTCGAAGCCATACATCATCGTGAGGAAGAGCAGCGTCATTGGCAGCATCTTGCCTGCGATGGCGATGTAGATGTTGTTGCCCGCCATCTTCATCAGTTGGCGTGAGCGTTTGAATTTCAGCTCTGTGCCGATGGTGTAAGGCGTGAGCAGGAAGATGAAGACCATGAGCACGCCCGGTGTCATACTGGTGGTCAGATAAATGTTATAGCTTAACCATGGATTGTTGATCAGATGGGTGTCTACGTTGATGGGCTGCAAAAATGTGCGCACCTCATCGTTGGTCTTTCCGACAGCCTGTAGCTTTGTCTTTCCTATAGCCGCCGAGCCCAGCGAGCAGATTGTCTTTAAGTCTTTGAAAAGCATATTGCCCGCCACGAGCGTCACATTGCTGTAATAGAACGAGACCTTAGGTTGAGTGCTTGTCATCAGTCCGCTCGTCGTTCCTTTCGGGATATAGAGAAAGGCAAAGATCTCGTTACGTTGGACAGCCTCACGGGCCGCGTTGACGTTAGGATAATAGCCGACGACCTTCGACGACTGGAAAGCGTCGAGTTGTCGCACCATTGCGCGCGTGGTAGTGGTGTTGTCCTGATCCACGATGCCGATAGGCATGTCGGTAGGCTGACCGCCTGCCATCAGTGAGGTGAAGAAGATGATGACGAGGATGGGAAAGACCACCGTGCAGAATCCGTAAATAGGATTTCTGCGCATGATCTCCAGCTCCCGCAGTGAGATGTGATAGATGCGGGAGAGTACCTCGTGGAGCGACATGCTCTTGGGGCGATAGGTGTTGAGGCTATTCTCTTTCAATCTATTGCGTTATTTCTTGGTGTTCTTGATGATCAGCGACATGCCGGGACGCAGTCCGTCGAACTTGTTGATGAAGTGAGCCTTCACTTCGAAGGTCTTCAGGTCGTACTGTCCGTTGCTCTTTGTGGCTTTCCATACAGCGTAGGAACCCTCGTCCTTGATGTCGTAGACTTTCATCTTCACGTTTTTGTTGAAAGCCGGAGAGAAGGCGGTGAACTCATCGCCGACCTTCAAGCCTTTCAACTGGTCTTCACGCACGTTGAAAGTTCCCCACATGTCCGACATGATGTTGATGTTCATGATCGGAGAGCCCATACCGACCAATTCCCCCACTTTGGGATAGACATCGCTGACCTCGCCTTCCACGGGAGAGATCTGTACGGTCTCTCTGAGGATCGACTTCACGACATCGACAGCACTCTTGGCGGCCTGGGTGTTCTTGGCGGCAGCGATCTTCTCCTGCTTGCGTGCACCACTCTTGGCCAACTCATACTGGCTTTGTGTGACCTTCACTTGCGCTTCTGCGGCTTTGAAGGCTGCCAGCGCCTCATCGCGCTTCTGTGCACTCATCACGCCCTCGTTGTAGAGATTCTGCATGCGGGTGTAGGTCTTTCGTGCGATGTCCTCAGCGGCCATTGCCTGCTGCATTAGGTCATAAGCACTTTGTATCTGTTCCTTGCGAGCGCCCTCATCGGTCAGATTTCTGATAGCCTGAGTGGCACCCTCGGTGGCTTCCGCCACTCTCTGCTGAGCGTTGGCCTCAGGAATCTGTAGGATGGCAAGCGTGTCGCCGACATGCACGTAGTCGCCTTCCTTGACACGCAGTTCCTCAATGCGCGCCGGCAACTTGCAACTGACACGATAGTCGCCGACTTCCACCTCGCCCTGAATGATCTCATCGGTCTTGCCGAAAGCGAAGAAACCGATCACACCTACGATGGCCACTGCTGCCGCAAATCCGAGTACGGCGAGAAGTATGTTGTTGTGTTGTGATTTTGCTGACATCTCTTTATATTTTTCTTCTTTGGTTCGTTGATGGTTTATTCGAGGATACCCAATGCTTTCTCCAGGTTCACCTCGCTGACGCGCAGGTCTACTTCTGCGTCGATCTTGTCGCTGTGGGCTTTCTGCCATGCCGTCTGTGCGGCCATGACATCGGTGGATGGAATGACGCCCTCGCGGAATCCCACTTGTGCGCAGCGAAGGTTTTCCTCAGCGCTTTTGACATTGTTGTTGGCCATGACCAGACGCTTGCGGGCTTCTTTCACCTTGAAGCGGCTTTGGGTCACCTGCAGGTTGATCTTCTCCTGCGCATCGCTCAGTTCCATGCGTGCCATGCTGGTGGCAGCGCGGGAAGCCCTGACCTTGTAGCGACCCTCAAACCAGTTCCACACCGGAACTTGTACGGTTATGCCTACGTTCCACACACCGGAGAAGCGCTTCTGAAATCCGTTGTAGACGTTGGGATTGGTAACCATATATCCACCTGTCAATGCTACATGAGGCAGATATTCGGCCTGGATGATCTTGGTGCCTTGCTCGCTCAGATCCACCGCATTTTGAAGCAGACGCACCTCAGGACGACTTGAGAAAGTAGAGTCGGGCTGATAGTCAGTGAACCTCACGTTGCTCGTTTCCAGTCCATTGCCAACTTCGTCGGCCAGAGTGATCTTGTCGGTCATCGGTATGCCGCAAAGTTGGCAGAGCAGCATCTTGGCCAGTGTCACACCATCGTCGACACGCGTGATGTCCATGTCGGCCTCGTTGACTTTCACGTCCACTTTCAAGCCATCGGCCTTGGTAGCCACTCCCTGACGGATCATTTTATTGACATCGTCGTCGAGTTTTTTCACCAGGTCACGATAGCTGTAAGCCAGTTTCTGCTTATGCTTGAGGGAGACAACAGTCCAGTAAACTTTGTCGATATCATAGATTGTGCTCTGCGTCTTCAGGCTCTCGTCGTTGTCGGCCATCTCTTCCGTGATGTCTGCAATGGCGTTGGCTGCCTTGATGGCGCCACCCATGAAGATCGGCTGGCGCAGGATGACAGCACCGCCGAAAACGTTTTTCGTGTCGGTGCGGAAGGCGTCGACAATCTGCTGTCCTATCGTGTTGCCGATACCGGCAGCGTACTGTCCGATTGGTGCTCCGGCCTGCTGTATCATGGCTCCGATTTGTTGGGCCTGCTGCATGCTGATGGCACCTTGCTTTACCAGCTCAGTCATCTTCTCTGAAATACCTTTTTGCAAGTCTCCCCCCACTTGTGTGCCGAGGTTAGTGCCCATGTTGTTGAGCATGTTCTTCTGTTTGTTGCTCAGCAAGTTGATGTCGCGGCTGGTAAACTCATAGCCGGCCAGAACATCCACTTTAGGCAGGTATTTCGTACGGGCTGCCTTGCGGGTGTTCATTGCCACCTCCTTGCTCAGACGTGAGACATTGATCTGTTTGTTGTTGCGTAGCGCCAGGGCTCGGCAACTGTCCAGTGTCAGCACAGTCTGTCCGTGAACAGTCAGTACGCATCCTAAAAGTAAGATGGCGAAAGTGAACTTTCTCATATCTGATTACTGTCGTTTATCTTTATCCCTTAGAAAGATACTTTACGGTGTCTATTCCAACGTGAAGCTGCGTGAGCCGATCATGTTGCCGTCAGCAAAGATGCTCACGCGGTAGGTGCCGCCTTCCAGCGCCTGCCCGATGTTGTAGAAGAGGGTGACGGGCGTCTCGTTGCCGTTGTATTCCACCGAGCGTTTCATGGTGCAGGGGAGTGTACGGTTCTCGTAGTTAAACGAGCCTCCGCCTGAGAGTAGTGCTCCTGTGGGCGTGTTGATGCAGACATAGACGGTTTTCATGCCACTGGCTGCCGTAACGTTCTTTGCAATCGAGAAGGAGACCTGCAAGGCCTTGGCTTTTTTGATTTTCTTGGTGCCCTTGCCGTGTTTGTTCATGGCCGTAAGGCTGATGCCAGTGGCATCTAACTGTGCGGCGATGGCGACTTTCTCTGCCAGTCCAGCTTTCTCGTTGTTGAGTCCGGCGATCTGCTGGGTGGCTTGGTCATATTGTCCTTTTATGCGTGTATTTTCCGCTGTGAGGTGCTCGTTGGCGCGGTTGAGTGAGTCGATCTGAATGACATAGCTGCGCAGTACGGCCCTCACCGTGGCCAACTCCCGTTTGAGGCGTGCAATCTCATGGGCATCCGTACTCTTGGTGTTGCGAAGTTCTTGCAATAACTTTTGTGTACGCTCCTGCTCATGAGTCAGCTGGGCGATGATGGAGTCATTGTTGATCTGTGTCTTCATCTCGCCGTACTGATTGGCGAATTGTTGGTATTCATTCTCCATTTCCTTCTTGTCGAGGTCGGCGAGCTGTACCATTTCCTTGTTCTCTTCCTTTTGCTTGTTCAGACTGGTATAGAGCCAGACGATGCCTCCCAACAGCAATAATACGACTATGACGAGCGGAATGATGATCTTCTTCATGTTCTTTGTTCTCTTTTTTAATACTAAGTTGTAAGGAGGTGGATTTCGATATCTCCTCCTCATAGGGATTATATAATCGCTTGCAAATTTAGGCTATTTATCTTAAACAGCAAAGTCTTTTCAGCCGGTTAAGCCTTTTAAATCTTAAAATTTAGTATTATTGAGGAAAAAAAGACCAAAATTATGCGAGGATTGTGTAATTTTACCACGTCAAATCAGATTTCTAATAAGTGACTATGAAGAAAATTGCATTGTTATTGACGCTCATGTTTTTCGCTGTGTCGGCGATATGGGCACAGGGAGAGACAAAGACTGATACCGCGCGCCATCAGGTGATGTTGCAGACGACAAAGGGCAACATCGTCGTGGAACTGTATAACGAGACGCCACGCCACCGCGACAATTTCCTCAAGGTGGTCCGCTCTGGCTATTACAACGGTATTCTCTTCCACCGGGTCATCGCCGACTTCATGATTCAGGCGGGCGACTCTACTTCACGCCATACCAAACCGGGCGCACCGTTGGGCGATTATGATCTGGGCTATACCGTGCCCGCGGAGTTTCGCTATCCTCTGTATTTCCACAAGCGGGGTGCGCTGGCTGCCGCGAGAGAGCCCGACAGCGTCAACCCGCAACGGGCTTCGGGGGGCGCTCATTTCTACATAGTTTGGGGACGAACCTATTCCGATGCTTCGCTTGACCGCATCCAGCATAAGAGCGACTCGCTGACGCATGGCGCCGTAAAGTTTACGCCGGAAATTCGCGAGTATTACAAGACCGTTGGTGGCACGCCCCATCTCGATGGCATGTACACTGTTTTTGGGCAGGTCATCCAGGGACTGGATGTAGTGGATGCCATCGATCATGTGGCCACCGACGAGCACGACCGTCCGTTGGAAGATGTGAGGATCATCAAAGCGTCGGTCATTAAGTAATTGGTTCTTTTTGTCTTGTGTTGTCGGCTGTCAGAACAATGGCAGCGACAACAGTTGCCATGCCAGGGTTTTTGCCAGCCTTACGTGTCCGGCGTCATTGGGATGGAGCAAGTCGTGTGGGTTGTGGTAATAGGTGGTGCCGTTGATGAGCGGATAGAGACCACTGGTGGCATTGAGGTCGATGACGGGTACGCCCCACACGTTGCCGGCTTCCTTGACGCTCGACACATAGGCGTCGAGATATTCTCCACAGCTGTTTTGAATGCGCTCATCGGGTTGTACATTCTTGTCGTTGGGGTCGAAGATAGCCCGATGGATGGGGGTGAGCAACACAATCTGTTTGGTAGTGAAACTGTCCTTAAGCATCTTCATGGCAATGTTGATGCGCCCGCGGTAGGTCTGAGTATCGTAGCTCATCGTGCGGTAGCGACGCTTGACGAGCGTCTTGGGTTTCCCTACGGCAGCATATACGGTGGTGTCCTTCTCGTCGTACCATTGTCCGATCTTCACTCCATGGTTGTAGTCGTTGGTACCCATGAGGATGACGATGGCATCGAAGTTGCGTCCATGGTCAGCTAACAGTGCTTTGGCCTGCCGCGGGATGTCATCCCACTGTCGTCCGCTGACACCATATATATAAGTTATAATGCCAAGCATCTCCTGCAGGTAGTTCCAGTATTTCTTCTTTGAACCGTTGTTGCGCGGGTCGGTCAGCGAGTCACCGAAGAAAGCTACGCGTGCGCCCCACCATGGATGGATGCCTTTGAGCGAAGTGAGTGGAGTGAGGGTAGGGGGTGTGACGGGCGTTTGCTGTGTCTGTGCGCTGAGCATTGTGGCTGAAAAAGTCCCAATGACGGCTAAAGACCTGAGGAGTGTACGCCATGAGCGTGTGGTTATGGACTTCATGATTTTGATCATAGATTGTGTTTTTAGAGATGTTTCGTAGATGATTTCATCGCAAAGGTAATTATATTTTTATGATTTCTGGCTTTCCCCTTTCTAAAAATATGATTACTTTTGAAAAGTTGTTATTATTTGTTGTGATAGCCCTTGTTCTTCAGCGAAATTCATTAAATTTGCACTAACCATACGCTAAAAGGCTCAAAATGACATGAAACAGCTTCGTCAAGGTTCTTTCGTGCAGATGATCGTCATCCTGCTTTTGCTCTTCGCCTTGCCCATCTCGGCTAAGGTGTGGACAGCTGATGATGTGCCGATGGTACACTTGCAGGATCGCAACCGTTATGTCTGTGACCCGGAAGGCCTCATGTCGCCCTCCATGCGCGACTCGGCTGATGTCTGTTTCCGCCGTCTACAGACAGAATGCGGCATACAAACGGTCTTCGTGGTGGTGAGTCATGTCAAGGACGCTGACTGTTTCCGTATGGCAGAGGATATCGGCAACCATTATGGAGTTGGAACAAAGAAGGAGCGGCGCGGATTGGTCATCGTACTGGCTGTGGGCGATCGCCGTTATTTCATAGCACCGGGAAAGGGCCTTGAAGCTGATCTGACCGATGTGGAGTGCGACGACATTGCCCAAGAGTGCATTGTCAAGAACATGAAGGTAAACGATGTCGACGTCGCTGTCTGCTCTACGGCACAGGCGCTTTACAGTAAGTTCAAGACGGGAAAGGCTGTCGTCGACGGCGAAGAAATCGGCTCCGGTGATGATGAGGATTCATGGCTCACAGTTCTTATTGTCTTACTGGCCTGCTTTGGCTATCCTGTTTATCAGCTCATCATGCTGTTGCTGGTCAAACTGGGCTGGTATCATCCAAAGAAGAAACACCGGCGCCGCCGTGATAACGACGACTGGTTCCCACCCTTCATCTTTGGTGGCGGAGGAGGCTTTGGCAGTGGATCCGGCGGAGGATTCAGTGGCGGTAGCTTCGGAGGTGGCAGCTTTGGTGGCGGCGGAGCCGGAGGTGGATGGTAATATCATGATGAAAATTATAACTTAATCGTATCAATATGAAGAAAAGTACTTTGATCATGCTCATCATCGTTGCGGTGATAGTGTTGTTTGGTATTGGTGCATGCAGTGCCTATAATGGTATGGTCGAGAAGCAAGAAACGGCTACGACAGCTTTGGCCGACGTACAGGCTACTTATCAGCGGCGTGCCGATCTCATCCCTAATCTCGCCAAGACGGTACAGGCCTATGCCAAGCATGAAAGCCAGACCTTTGAGGAGGTCACCAAGGCAAGGGCTTCAGTGGGACAGATGAAGCTCGATGTCAACAACCTCACGCCAGAGAAACTCAAACAGTTTGAGGCTGCGCAGGGTGAACTCTCCCAGGCTCTCGGCAAACTCATGGTGGTCGCTGAGCGCTATCCCGAACTGAAGGCAAATCAAAATTTCCATAGTCTGCAGATACAACTGGAGGGTACGGAGAACCGCATCAACGAGGCACGACAGAAATACAATGACGCTGTGCAGGACTACAACCAGGATGTGCGCACCTTCCCCAACGTGCTCTTTGCCGGCATGCTCGGCTTTAACCGCATGGAGAAGTTCGAGGCTGCAGCAGGTGCAGAAAAGGCTCCTGAGCTTAACTTCAATGAGTGATAGGCTCGCTTGTCAGCCTTTTATATGTCTGGAATCATTGCGCCTGTTAAGCCACGATGGCTTTGAGTCTCTTCGTCGGTTCCAAACGGTGGCCTTAAATCATTGTCAATAGGGAAAGGTCGAAAGCCGCGGTATTTAGGATCGGAGAAGTACGTTGCTACGACAGTTGTAGCGTCAGGCTTTATTATACATACCTTAGAGGTTACTTACTACTTTGAAAACTGTAGGCAAAGGTATGTTCGCATTCACTCGTAAAATAGTGTGTGGCGGGCAGGCTTTTTTTTATCCAGACTCAACCTAAATAGATGTTTCCGCCTGATTCTTGTTCGGTGTGCGGCACAAAAAGGAACTTTGATTTTTTCATCTCATTTGAATGATTCGATCAAACAACTGAGTGGACCTTGCCTTTTTAGTTGTTTGATAAGGTCATCTCAGTTGTTTTGTAGGCTGGACTATTGATTTTTGAACACGAAAAACAGTTGTTTTTATGCTTGTGGGAAGTAGTCTGTTTATAACAGATAGATAATCAGAACAAATTCTCATCAATTCCCAGTGATGCGCAGGGAATTCCATCATTCTTAAATTATTGTTGAAAAGGAAAGTATCAACATTCAAGATCAACTTGGCAGATAATTGGTGTGAGTCAGTTATAGTTAGTTTGGGAAAGCGATTCCCTAAACAGCTACTGTTGCATGAGCTATTAAGACGGTCTCTTGCAGTGTATCGTCTTCCATCTTCTTTGTTGAGTAAACTGACATTTTTCCGCCCTTTTCCTTGCGATTTTCTGAACCGACCACTATTTTGCTCTCAATTTCGCGATTTTTGAGAGTTATTTTATAAACAGTTGGTATACAGTGTGATACAGATGTATGGCGTTTTTTTTCTCCAAGAAAACAGTAATTTCACAATGAAATTTCGTCGATATTGCCTATCAGAAAGCCTTTCTGATGCTGTCATCTCGGTAAGATGACATGGTCAGAAAGGCACTTTGACCAGGTCAGAAAGCCTTTCTGATAGTATCAGGAAGGTACTTTGACAACATGAGCCGGCAAAAAACAATGATTCATCTTCGTTTTTTCTTATTTTCAAGTTTCCTCGCTCTCTAAACCGCGACTCTGTGGTGATGTCATTTTGTAAAGATTCATACATTCAGAAAAATCCTTTCATACCATTATTTTTTTTGAATCTTGCTCATGTTTCTCTTACGACTCTTGAAACTCTGTGAGCTTTCTAAGGAGAAGACTTCTGGTGTCTCGGTGTCTCTGTATGAGATACATTCGCTGAACTGTTACGCCAATTAAGGTCTTGGTTAAAGATAATCGATTCTTAAGGCCTGCTTTTAGTCAGTCTGTCCAATAAGGACGCTATTCATTAGTCTATGAAAACTAACAAACGCCAGCTGGAAACTAATCCGGCTGGCGCTTGTTTTTACTCATACCCCTTTGGGGTTAGAAGTTGTAGTAGAACCCGAAGGTCACGTTGTTGCCATTGAGATCCAAGCCCCAAGCATTGTTGTCGGGTGCATTGTCGTGGTCATACTTTGCATCCTTGTAGCCGAGGAAGCCTACGTGAGCCACAAAGCTGAACTTTGGGTTAAGGTTTATGGCCAGGCCTGGCTTGAGACCAACTTGCCACTCGTTGATGGACGAGCCGTGGTTCTCGCCAGCGTGGTTGTAGTGGGTGTAGCCGAAACCGCCGTCTACGAATAAGTTCACATACTTGCTGTGGAAGAAAGTACCACGGACATAGGGTTGCACAGTAACGTAGTTTCTGCTTTCGCCCTCAATGTTCACGGGATTGCCCTTGCCAAAACCAGCAACGGTTCCGATAGCCCAAGTGTTGTTGATGTTGTAGCCAATTTCAGGCAGGACGGCGTATGTTGTCACATTGTCGCCATCGTTCACTTTAGTGCTGGCAATACCTAAGTTACCACCCAGGTAAACCTGAGCGCTGGCACTTACTGTCATGAACAGTGCAGCTACCATTGAAAATAAGAACTTTTTCATAATCATGTACTGTTAAATACAAATAATTATAGTTTAAAAAATAGATTCTGTGTGGTGATGTTATGACTAAAATACCTTTCAATCATTAATAAAGCTTT
>DAWDCC010000034.1:27694-31730 GCA_052355365.1 Prevotella sp. | reverse complement strand
ATCGACACTTGAGAATCAAAAAGTTACATTAGCATAGGCTGCAAGTTGGGTTAAGTCCTTGGGACTGTTGATTTTCTCTATATACATTTCTTTTTACCTTATGATTTCTTTTTACCGGTTGCAAAGTTACAACATTCCCCTCATCCGTCGTATATCCCGACTGCGGTTTTTCTAACCAATATCATGGAATCAGAAGACTGTAATTTTGTGTATTTTGGTAAAAATTCATCCTATAAGCAATTAATTGGAATTTTCTTCGTAAGTTTGTACCAGAAATATTATATCAACATGAAGAAGTTATTATCTCTATTGCTCGGAATTTTGGGCTTTGCATCCTGTTGCAATGCCCAACAGGATTCGATAAAAACGGTGTCAGCTACGAAGTTTGCTCAAATCATCCAAGCTGATACTGTCGTCGTGGTTGATGTCAGAACAACTGAAGAATACAATGCCGGTCACATCGAAGGTGCGAGAAACATTGATGTACTGGAGGACAGCTTTCAAGCTGAGGCGGTAGCCGCTCTCCCTAAGGACAAGACAGTAGCCGTGTATTGTCGCTCGGGAAAGCGAAGCCTAAAGGCAGCGGGCATTCTTGCAAAGGCCGGTTATCATGTTATCAATCTGCGAGGTGGATGGTTGGAATGGACAGAGGCCAAGCACTGAGAGTTAGCTAAGCAACATTATTGCGTCGATCTCGAAATCTATTTATTTCATCAGAGGATGATGTGGAGGTATAAAAAACGCCTCTACATCAAAGCCGGGCAAACCGTAATCTTATAGAAAGTGGATGACGCTGGCATCGAACGACAGGGTGTCAGCGATACCGGTGTACATCATCATCTCGCTGAGCTGTTCATTCATCCTGCGCACTTTCTTCACCACGCCATCCTTGCTCTCTTTCAGCAGCGGAGCGAGGATCCCTCGCCCTACAGCCACTGCGTGGGCACCGAGTGCCATGGCCTTGTCGGCGTCGTAGCCGGTGTCTATACTACAGTCGACAAAGTAGGTAAGATCACTGTTATCAATGAGGAAATATGGAAAAAATGTCTTACCTTTGCATAAATTCCATGAGCGGCAGGGTGAAAGCACACACGTGTCGACATGATGATAATGACATAAGAAACGATGAAGAAGACGCAATCGATATCTATTTTTCAGCGCCCGCCGTGGGTGGCAATCTTTGCTTTGACGGCGGCCATAGCGTGGGGCTTTGCCTATCCACTGATCAAATTGGGCTATGGCGAGTTTCAGATTACTCCCATGATGACGGGCAGTAAGATGCTCTTTGCCGGTGTGAGATTCAGCATAGCGGGACTGATTATCCTCGCAATGGCACGGCTGGGGCATAAGGACTTCCACGTCAGAAGAAGTGCTGGCTGGTGGTATGTGCTGCTCTTTTGTCTCGTCAACACCACGCTGCACTACGCCTTCTTCTATATCGGCCTCTCACATAGTGAGGGTTCCCGTGCCGCCATTCTCAACTCGCTCAGTGTGTTCTCAGTTGTGATCATGGCTTGCATGTTTTTCAAGAGCGACCGCATGACCACTAACAAGATCGTCGGTTGCGTGATAGGCTTCGCCGGTATTCTCTCGCTGAACTTAGGAGGTGCGGACAGCGGACGCTTCACCTGGCTCGGCGACGGTATGATCATCCTCAACGCACTCTGCGGCGCCACCGCCTCGCTGCTCACCCGTGGACTCGGCAAGCGTGTCAATGTGTTTGTCGGTACGGGTTATAGTCTGGCTATCGGAGGCGTGATCCTCTTAGGCTGCGGCCTGCTCTTCGGCGGCACGTTGCCCCGTGTCACAGCGTTGGGACTCCTTTGGCTGTTGCTGCTCATCGCCATCAGCACCGTGGGGTTCTCGCTCTATAACAAGTTGCTTACCTGCAATCCTGTCGGTAAAGTCGCGATCTACAACTCGCTGATCCCCGTAGTCGGTGCCGTCAGCTCGTGTCTCTGCCTGCATGAAACCTTCTATTGGAAATATGTGCTGGCCGGCGCTTTGGCCACAGCCGGAATCTATATCATCAACAAAGGAAAGTAGGAGAGGAGGTTAACGGAAGGGCACGCGCACCGTCGTTCCCTCACCCAGCTGTGACTCCACGCTGACTTTCGCCCCATGTTTCTCCAAAATAGCTTTGATCAGTGCCAATCCTACGCCGTGGCCTATCACGGATCCTGTGTTGGAAGCACGGTAGAACGGTTCGAAGAGATGCGGCAGATCGTCTTTCGGAATGCCGATGCCATGATCACGGCTTCACCATATGCAAGAGCATATCATGTACTGTTTATGATGTTGTTGTATTAAAAAACCTTTAATATGGTATGAAAGCATTCTCATCAATTCTGTTTTGGCACGTTGTGCAAACTCCGTAACTTAGCGGTGATGTACAATGTGCAGAATCCCATCAACCGTCGATGTCTAAGAAACACAGTACAAATGTTGCATTGTACCATGATAAATGTTGCACATAGAGGACTTAGATGCATTGAATGAAACGTCTTTCCAAGGTTTTTTCGTATCTTTGCAAGAGTTATCAACCTCATTTAAGACTAAAGACCAATCCATGATGAGACGTTTAGTACTTATATGCGTTTTGCTGTTCTTCGCAGCGTGTCTGCCGAAGAAGGCAACGTTGTGTGCTTATGGCAATCCTGAGCAGACGGCGAAACAGGACTTGAAGTTAGGTGGAGTACTATATACTGGCAAGCAACTCTCCAGCAGTGCTGTCAAGGCAGTGTGCCAAGACCGTTATGGTTTTATGTGGATAGGTACTGATTACGGACTCAACCGCTTCGACGGATATAGCTTCTCACTCTATCAGCATCACCGCAACGACAGCCATAGCATTGGCAGTAACGAGATCTGTGACATGCTGAGCGACAGCAAAGGCAGACTCTGGGTAGGCACCAATAAGAACCTGTCTCGCTATGATCTTGCCACCAACAGCTTTGATGATGTTCCGTTCCCGAAGAATATTCAACCGAGAGTATCTTCGATAGTTGAGGCTAAAAACGGAGACATATACATGGGCACATCTGGCTATGGCATCTTTGTGATCCGCAACGGCAGCGACAAAATAGAAGAGGCTACACAGATCAACAGACTCATTAAGGATCGTATTTTGGGACGGCTCTGCTTTGACCATCAAGGCAATCTATGGATGAATGGCAGTGACAACGCCTTCTATCGTGTTGTGATGAGAAATGGCAGAGTGAAGGGAGTGAACCGCTGGAAACTTCCTCAAGGTGATGTCCTGCAATTCTCTGTTTGTAGTAATGGCACCATCTTATTAGTTTTCAAGAATGCCCTCTTGACATATCAGGGCAATCGCTTCGTAGAGTCTGCATATACCATCACGCCGCAGATGTTGCAGGTTGGATTGTCTTGTGCCAACGAGTCATCGACAGGTCAACTATATATAGGTACAGAGCGTGGCCTCTATCGTGTGCATCGTGGTGCGGCACCGGAACCGGTTAATTATGTCCATGACCGCTTTGATCTTCGAACGGCGCCAGTTCATGCCTTGACTTTCGATAAATATGGTAATTTGTGGGCCCGTTGTTTCCGCATAGGATTGCTGCTTCTCAACGACCGTCCCCAGCCTTTCCAAGTATGGTCGTTCACTACTCAGAATCCTGCCTACGATGTAGCCTTGTCCTCAGCCGCTCCAACTGATGACGGCGGAATGTGGTGCACAACATGGGGCAATGGCTTGTTCCGCTTCAATCATCAGGGTATCGTTACCCAGCATATTGGCAATGTGACCGATGCTACAGTCGTCTATCACAGTAGTGACGGGCATTATTGGGTAGGAAAAACCGATGGGCTCTTTGAGTTGAATCCTGCGACAGGCAGCCTGTCATCTGTCTTGGAGCTTGCAGGGTACAAGGGGACGATATGTGATGATGGCATGGGCACTATCTTCTTCTCTGTACTGGGTCAGGGCTTGGTAAGTTATAATCCTCATACCAAGGTCTCACACCTTTATCGTTCCACCGACAAGAGCTCATTGGGACACTTGTGCAATGAC
>DAWDCC010000034.1:0-27594 GCA_052355365.1 Prevotella sp. | reverse complement strand
GTGCAATGACAGTAGATCGCAACCAATGCCTATGGATAGCAACGACGAGCGGTGTGAGTTGTCTCGATCTTCGTACGGGCAGTTTTCATCCTTTTGGCTGGAATATGTTGTTGTCGGGCCATGTCATAGGATGTCTGTGTGTGACGATCGATGACGACATCGTGATTGGCACAGAGTCCGGGCTTTATCTTTACGACCGCCGTTCCCGTCGTGTGAGACTCTTTCCCGGCAGTGAGGTATTGCAAGACCAAAAGATCTGTGGAGTGGAAAGCGACATATGGGGTGATCTGTGGGTCAGCACGCCGACAGGTTTATGGCAATATGACCACCGCATGCATAATTTCATCTCCTATGGCACTGGCTATGGTCAGATCTTTGGCGAGTATCTCGGCAACGTCTCTTTCCGTTCTTCCGATGGCATGATGGGCTTTGGCTATGATGGAGGCATGACCGTGTTCTATCCCCAAACGGTGAAAAGAATACAGAACCAGCAGGGTAGGGTATGGCTTACAGGTGCCATCATCGACGACCAATGGCAGTTGCCGCAAGATAATCAGATCGACATGTATGCCAGCAACCATACATTGAAACTGACGTTCTCGCTACTTGACTACCGTGACGCAGACGGTGTGATTTATGAATATCGTATTAAGGATGGTCCTTGGCACGCCAATGCTACGGGAGAGAATTCTATCAATCTCACCGGTATGGGTAGCGGTACGTATCCCATAGAGGTTCGGGCTTCCTATGGCGGCCGACAGATATCAGGCACATGCCGGCTGACGGTAGTAGTGCATGCGCCTTGGTATGCCAGCACATGGGCTTATCTCGTCTATTTCTTACTACTCTGCTTACTGGGTTACTATCTCTGGCATCTCTATTGGCATCGCAAGCAACATCAGTTCGACGAAGCCAAGATGCGGTTCCTTATCAACGCTATGCACGACGTGCGCTCACCGCTGACACTGATTGTCAACCCACTGCACAACCTGCTGTCAGAAGAGACTGATCCCTCGAAGCTCAGCCTGCTGCAAGTCATCGACCGCAACACGAAACGTATCTGCCAACTCGTGAATCAGATTCTCGACAAGCGCAAACTCGACAAGCACGCTTTGCAGATTCATTGTCAGCGGACGAGTCTCATCAAGTTGATCACCGGTACCTGCAAACTCTATGACTACGAGGCGCAGCAGCGTGACATTCACTTTGCCTTTGAGCATGACTATGATGTGATGGCTTGGGTCGATCGGATGAACATCAATAAGGTGATTGGCAATCTGTTGAGCAATGCCTTTAAATATACTGACGACGGTGGCGAAATCAAAATCACGCTGTCGTCAACAGATTCCAAGGCAGTCATCCGGGTGATGGACAACGGTGTAGGCGTGGGCGACGAGGAAAATGCCAAGCATCTCTTCGATCGTTTCAACCAAGGAATGAACAAGGCTAATCTGAAGATCCAAGGCACCGGCATCGGACTGGACCTCTGCCGCTCTGTCGTGGCGTTGCATCATGGTACAATAGAAGCCTCCAACCGTACCGACATAGCGCATGGAGCTTGCTTCACGGTAACGTTGCCACTTGGGAAAGACCATCTCAAACCAGAGGAAATCGTAGACGACAAGGCGCAAAACGAGAAAGCCGATACAAATGCGCCACGTCCAAAGAGCAATGTACAGGTGCTGTTGGTCGACGACGATGAGGAACTGACGCATTACATAGCCATGCAGCTGGGTGATGAATATCATGTCACGACAGCAGGCAACGGGCGAGAGGCGTTGAAGGAGTTGCTGATGATGCCCGGACGTTACGACATTGTTGTCAGCGACGTCTCTATGCCGGAGATGGATGGCATCACGCTGTTGGAGCGCATCAAGGAGAACCCGCATCTGAGTGCTCTGCCTGTCATCCTGCTCTCTTCCAAGAATGCCATCGACGACCGTGTCACGGGCTTGCGCCATGGTGCCGACGCCTATCTCTCCAAACCGTTCAACATGGAAGAATTGAGATTGACGATCGATAATCTGATCAACACACTGCGACGCGTCAAAGGCAAGGCGACGACAGAACCGCAGATAGAGAAGATGATTGGACAGGAAGAGGTGAAGGGTAACAATGAGGTACTGATGGAGCGTATCGTCAACTGCATCCATGAGCATCTCTCTGATCCTGACTATAATGTCGAGACGTTGGCAGATGAGATTGGACTCAGCCGTGCCCAACTCCATCGCAAGATGAAGGAGATGACAGGTATAGCCACAGGCAAGTTCATCCGCGACATGCGTATGAAGGAGGCTGTCCACCTTCTCGACTTGGGTACGATCAACATCTCGCAGATTGCCTACCGTGTCGGCTTCAATGACCAGAACCACTTCTCGCAGGTCTTCAAGCGGTATTATGGGGTGTCGCCGAAAGAGTATAGGGAGAGGGAGGGAAGAGCCCCTTCCCTAAAATCCTCCAGCCCTTCCCTAACCCTCCAGCCCTTCCCTAACCCTCCCCAAGGGGAGGGAATGGGAATACCCAAGCAGCGTATCTTTCACACGAATTCCATGGATGAACCACGAATTACTCACGAATAATTAATTTATGAGTAATTCGTGGTTAATTCATGATGATTCGTGCTCAAAAGAAAAGTCGGTAATATTTTTACAAAACACTGTTCGGATTCACTCGCAATCTAGAGAGAAGGAAAAGACGTCATTATCTTCGAATCATGAAAAAGCGGGTACTTTTCAGTGCTTTTCCTGTTTTCACGTGCACAAAAAGGTACTTTGATGCTGTCACTACGCCAAGATGACAAGATCAGAAAGGCGTGATGATAGCATCAGAAAGCCTTTCTGATGAGAAATTCTCTAGAGAATTTTGCAAGAGAAAGCCTTTCTGATGATAGCGAATACGGCACATGTTCGTAGTGTGTTGATTATCAGTAAGATACAAAAACAGCTCTATTTTAGCGAAATTCAGCGTAAAGTAGGTCTTCGTGGAAAAGAATCGATTCTCAGGGCCCGTTTTTTGTCAGTTTATATAACAAAGCTCTTTCTCTTGTGTAACATCCGAATGTTACACCTCATATAATTGTCTAATTTTAAGCTCGGTGCAACAAACGTCAATGTCTGTTGCAACATATAATAGGTTTCTTCTACAACGTATTGATTAATTTTGTGGCTGAAAAGCTAAAATTAACATAATCAATCTAATCGTAGACCAAATGAAGTATCTAAATCTATTTGTGTTGAAGGCGATGCTGTTAGGCACGATGATGGTCAGCCCAGGGCTCACGGTCATGGCGCAGAACGGCTCCACGGTCGTTGGCTCTGTGGTCGACGAGAATGGTGAGCCGGTCATTGGTGCCACTGTGATGCTGAAAGGCCACAAGGATGTTGCTACGGCAACCGATCTCGACGGTCATTTCAAACTGGAGGTACCATCCAATGGTGGCACCCTCGTGTTCTCGTACATCGGAATGCTCAACAAGGAAGCGCGCGTTTCCTCTAAGCCCATGCAGGTGGTCATGCAGGAGAATGCACGCCAGCTCAACGATGTCGTCGTCGTGGGTTACGGTCAGCAGAAGAAGGCCTCTGTGGTGGGTGCCATCACTCAGACCGACGCCAAGACACTCGACCGCTACAGTGGTGTGCCCTCACTGGGTCAGGCACTGACGGGAAACCTTCCCGGCGTGATCACCTCTTCCTCCACGGGGATGCCCGGTCAGGAAGACCCAAAGATCATCATCCGTTCGCAGACATCGTGGAACAACAGCGACCCACTCGTGCTCGTCGATGGCGTGGAGCGCCCGATGAACACCGTAGACCTCAGCTCCGTGCAGGGCATCTCCGTGCTGAAGGACGCCTCCGCCACCGCTGTCTATGGTGTCAAGGGTGCCAACGGCGTCATCCTCATCACCACAAAACGTGGTCAGGAAGGTACGGCACGCGTACACGCCAAGGCCAACGCTACGGTGAAGGTGGTGTCAAAACTCCCTGAGAAATACGACAGCTACGACACCTTCCTCTTATTAAATAATGTGATTGAGCATGAACTTGCCATCTCTCCCAATGCATGGGGCAGCTACACACCGATGGCGATCATCAACAAATACCGCTATCCCGCCAACAGCGACGAATGGGATCGCTACCCCAATGTAGACTGGCAGAAAGAGCTTTTCCGCGACTATGCCATGTCTTACAATGCCAGCGTCGATGTCAGTGGCGGTACGAAAAACGTGAAGTACTTCACCGCCGTGGACTTCACACATGAGGGCGACCTCTTCAAGAAGTTCAACAATAACCGTGGCTACCACTCCGGTTTCGGCTACAACCGCATCAATATGCGTGCTAACCTCGACTTCTCGCTGACCCACACTACTAAGTTCTCCGTCAACCTCTTCGGCAGCAATGGCGTGCGTCATTTCCCTTGGGGCCAGGGCAGCGATTCCAACAGTTACTGGTCGTCGATCTACCACACGGCACCCGATGCCATGCGTCCCGTCTACAGCGACGGCACCTACGGTTTCTATGCTCCACGCAATGCCGACGCCCTCAACTCCGTCAGAGCCTTGGCTACCAGCGGTGACGAGAAAAACACCAATACACAGATCACCACTGACTTCATCCTCGACCAGAAGCTCGACTTCATTACCCGTGGACTGAGTGTCAACGGCCGTCTGTCATTCGACAACACCATGGTGGAGGTAGGACGAGGCATCAACGACCTCTATCATGATCCTCAGGCCAAATGGATCAACCCCGATACGGGCGATGTTACCTGGCAGCAGGATCCTGACTACACCGAGACCGTCAGTTGGTCGGTCAATGGCGGTAACGTCAACACGGGAGCCACCTACCGCAAGCTCTATTATCAGTTGCAGTTGAACTACGCCCGCGCCTTTGGTCTCCATAATATCACGGCGATGGGACTGTTCTCACGTGAAAACCGTGCTGTTGGTTCAGAATTCCACCACTACCGCGAGGATTGGGTGTTCCGTACCACCTATAACTATGCGATGCGCTATTTCTTCGAGTTCAACGGTGCCTACAATGGCAGTGAGAAGTTCAACAACGACCACCGCTTCGCTTTCTTCCCCTCACTCTCCGGTGGCTGGATGCTGAGTGACGAGTCTTTTATGAAGCCCTTGCAAAAATATATCGACATGTTCAAGATCCGTGCCTCGTGGGGTGTCATCGGTGACGACAATGTCGGCGGTCGCTGGCTCTACAAAGATACCTACTCCTACGGCGGCACTACCAAGATCGGCTCTCCATTGATCGACTCGCCTTATACCATCTACCGCCAGAGTCAGCTCGGCAATCCCAATGTGCGTTGGGAGACAGTGGAGAAGCGCAACCTCGGTATTGACTTTGCCTTTCTCAAAGGACTTGTTGCTGGTAGCTTCGATGTCTTTGCCGACCGGCGTAAGGATATTCTGATCAGCGGCGGCTCGCGAGCCATCCCGACTTACTTCGGCACCACAGCACCGACAGCCAACCTTGGTAAGGTGCACAGCCACGGCTGGGAGCTTGCCCTGCGCTTCAACAAGGTTTGGAACAGCGATTTCCGCACATGGGCCAACTTCAACATGACTCACGCCGTGAACAAAGTCATCTTCAAGGATGACCCACAGCTTCGTGCCGCTTACTTGAAGCAGGCAGGCTACGCGATCGGTCAGGTACGCAGCTATATCGACAAAGGCTTCATCACCAACTGGGATGAACTCTATGGCAGTCCTGAGCGTGAGACCAACAACGGCAACAAACTCGTCGGTGACTATCAGATTGTCGACTTCAACGGCGATGGCAAGATCACCTCTGACGATGTGGCACCCTATAAGTACACTCAGTTCCCGCAGAACACGTTCAGTACGACGATTGGTGCGGAATGGAAAGGACTCAGCGTCAGCGTTCAGTTCTATGGCGTAACCAATGTCACGCGCTACATCCAGTTCCCGACCTTCGCCCGTGAAACCCATATCGCCTTTGACGAGGGCAGTTATTGGAATGTGCTCACCAGCTCCGGCAAGCTCACCTTGCCGCGTTGGACAACCACGACAGACGCCAGTGCTGCCGGTACCCGCTATTATTACGACGGTGCTTTCCTCAGACTGAAGAATGCCGAGATCGCCTACACCTTCCGTGGCGCATGGGTACAGCGACTCAACATCCGCGCCCTGCGCTTCTACCTCAACGGCGACAACCTGCTGCTGTGGACCAAGATGCCCGATGACCGCGAGTCCAACTTCAGTGGCGGCGACGGTGCCTATCCTACTGTAAGACGTTTCAATCTGGGTATGGACATCACCTTCTAAGCCCTATATATATAATAAGGTGTAAGAAACCTATTCTAAACACTGAATCATGAAAAAGATACTTTATACAGCGATGTTCGTCATAGCGCTGTTGTCCATGACCACTTCGTGCAAGGACTACCTCGACAAATCACCACTGAGCGACATCAACGAGGAAGATCCCTATAAGAACTATACCAATTTCCAGGGCTTCACCGAAGAGCTCTACAACTGTATCCCCATGCTCACACAGTGTGACTATCACAGTTGCTGGAACTTTGGCGAGGACGAATACTGGCAGCCTTCCGAGACCCGTGTCTTCGCTTACGCTGTAGACCAGGGCAACTATTGGGGATGGAACGAATGCTACTACTCTTTCTTCCACACCGGCGCGCCAGGCACAACAGGTACCGACCGTTTCCAAAAAGGTCATCTTTGGGGAATGGCATGGTACGGCATCCGCAAAGCCAATGTGGGACTGGCTAACCTCAACCTGCTCACCAACGCCACGCAGGAAGAGAAGGACCTGATCGCCGGACAACTCTATTTCTTCCGTGGCTTCTTCCACTTCATGCTCATGCAGTATTGGGGAGGTCTGCCCTATATCGACCAGGTGATTCCTGCCGATGCCGTGATGCGCTATCCGCGTCTGACCTATCAGCAGACGGCCGACAGAGCTGCCGAAGACTTCCAAAAGGCCGCCGACCTGCTGCCCGTCGACTGGGACAAGACAACTGTTGGAAAGGCTACTGCCGGAAAGAACAACCTCCGTATCAACAAGATCATGGCCCTCTCTTTCTTGGGCAAGGACCTGCTGTGGGCCGGCTCTCCGCTGATGAACAAGGAAAGTACGGGCGATGCTAACTATAATAAGGAGTACTGCCAGCGTGCAGCCGAGGCTTTCGGTCAGGTGCTGAAGATCTGCGACGAGACCGGACGCTATCAGTTGGCCGACTTCAAGGACTATACCGAACTGTTCTATACCTACAACCAGAGCTATAAACTGCCGGGACTGAAAGAGGCTATCTTCTTTGAGAACCCTAACGGCAACTGGCGCTGGAACATGGTTAATGACTTCCGTCCGTCGACGATCTGCGGTTCGGGTATCAAGGTTTATCCCACTGCCAACTATGTCGATCTCTTCGGTATGGCCAACGGCAAACCCATTAAAGACCCGACAAAGAGAGACCCTGAAAGTGGCTACGACCCAGAGCATCCGTTCAAAGGCCGTGACCCGCGCTTCTACAAAGATATCGTCTTCGACGGTGAGAAGTGTGTGAAGGACGGCAGCAAGGTGGGCAACAATGCCAGCAAGCAATATGCGTCACTCTATACCGGTGGCGTATACCGCACGGCAACTCCTTCCAAGGACTGCTTTACCGGTTACATGAACATGAAGTTCACCAGCCAGTATTGCAACGACTGGGATGGCTATCGCGAAAACAACAATATGGTGTTGAGCCTCATCCGCCTCGCCGATGTCTATCTGATGTATGCCGAGGCTGTCGCAGAGGGCTATGGTTCGGCTACCGCCACGGCCAAGGACTACACGATGAACGCCGTGACCGCCGTGAACAAGATCCGCGAGCGTGCCGGTGTCGGTGACGTGGCTGATGAATATCTCACCACGCTCGACGGCTTCATGAGTGAGTTGCGTCGTGAGCGTGCCGTGGAGCTTGCTTTCGAAGGCCATCGCTGGACCGACCTGCGCCGTTGGCTGCTGCTCGACAAGGAACCATATACACTGAAGAAAGCCGTATACTTCGATCGCGCCAAAGACCAGACCGATGCCGAACGCTACAAGAATCCTGAAGACAACCACGTCGTCAACCTGCGGGAAGAGACGCTCTCCACACGTCACTTCACCGAGAAGCACTACTGGTTGCCCTTCCTCAAGAGCGACGTGCAGATGTATCCCGAGTTCAAGCAAAACCCGGGATGGGATTAAAAACAGATGGACACAGCTTGCGGAGTCGTCTTTAGTAGAGTGTCTCTGACAACTGGTAAACATTTCGAAAACTTATTATCCAAGATTCAATGAACAACAAGATTCTATATATCGCATTCGTCCTTGCCATGGCTCCTGCCCTGAGTCGTGCTCAGGCCAAGACGGTTGCTGACAGCACTGTCGCGCAGCAAGTCCATGTGGCTTTTGGCAAGGTCAACAAGAGCGACCTTCTTGGCGGTGTCAACGAAGTCAATGTGGCTGACCTGCTGAAGAAAGACTACCATGCCTACAGTCTCGACGGCATCAGCGCCATGGTAGGCGGTTATAATGGCAACATCTGGGGACAGGCACCGCTGGTGCTCGTCGACGGCGTGCCCCGCGACGCATCCGAGGTCGACGCCACCGAGGTGGAGACCGTCACTGTGCTCAAAGCAGCTTCTGCCGTCGCCCTCTATGGTTCACGCGGCAGCCGTGGTGTTGTGCTCATCACCACCAAGCGTGGCAAGGCACAGCGGCTCACCATCGAGGCACGGGCCAATGCCGGACTCTATGTACCCAAGCGCTATCCCCACTATCTCGGGGCCGCTGAGTATATGAGTCTCTACAACGAGGCCTGCGACAATGACGGTATCGCACATCTCTATTCCGATGCCGACATCTACAATACGGCGGCAGGTACCAATCCTTACCGCTATCCCGACATGAACTTCTACAGCTCTGACTATCTGCGCAAAGCTACTTTCCGCACAGATGCAACGGCTGAGATCACCGGAGGTAACCAGCGCGCCACCTACTATGCCAACTTCGGTATGACCTACAACAATGGTCTCATCAAGTATGGGGGCCATCACAAGGACGACAACCTCAACTTCCGTGTCCGTGCCAATATCGACATGAACATCACCAACTGGCTCAAGGCCTTTGCCAATGTCGGCATACATGTCAACAATGCCTATACCTGCCGCGGTGACTTCTGGAATGCTGCTGCCAACCTGCGCCCCAACTGGTATTCAGGACTTCTGCCTTTGGACATGATGGACATGAACAATGAGAATATCAGCAACCTCGTTTCTACAACTAACTACCTGATTGACGGAAAATATCTCTTAGGCGGCAACTCGGTCAACCAGACGACCCTGTACGGCGACATGCTCGCTGCCGGATATGTCAAGGACAAAAAGCGTAACTTCCTCTTTGACGTTGGTGTGAACGCTGACCTCAGCATGATCACGCCGGGACTGAACTTCAAGTCTGCCTTCAGCGTCGACTATTACGACTACTACTCCGAGGGCTACAAAGATGGCTACGCCGTTTATGAGCCTGTTTGGGCCAACATGAATGGCAAGGACATGATCATCGACCTCAAGCAGTACGGCAAGGACAGCCGCTCGGCCAGTGAGTTTGTCGGATCAAGCACCTACTATCAGACGATGGCTTTCCGTGGACAGTTCGACTATAACCGCACGTTCGGTCGGCTTCACAATGTCGGAGCAACGCTCATGGGATGGGGCTACCAGCGGCAGAACAGCAGTGACAGCAACCACAGCGGATCGTCCTATCACCGTACAACCAACGTCAATGCCGGTTTGCGTGCCACTTACAACTATAATCATCTCTACTATGCCGAGTTCGACGGAGCACTCGTTCACTCTGCCAAGTTGGCTCCCGGTCACCGCGATGCCTTCTCTCCGAGTGCCACACTCGGCTGGCGTTTCGGTCAGGAGAAATGGTTCAAGAACGCGCTGCCCTTCGTCGATGACGCCAAGATCGACGCTTCCTACAGTGTGCTCAACCAGGATCTGGACATCAGCGACTACTATATGTACAAAGGCTACTACGACAACAAGGGTGGCTGGTATACTTGGGAAGACGGCTCACAGGGCGGTTTTTGCAATACCTCGAAGCGTGGCGCCAACACCGACCTCGGCTTTGTCAAGCGCAAGGAGTGGCGCATCGGTCTCGACGCCTCGCTGTGGAACAGCATGCTGACTGTTGACGTCAACTACTTCCATCAGCTCACCGACGGACTGCTCACGCAGGGTGCCTCTACTGTCTATCCGGCCTGGTTCAACGGCAATGGCTCGTTCCTGCCTTACCTCAACTACAACCAGGATCAGCGCACAGGCTTTGACTTTACCGTGAAAGCCGACAAGCACTTCGGTAAACTCGAAGCTATCCTCGGCGTCAACGGCATGGTATTCTCGTCCAAGGCCAAGAAGCGCGACGAAGTGTGGAGCGAGGACTATCTCTATCGTCAGGGTCATGCACTCGATGCCAGTTGGGGATATGTCTGCGAAGGCTTCTTCAGCGATGAGGCTGACATCGCCAATCATGCCAAGCAGACCTTTGGTGAGGTCAAGCCCGGTGATCTGAAGTATAAGGACATCAACAACGACGGTGTCATCGACGACAAGGACCAGGTAGACCTGGGTAAGGCCGGATGGAGTGCTACGCCTTTCGTCTATGGACTGAACCTCACACTGAAATACAACCGCTTCACCTTCTATGTCGACGGTACCGGCAACATGGGTGGTATCGGCTTCAAGAACAGCAGCTACTATTGGCTCAGAGGCACCAGCAAGTATTCAGTCGTGGCCCGCGGACGCTGGACACCGGAGACGGCAGCAACCGCCACCTATCCACGTCTGACCACGAAGGACAACAGCAACAACCTGCGCAACTCTACCTTCTGGCTCAAGAGCACCGACCGCTTCGACTTCAACCGCGCTCAGCTCACCTATGATCTGCCCGACAACTGGTTCACGGGTAAGGTCGTCAGCGGCATGAGCGTATATGTGCTCGCTGAGAATCTCTTCACCATCTCTACCGACAAAGAGTGGCGCGAGACCGCTGTGGGCGGAGCACCCTACAACCGATTCTACAACTTAGGCGTGAAGCTGTCGTTCTGATGCAGCTTTTACGGTCAAAGAGTTTCAGTATAGTTTATCATTCAAGCAATCATTTCATTATGAATATCAAGCATATCCTACCCATCTTCGCTTCGGCGGCCCTGCTGCTTGCCGGTTGCGATGATGTGTTCACTCCAGCCACGGAGAACTTCAAGGACATCAGCGAGATCGATAAGGAACCCGACTTTGCCAAGGGTTTCCTGACCACTGCTTACCGCACGTTGCCCGCTTATTACGACAATAGCGACGTGGCTACCGACGACGCTGTCACCAACGGCAAGAGCGACGATTACATGAAGATCGCCACAGGATCGTGGACGGCTTCCAACAACCCGTTCAACCGCTGGACAGCTGACTACAGTGCCATCCAGTACCTCAATACGTTCCTCGACAACATGGACCGCGTGCGCTATGTCAAGACTTCCGCAGCCGTCGACAGCCTGTTGAAGATTCGTATGCGTGGCGAGGCCTACGGCTTACGTGCCATCCACCATTACTTTCTCCTGCGTGCCCATGCGGGTTACGCCGCCGACGGCAAGTTGCTCGGCATCCCCATTCACAACGCATCAATCGATGCCAACAGCGACTTCAACGAGGCACGCCCCTCGTTCCAGACCAGTGTCGATTCCATCATGGCCGACCTCGACCGTGCAGAGGCCTTGCTGCCTGAGGAGTATGGCGACATCTCCTCTGCTTCCCAGATCCCTGAGAAGTATCGCAAGGTGACCACCGACCCGGCTCTCTACAACCGTGCCATGGGCAACACTGCCCGCCAGCTCATCAACAGCCTCATCGTCGAGTCGTTCCGCTCACGTCTGCTGCTGCTCGCTGCCAGCCCGGCCTATCAGGATACCGACAACAAGGTGACATGGGAGCAGGCTGCCGATGCCGCCGCACCCGTCGTCGACTATGCAATGGGTCCTGACGGACTGAGTCCTACCGGTGAGACCTATTATACCAACACCGCAGAAATCTCCAACATCAAGGAAGCCAGCAATCCCGACGAGATCATCTGGCGTGAGAACCTGGCCACAAACAACACCAGCGAGGAGGACAACAACTATCCGCCGTCGCTCTTCGGCAAAGGTTACATCAATCCGACGCAGAACCTCGTCGATGCCTTCCCGATGGCCAATGGCTATCCTATCACTGATCCACGCAGCGGCTACGACAGTAAGAACCCGTACGCCGGACGTGATCCCCGACTGGCTAAGTACATTATATATAATGGTGCTAAGGAAGGACCGAAGAACGCCGTGATCTACACAGGCAGCAAGCTCGGAACCGATGATGGCGTGAATGTCAAGGAGACTTCGACACGTACAGGCTACTACATGAAGAAGCGTCTGAACATGAATGTCAACTGTGACCCTACCTCCAAGACAGGTGTGAGCCGCTACAATCCCCGCATCCGCTATACCGAGATTTATCTCAACTATGCCGAGGCTGCTAACGAGGCTTGGGGTCCGCGTAGTACAGGTACGCACAGCTATTCTGCTTACGACATCATCCGCGCCATCCGCCATCGTGCCGGTATCACCGACGACAGCTATCTCGACGAATGTGCCCAGTCGAAGGACAAGATGCGGGAGTTGATCCACAACGAGCGCCGTCTGGAACTCTGCTTCGAGAGCTTCCGCTTCTGGGACTTGCGCCGTTGGAAGGCAAATCTCAATGTCACTGCTCAAGGCATCGACTGGGGCACACAGTCTTACACACCGCTGACCACGGTAGAGAACCGCGACTATGAGGACTATATGTACTACGGCCCTATCCCTCAGTCCGAGACGCTGAAATACAGCAACTTGAAACAAAACAAGGGATGGAAGTAAAAGAAGCTCCTCGCTAACTCCCCCCCCAAGAGGGGGGGAAAACAAGAAATAAGAACCATGAAGAAAGTATCTTCCTCACTCTTCAAGGGAGTTAGGAGAATTGCAAAGAACTTAAAATGAAGAAAACAATGAATAAGCATTTCAGTCTCAAATACATTGCACTGCTCGCCCTGCCTATGTTGCTGGGCTTGACATCTTGCCATAGCGGCGACCAAGAGTTCCCAGACTATGGCTCGACCAGCGTATACTTTGCCAACCAAGGCTATGTGCGCACCATAGAGTTGGGTGAAGACATGGAGGTAGATCTCACCAACGACAACAACCATGAGTTCAGTCTCAATGCTGCCATGGGTGGTGGTTACGGCAACAAACACGACATCAAAGTGAGCTTTGCCGTGGATCCCACGCTGCTCGACAACAAAACGTTTGACGACGGCACGCCGATGACGCTTTTGCCCAGTGATTATTATCAGTTGGAGAGCAACCAGATGGTGATCTTATCAAGCAAGATTCAAGGTGGTGTGAAGGTGAAGCTCACCGATGCCTTCTTCGCTGATCCGTTGGCTATAACCCGCCACTATGTGTTGCCTGTGCGCATCACCAATGTGGAAGGAGCCGACAGCGTGTTGGAGTCAAAAAACTATGTACTCTGTGCCGTGAAGTTTGTCAACCCATGGCAGGCTACTTACCTGCGTCGTGGTGTAGACGTCATCACCGATGCACAAGGTCAGCAGACCACTGAGGTTCGCCATGCGCAGTATGTCGAAAAAGACGAGTTGATGAACCTCACCACGCTCGGCCTCAACACAGCAGCGATGAATATCTCTCTCAAAGACGCCAGTGGCAAGGTGACGACTTGTAAACTGCAACTGCTCTTCAACGGCAACGAGTGCAAGATCAGTGCGCTCACCGATGGCTTCACGGCTGAAGGCAGCGGCACGTTTGTCGAAAAAGGTGAGAAACAGAGCATGGGCGGCAAAGACTGCAATGCGCTCTATCTCAAATATACGGTCAGTTCTGCAGCCTTGGGCAAGTCGGTCACTACGACGGACACGCTCGTGGTGCGTGACCGCGGCATTGCTCCGGAGTATTTTATACCGAAAAATAAATAGCGAGAAGACGGAGGAACAAAGACTCGTATCAACAATTCTCTAACTACAAGATTCTATGAATATGACGAAATACAAGATTCAGACTGCTCTTGCCGTGGGCCTTTTCCTGTTGGCAGGATGTGCGGATGAATATAAGTCGGGCTACCAGACCGACATGCCCGCCGACGTGGCTTTGGCCAACTATGTGGGCAGTTTCGACGTGCTGAAAGCTTATGCTGGTTCCATGCATGTCGGTGCCGAGGTGCCCATGTCTATGCTGGGCACTCACAACACAGCCTACAGTCAGTTGCTCACCAACTTCACCGAAGTTTTGCCTACTGACGCTTTCACCCATGCGGCAACGATCAGTGGGCAGGGTGACGTGGACTCCACACGTGCTGCCGATGCGTTGCAGGAGGCTGGCAATGCTCAACTTGCTGTTGTCGGAGGGGTACTCTCTTCACCGACCTCAACTCAGATGAGCTATATGAGCAATGTGACGGCAGACACTTATGTACCTGGTGGTACGAAGGAAGGTGCCTTCAAACTCGTCGATTTCAATGACATGGCTCTTGGTACGAAGATCGCTGGATCGGGCGGTACACCTGCTGAGGTAGTCAAAGACCCCAATGGCGAGAAAGGTCAGGTGCTACACTATACAGCGGCTTTCAACCATTGCTTAGTTGATATACAGCTTCCTAAGGGTATGACGCTTGGCGATCTCAAGGAGGGCTATTGCGACTACATGTTGTTGAGCACTGGTTGGGTGCCTGCCTCTGTGGTGAAAGTAGTGGTCAACGGGACATCTATTGAGGGCTCCGCTACCAAAGCGGTAGATCAGGGCATTGCGAAAAGTAATTGGGGCATCTACCATTTCAGCCTTGCCGACATTCAGGAAAAACTCTCTGATGAGCAGAAAGCGGCCACCTCATTTCAGCTTGGTATTGGTGATGTTTGCTCCAATCCTAACTACTATATCGGTGCCATCACCCTCAAGGGAACCTATCTCACTGATGGCCATTATGAGCCGCGACCTATTGCAGAAAAGCGTGCCGATGCCCTCAAAGCCTTGGACAAATACATGAAGACGGTCGTCGGTGGGTATGGCGACAAGGTGAAGACCTGGATTCTCGCTGCTGACTATCTCGCAGGAAAGGGACAGCAGGGACAGCTGCTCACCTCGAAGGACGACAACACTCATTATTATATTAATGAGTATTTAGGCGACGACTTTGTTGTGGATCTGGCTAAGTTGGCAAAGAACTATCAGAGTGATGCTGCTTTGTTCTACAGCGACAACAACCTCGAAAGCGACGCTACAAAACTTGCCAACCTGCAGGCGATGGTCAAAGAATGGAACGGCAAGGGTGCCGGACTGACGGGTGTCAACGCAGAGGTGCATCTTCGCTACAATGCTGACCGGCTCGCTGCTGACAAGCAGGGCATTGACAACATGCTGAAAGCATTGGCCGCTACCGGACTGAAGGTGCGTCTCTCTGGTCTCGATATGGTGGCCGTGGACAATGCGGGCAAAGTCATCCCCACGAAGGAACTCACCGATGACGATCTCAAAGCCATGGCCGATTACTACGACTATGTCATCAGCCAGTACATCGCAGTCGTACCGGAAACCCAGCGCTACGGTATCTCGTTCTCGGCTTACACAGCCGACGGTCAGCATGTAGGTCTTTGGACCGGTGCCTACAACCGTCAGGCAACCTATGCAGGCGTAGCCGAAGGCTTGCAAGGCGCAACAGCCAAGTGGCCGGCAGAGTAATAATAGAATTCTGTTTATCAAGAATTGGAGAATGAGAGAATTGGACAACGAATTTGCTGACAGGAAATGATCAGAAGAGGAAGCATTCTCTAACTCTCTAATTCTTGATAAGAATAAAGCTCTTGATTCTATTCTACCGGTACAACTCATTCTTTTACTTATCTCATCAATCATGCTCTATGAAAACAATCTTACGCAATCTCTTACTCCTATGTCTCTTAGGCATCAGTCTGTCGATGAGTGCCCAGCAGCGACGTCCCATCGACTCGCGCCATTCGCTGTGGATGATCCATATCGACGTCTGGAGCCTGGCCAATCCGCAGGCTATCATCGACATGGTACCCAAGGACATCAGGCCTTACGTTTGCATGAACCTCTCGCTCTCGTGCCAGTACGACACCGAACTGAATATCTACAAGAAACCGCAGGACGGCGTGTCGACGCTCAAGTCGTGGGCCACCGTCTGCCAACGCAACGGCATGTGGTTTACTTGTCAGCCGGCCAGTGGGGGGCACACACATATCCAGGACAGCAACCTCGACACCTTTGAGTATTTCTTCAAGACCTATCCCAACTTCCTCGGCTGGAACTATGCTGAACAGTTCTGGGGCTTTGACGAGAAAGGCGACAAGAGCTCCAGTACTCAAGAGTCTCGCATCGCTCTCTTTGCCAAACTCGTGGAGATGTCGCACAAATACGGCGGCTTCCTCACAGTGAGCTTCTGCGGCAACATGTGGTCACATGGGCTGAGTCCGTTGGGAATGCTGAAGCGTGATGCTAACCTGATGTCAGCGTGCGAGAAATATCCTGAGGCCATGCTGTGGCTGTATAAATACACACAGTCGGGTTGCTACTACAATTCAGAAAGCGTCACTTGGGGACCTTTTGTCGCCGGTCTCGCCAAGAACTATGGTGTACGCTATGACCGCTGCGGTTGGGAAGCCGACAAGAACATTCTGGCTGGTAGTGACAAGAACAATCTTCAATATCCACTTTGCGCCGGTGTCTCCACCGTGATGGAACAGACCTGCGTCAATGGTGGCGCAGTGTGGGACGGTCCTGAAACCATACCTACCGAATGTGTCATCGTGGAAAACGACACACAGACTTCTGACGGCTACATGCGTCACAACTGGAACTTCTTCCCAGGATTCAAGAACGTGTGGATTGACATGTGGCGAAAAGTCATTGACGGCACGCTCTATATCCCTACACGAGAGGAAGTCCTCGGCAAGACCAAGATTGTGGTCATCAACGACATCACTACTGGTTCCGACGAGGACAAATATGCCAGCTGGCAGGACCTTTATGACGGCATCTATAAGCAGGATGACTCTTACAACCAAAAGGCCACTAAATATCAGACTGGTGACGGTGACTTCATGAACAACCTGACATGGTTTAAGAAGACGGGGCGCTACGGGGCCATCCCCATCGTGCCTGAACTCTACGACAATCTGTCTAAGGCCATTCCCTTGCAGGTGAAGAAGAGTGCACGATGGTCATCGCAGCGCGCTAAACTCAAGGACTTTGATGCACAATACCCAGAGATCAGCACCGGCGATCTCTATGTCAACCGCTTTCGCAACCAGCTCGTCACCTACACGCCGTACTCCTATTTCAATAAGAAGCGCACGGCAACAGCTACCATACCCTTGCTGTACAACACGTGCAAGGAGCTGCAGCTCACTTGGGGTGAGCTTTCCACGGCAGCCGTTCGCGAGTATGCTGACCACATCAACTTCTATCTCAACAACTATCGCACTGACACCACGACACTCGTCACCGACCGCATCGTCGTCACTGGTGCCAAGTCGAAACCTTCATACACTTTCACCGTGGGCACGGCCGACGTTGACCACGTAGGTCCCGCCAACGTCCCTCAGGCCAATGTCAATGGAGAAGAATGGGACGCCGCCACAGGTACCTACGCTATCAACGTCAACCACTGCGGTTCTGTGAACCTGAAACTCACGTGCAGCGGCAGTGAGACTGGACGGAAGACAGACTATCTGCCCGATACACCATTGGAGACACCCAAGCAGCCGACGACATACACTGGCCCTGTCACCATCGAGGCTGAGGACATGGACTACCGTGCCATTCAGGAGTGCAGCCGTGATCCTTACTATAACCATCAGGACGAGCGTGGTCACCACGGCATCGGCTTCGTCATCATGGGCAACAGCAAAAACGGTAGCCTGCGCTATGTGTATAACTCGCTCAACATGGGAAACCACCGATTGATGCTACGCTATATGAACACTGACAAGAAGGGGAATATTCAAATCACCGTCAATGGTAAGACCAAGAAGGTGGGTTGCGCCACAACCGACAACAACGAGTGGAAGAACGTCAGCCTCGGCTTCGACCTTCAGAAAGGCGACAACGCAATAACCATCGACAATGTCAACGGCATCAAGCTGTGGCTCGACCAGTTCGACCTTACGCCGGTGAGCGGTACGGTGACCGACGACCCTGCGTTTGCCGAAGAGCCCGATGAGCCCGACACACCATCCGACCCGGCTTATCCTTATGTGGTGATGCGTGACGACTTCGCTAAAGAAGGCTACAACATGGTACCGAAAGGCTGGATAATGATGGATGGCGACAAGACCATCACCGAAGGCCCTGCCTATTCCGGTCCGCGTATCTTCATGTTTCCCGAGGGCAGCACGTTTACCTATGGCCTCTATGTACGCACATCGTCGTCAGGCTACGGTCTCTATGGGGCTGTGCAGGGATATGAAGTAGCATTGAAGTCCTCCGCGAAATACAATCTCAGCCTTGACGCTGCTGCATGGAAGAACAGTCCTTTCTTAAAGATAGAAGTGCTGGATCAGAGCAACAATACCATAAAGAGCACCATCGTGGCATGCACGCCCAACCTTGGCGGCTCCACTTCCACCGTTTTCACCGGCGCCAAGCATGTGTCGATGAACTTCACCGTACCTGCGGATGGCAACTATCTGTTTAAGTTCACGCCAGTCGTCAATGAACAAGGTGATGCCGGGGCATGGTTGGAGACAATGATCGGCAATATCGTTTTGACCTCAGACACGCCTACCGGCATTCACAACTTGTTGCTTGACAACAAGAATGAAGGCAGAGCTTATGACCTGAACGGCCGGCAAGTTCACGGTAAGGTGACTGGAGTTGTCATCAAGAACGGATATAAGTACATAGAAAAATAATAGAATATGCACTCCTGCCATTGTGTTGCCATTGTTGAAGCTACATATAATATAGTGCAATATGCAACAAGAATGTTTTGTCACTTTTGTCTTGTAAGATGACAATTTTCCGCCTCTGAGAATCGATTCTTTTCCACGAGGATCTATCTCGCCCTGATTTTTGCGAAAATCAGGCTGCTTTTATAAATATTTGAGAATCAATAACTTATAAGTAGATGACTTTATCGATACAGTGAAATCGCCTTTTTCTTGCAAAATTCTCTAGAGAATTTCTTGTCATTACGCCTATTTCTAACGATGAAATAGGCGTAATGACTGAGTGAAATAGGCGTAATGACTCTGTCAAACTACCGAGATGGGTGCATCAAAGTACCTTGTTTTGCTTCAACCGAAGTAAAAATGAGACGAAGAAACCACAAAGTTCGCTTTCTCGCTCTCTAAATTGAAAGTTGTGACGAACATACTTTTGTCAAGATAAATCGACTCAAGAGCAGAAGTCCGTGGATAAAGAGCCACTACTTTTTTGCGCATAGAATGAATGACGAGTATGAATTTCTTTCTCATTTCATGTCGTATAATGCGCCATTACCGAAGTAGCTGTAATGGTTGTTATCGGGGTTGACGACAATCTGCTCCAAGACAATTTCGGGATCTACCATGATGATCTTAAGCGTATGGTGCCCGGCTGTGACACCCGGGAAAGAAGCATCGAGCCACCGCATGTTGTCGAAGACCTCGTTGCGCATGGGGCGTTGACGTCCTTGCCAATATCCACTCAAGGCCAGACAGCTCTGAGGAGGCAATGGCCTTAGCACTTTGGATCGTGCCAGATTCTTGGGATTGTATTCCGCAAACGTGTCGACAAGTCCCCGTCGTGCATCGATGACCTGCATCGGCTGATCATCAATCTGCATGGCGATGCGCAGTCCTCTTTCCGGCATCACGTCTTGTGTTGGCAATATGCCGAGCGCTACGGTAGCCTTGTCGGTGAGATTGACATCATAGCAGAGCACGGCGCCACTGTTCTGAGCGAGCACATTGCTGCTGCCCATGCATCCCTCGCCCCGTCCCAACTGTGGCAGGAACATCCATGAGGCCCCTTTGCCGTCGCTCTTACTGGTATAGTGGCAGGCCGCGATGGAATACTCTTTTGTGTCAGGCTGTTTACGCAGAGCATAGTCCACGTTGAAGTCGAGTGCACCCTTGCTGGGGTTGTCAATCCTGTCTTTCTCCTTGAAGCCCTCACGGATGGCTTTTGCGGAGAGCTCCATTGGGTTGATGTTGTCCTCTGGCATATACCAGTTGGTGTAACCGATATGCTTGTCCTGCATCATCTTGTCCCACTTGCCGCCGGCCAGCGTCTGATAATAGTCGCTGAGTTCCCTGTCGCGGGCCATGAGTTGCTCGATGAGCACGGAGTCACCGCGTGTGGCTGCATTATAGATGAGTGCCACGCCTGCGCTGGCCACCACCGGGTAGTAGACCAACTGGTAATAAGCATCCTGTGCGTTGGCGGGAATCTTTGTTCTCAAACTCTCAGCGCGTGAGGCGAGCGACAGCCACAGGCTGTCGGTGAAGTTCATCTCTTCGCGATTGAAGACGCCCGGAGTCTGCACCTCAGGCTTTCGCCACAGATTATACTTTGCATAGCGGGCTATGAGGTCAGCGGCCTCTTTGGCATTTTGCCAGCCGAAGGCTTGGGCAGTGAAGTCCTGAAGCCACTTCTGCTCATCACCGGCTTTGATGGCATCAGGATTCCACGCGTAGTGCATGATGAAGTCGATGGGTACCTCCTTAGGCTTGAGATCTCCCACATTGATGATCCAGATGCGGTCGATACCGGTCTTGTATGCCAAGTTGAGTTGCTCTCTGAGTTTCGGCAACGGCGAGGTGTTGACCCACCGGTCGTTCCATGGTCCGCCGTTCATGTCGATGTGATAGTAGAGTCCGAGTCCGCCCTTGCGTTTACGTTCAAAGTCGCGGCCGATGCGGCGGATGTAGCCCCAGTTGTTGTCGCAAAGCAGCAGCGTGACATCGTCGGACACTGTGAATCCGGCATCGTAGTAGCGCTGTACCTCCGTGAAGATAGCCCAGAGTTGTGGCACGGCATCTTCTCGTCCATAAACTTTCTTGATGATGCTGCGCTGCCCCTGGATGACCTTCCGCAGCGTCTTCATGTTTTCCTCGTCGTCGCCTTTACCCATAGCCACGTCGCCGTCGCCACGCATGCCGATGGTCACTAAGTTGTCGTAAGCCTTATTGCGTTTCAGACCATCGTAGAAGAACCGGTCCAGTCGTTCTTTGTTCACACTGTAGTCCCAGGGGCCGATTTCGCTCTTGCGCGTGACGTATTCCCGGTGTGCCCGCATCATCGGCTCATGATGGCTGGTACCCATGACGATACCGTACTCGTCGGCCAGTCGCGGACTCTCAGGGTCGTCCTCGTTGAAACGGGCCCCCCACATAGCCGGCCAAAGATAGTTGGCTTTCAGTCGAAGCAGGAGTTCGAAGAGGTGAGCATACATCTTGGAGTTAATGCCGCCAAAGTGTTTTGTGGTCCATTCGCCAAAGGAGGGCCATTCGTCATTGATGAAGATACCACGGTATTTCACCTTGGGTGAAGGCTGCACGAAACGTCCATAGGTCCAACAAACGTAGTCACGGTGCTGAACGGGCACGTCGGCCCACCAGTACCAGGGCGACACGCCGATGCGCTGACTGATCTCATAGATGCCATAGATGGTGCCGCGCTTGTCGCTACCGGCCACGACAAGGTTGCCGTCAACCACGTCAATGAGGAATGACTCCCACTGTCCTTTCACGCGGCTGACATCGATTTTGCGTTGCCGGATCAGTTCGTTGATGACGCAGCTCTTGCCAATGGTGCCGACAAGTATGTGTCCAGTTGCAGATTGTCCTTTCAAGCGGCTGACGCTTTCCACCTTACTTGCCGTGCCGGAAACCTTCCTCACGTCGTCGGCAAGATCGTTGGCTGCCCGAATCACGCCCTTCCAATCATCAGCGTCGACAGTGATTGCTGCCGCATGATGATCCTTAGCGATGCAGAAGTCGCGGCCGGCCGCCCTTCCCGTCAACGCTATGAGAAATAATAGAATGAATGTTGCCGAATATTTTTTCATGGTCTAATAGAGTTTAGATATATTTCTTGCAAAGTTACAAATATTATATCTGTTGCATCTTGAAATATGTTGCATATACTTAAGGATATGTATCATCGATGATCAATATAAGCACCAGTTATACTAAAATATACTATAAAAAACCGCAAGCTACATTCGATAGGATGTAGATTGCGGTGAAAAGATGGAGACTGGCAGATATAATCTTAGTCAATCAATGATAGATTTGTCCACAGTTTCTTTTATACGTGAAGCTAAATATACCCCACAAGATCATTCGAAATGAAAGTATACAGGTACCCAATAAGCTGAGACCGCTCCGTTTGCGGTCTTTAAGGATCCCAAATAGAACGCACCGGAATTGCGTGCAGAATACCACTGGCAATTGTAAGTAGGCAGTATTTCGAAATCCAGAATGTCCACGCCATTATCCTTGCCATAGGGATAGAGATGGACATAGTCGTCGGTATACCAATAGATGGCTGGATAACCATATCCATAATTGCCCCAATCGGCCTCGGTATAGAGCGGGCTTCCTGCCGGCAGGCTGACGCTGAGCTTGCCGTCCTTGATGGTCAGCACCAGACCATAACCACACTATGCATCAAGTCCTTGATGCGGTAGACACCACTGCCGAGGTCGTCGGCTGTCTCCTCCCATTTCTGTTCGAAATAGTTGGGAATCCAGAACTGTATTTTCACTGGCGTCGGTATGGAAGCGCGTGCATCGAGTGTGATGCCTCCGTCGAGATAAGAATACGGGTCTACCTCGTCAGAATTGAGAGACAGTGAATAGGTAAACGCCTGCGGTACGGTTGCTGTGTCGGGGATGGAGACCGTGATTGTAGCCGCGGAGTCACCGTCGGCAAAGACCGCATTCTCGTCAACAGAGACGCAGTCCGTGGTGTTGCTGTTCTTGACGACGGGCACGGTAAGAGCACCCTGCTTGGTGTTGCGTAGCACCTTGACAGCAATCTTATAGGTACTCTTATCAGATGGATCAAGGATAACAGTCTCATTATTATCCTCGGCAAAATGCACTTGTTGGTTGCTGGTGGAGAGTGCTGCGGCAGGCTCATAGTCGTCATCGGAAGATGAACAAGCGATAAAGCTACATGCAGCAAGCATCGCGAGCACGAAAGTGCTGAATCTTGAAAATATGTTGTGTCTCATATCATATCGTGTTTTATGGTTGATGAAATCCATGTACTACCTTATTTATTGGCAGCACTCTCCACGCCCGACGGATCGGGATTGTTGATGATGGATGAGTTGTATTGTGTCTCAGAGTTCGTGAAACAGAAATTCATGCGTGGAGCCACATAACCATTGGCGAAGTTGAAACGGTAGACCTTCGGATGGTTGGTGCCGTCGTAGTTCGTTCTAATACCTATCTTCAAACGTTTATAGTCGAAATAGATGAGTCCCTCGCCCCAAAATTCGATGCGCTTCTGACACACGATCTCGTTGGTCAAGTTCCAAAGATCTTCCGATGTACTCGTATATGGTTTGGCGTTCTCGGCCGTGGTATTGCAGCGATACTTGTTCATGAAGTCCTCGAGAAGCTTCTTTCCTGCTGCCAATCCACTGACGTGAGCAGTGGCTTCGGCATCGATAAAATACATTTCCTCCACACGCATGAGCGGGATACTGACGGCAGCGCCCACAGTGTAGTCTACCTTGTTGTTGTTGCGGGGCTTGAACTTCAGACCTGTGTAGCTGCCAAGCTTGGAGAAGTCAGCAGTGGTGAGGATGGTGTTGTATTCAGAAGCACTTTCTGCGTTACCTGCATCGTCCGGTGAGATCCACGTGTTTCTGCGCCAGTCCGCGCTGTCCATACCTTCATAAAGTTGCCGGTCGATCTGACGAGTAGAACCATAGAGGTAGCTGCCCACACCGAACTCTATCTCTGCAGACATGAACGAAGTATAGTTTTTCCACGACCAGTTGGTGTCGGCGTTCATGTCATCCTTATTGATGCACACGGCAAACATCCATGAGCTGTTGCTGGTGTTGAAACCCTTGTACCACTCGTCTTTCGACATCGGTGTGTAGCCTTGTGCCTCGGCCAGTCGTGCGTACTTACTGGCATTTTCGTAGCACTGGCGTGCCGAAGTGATGCCGAGCTTGTCGTATCCGGCGCAGTTGGCGTCATTGGCATGGGCAGAGATGGAGTCGAGGTCGGAAGGCGTGTTGTCAAAGCGTGAGGCCAGTGTCAGCCAGAAACGGGCCTTGAGACCATAGACCACAGCAGTGTTGGCCTGGTTGATGTCGTCACGGGTATTGCCGCTGAGCAACGAATCAGCCCGGTTGAGGTCGGTGAGGATGAAACGATACATCCGATAGAAGGGTACGCGCGGGTTGTGATAGCTCTCTTCCTTGGTGGTTTTCTCCGTGATGATAGGTACCGTCAGCCCATAGATACCTTTTGCCTTAGCCTCTTCATCCAGACTCGGATAACCCGTAGTCTGATATTCATAGAGTTGCGCCAGATTAAAATAGGACAACGCACGGTAAGCCAGGGCATTGCCGACGTAAGCAGCTCCGGCATCGGTCGGCTTCCTGATGTCGACGCCAGCTTCAAGCACCATGTTGGCCTTCTTAATAATGTCGGTATAGAGTTTCCATGTGTCGTAGCAGTAAGCGTAGGTAGGACCGAGATAGTTGCCTTGGCTGAAGATGCTGAAATAGTCATAGCCGGTGGCTGCAGGTGGTATCTGACCTGTCATGGCGTCGAGTTCAACCATCTGTCCGGCAAAGCCTGCGGCACCATAACCCGATCCCATGTTGAGCATCTGGGCCACGACACCCATGTTGAGGGCTTCCAGCGCAGTAGCGGAACCCTCTACCTGCGGCTTCGTCATGCCGTTGGTGGGATATTCTTCATCAAGGCAGCTGCTGAGCATCGGTACCGCCAATGCCACGGCAAGTATATGTTTTAATTGTATTTTCATGGTTTGTCAGATTAAAATTAGAACTTAACCGTGATTCCGCCTGAGATGGTACGGATAGGCTGATAGTAGGTGAATTTGACATTGCTGTTGTCCTGCACACGCACCTGACCGTCGAGAGCCGTACGTGGGTCGTAGCCCTTACGCTTGGTCCAGTAATAGACGTTGTCGCAGGAGCAATAAATGCGCAGACTGGCGAGCTTGAGCTTCTCTACCAGACGGATGGGGAAGGTATAGCCTAAGCTGATGTTTTTGAATGTCAGCGAGTTGTTGCTCGTCAGGAATCGGTTCGACATACTGGCGCTGTTCTCGTCACCATACTGGAAGCGTGGGATGAGACTTGTCGTATTTTCAGCCGACCAAGCGTTGAGAAGATCCTTATGCAGGTTGCCGCGCTCCGACTGTGAGGTGGCTGATCCCATGAGAGCCTTATAGCCATAGTCGATACCCTTGCCTCCCAAAGAGTAGAGGAAGCTGGCCGTAAGGTCGAAGTCATAGGCCGAGAAGGTAGTACCGAAACCACCGTAAACCTTCGGGTTAGCATCGCCGCAGAGATAGTACGATGCCTGGGAGTAGGTAGTGGTTGTCGACTGTGTGCCGTCGGCGTTGGTGACATACCATGTCGACTGCCCTTTGCTGTTGGGTCCGGCATACTTAGGCATATACCAAGAGTAGAGCGGCAAGCCTTGGCCGACAAAGTTATAAGTGGAGAGGTTACGGTAGCCGTAGTGTCCTTCCATGTTGATGATCTTGTTCTCGTCGGGAAGGTAGGTGACTTCGTTCTTATTGTGTGAGATGTTGAAGTTCATATTCCAGTTGATGTCCTTCTTGCGGATGATGTCGCCACTGATGGAGAACTCAACACCTTTGTTGACCATGTCACCGACGTTGTCGTAGTAGCCTGTATAGCCGATGGAGACAGGAGTGGTGAACCACAGCAGCATATCGGTGGTCTTGCGGTGGTAGTATTCCAGACTACCGGTGAGGCGGTGGTTGAAGAATTCGAAGTCGACGCCAGCGTTGAAGTTGCCGTTTTTCTCCCAAGTGATGTCGTCCTTACCCTTCTGTGAGAAGCTCAGCGCAGCCTTACCGTTGGCGGTAGTGATCTTGTAGAAGTCGGCATAACGGAACTCACCGATGTTGTCGTTACCCTGCTCGCCATAGCTGGCTTTGAGCTTGAGCTGGTCAATCCAGCTTGTCTTGGGGAACCAAGCCTCTTTGTTCATGATCCAGGCACCGCCGAGCGACCAGAAGTTTCCCCAACGGTGATCGGGAGCGAAGCGTGAGCTACCGTCGCGACGGAAGGAGAACGATGTGAAGTAACGGCTGGCATAGTCATAATTGGCACGGAAGAACCAACCCTCCACGTTATATTTAGCAGTGTAGCCTTCGGAGCTGAGAAGCGTGACGGCACCGTCGAGTTCCTTGTTGGCAGCATAGTTGACGATGTTGCTCTTGGCAGCACCGAGTGTACCATTGTTGTCGCGTGTGTATTCGTGACCGAGGAGCAAGTAGAGGCTGTGCGCTCCCAAGCTCTTGCTCCAGTTGAGCAGCTGCTGCGTATTGACAGAGTAGGTGCGATAGTGATACGTGCTCAGGTAGCCACCCGTCTGACCGCTATAGCCATAGTCGGGTGAGGTGCCGGTGATATAGCGGTTCTCCGTGTCGTAGATATTGACGTTGAGCGTGAGCTTGAAATCTTTGAGGAAGGAGATATCAGAGTACGCTGCGAAGCCGAAGGCGTTGCTCTTGCTATTCGCTACCGTCAGGATGTCGTCCTGAATATAGTTGTCGCCGCGGTCGTTGGGACGGATCACACCGGTAATAAGGCCATCGCCATAATCATAGACCTTACCATTGGCATCGGTAAGGATGTTGCCGTTGGCATCGCGTACATAGACTGGATAGATGCTCGGCGTGGTCAGTGAACCGTAGTAAGAATAGTTGTTGCTGTTGCTATTGGTATGGATAAAGCGCGCGGTACCACCAATCTTCAGCCATTTACGGGCCTGGTAGTCGAGTTTCATCATACCGTTGTAGCGCTTGAGGTCAGCACCGTTGGTGATACCCTCGTTGCTGAGATAACTGCCACTGCCGTAGAACTGGAAGTTATCATCGCCGCCGTTGATACTCATATTATATTCCTGACGCAGTCCTGTGCGGATTCCCTCGTCGCGCCAATCGTCTGATGTGAGCAGATACTGGTTGCCGTTATAGCTGACGATATTGCCGAGGGTGGCCTTCGGATTCAGCTTACCGTTCTGCCCGATCAGCGCCTGACCATTGGGCACGGAATAGATGATCTCACCCAAACCGCCATTGACCTGATTGCCGATCAACGCTGTGTTGGCCGACTTCCACGCATTGGTAGCGGATTGTCCCTGAGAGTTGGTGTAATAGTTATAGAGTCCCTTGTAGAACTAAAGAGGTCTTCGTGTTGGCCTGGAGGAACGGAAGGCCAATATGAAGACCG
>DAWDCC010000033.1:0-33295 GCA_052355365.1 Prevotella sp. | reverse complement strand
ACCAAGGATTGTCCAAGCTGTATAAACTTTGCTAATTTGGATGATTGCGGATATTTATATTTTTTTTACTCTCTTTACTCTTTTACTTTTCTTTACTTTTTTACCTTTTTACATGCAGCTTGTCAGACCGAAGGTGGTGGCAATTACATGCAGCTGGTCAGACCGAAGGTAGTGGCGATGGCGGTGAGGATGGAGATAATCATGTTGATGATCATCTTCCAGGTTTCTTTCTTGTTTTCGAAGGACATAGTTTGAATCAGTTTTAAAGGGTTAATAATTGAGCTGTTGATTGGGTTTTGTGTAGGGGCGGTCCGCCGTGGCCGCCCTCACCTGCTTGACGGTAATGTTTAATGATTGCGGTTTTGATATATGCTCTGCGGGGTTAGGGCGGCCACAGCGGGCCGCCCCTACCGCGTAACCGCATTCGCGGTGTTGTTGCCACACATAGTTGTTGTTCTTAACACGACGACAGATGAATGGTGCGGCAGGATTTCTTGAAGCATATCACTGAGGCTGTTGGGGTGAGGCTGTTGGGTGATGAGGCTTTTTTACCACTTCCTGAACAGCTCGAAGCCGAACTTGCAGCCAAAGACACGGTTGCCACGGCCATTGCTGGTGAAGAGACCCACAGAAAACATGCGGGTCGTGAAACCATAGCCCAACTCGATATAAGGATGGACATGATGGGCATCGAGCACAGAGACGTAGAAGCGCTCCATCTCGATGTAATGGCCTGCCCTGGGCACCCACGAGAGAAACAGCAGCGGGGACTCGTAGGTGAGGTTCATGCGGAGATAATAGTCTGAGCTCTCGTAGGTGGCAGAGCGCAGCAACTCGAATTGTCCGCTCCAGTCGTCATTCCATCCGCCGGGGATGTTGTTTTCCCGAAAGTTTTCATAGCTGAGGAAGTAGGCTTTTCTGCCCTTGGAAGAGTAGAAGCCGAGTCCGCCGTGGGTTTGCAGCGATTGCAGGCGGTTGAACCGGTAGATATATTCCCCGTTTATCTCCCAGCGCTCATAGGCCGTGTTGGAATGGAGAATCCCTTTGAGCGAGCGGTCGTAGTCGATGGTGAAGATAGGGCCGTCCCATCCTCCCGGTCGGTATTGCAGCTGAAAGGCAGGGGCGAAGGAGCGGTAGGTGTCTGTCCATCCGAACCGTCGGAATTCCTGCTTGTTGACGGCAGTGCGCTGCTGATAGAGCAAACCAAACTGTATGCCGAAGATGCTGTTGGCGTCGTAGTTAAACACCAGTCGGCCGTCGGCTTGCCGGAATTCATGCAGACGGTCAAGAATCGGCGAGAGGTGGCTGGTGTCGGGCAGCTCCCTTTGGATGTCGTTGCGCACCTTATCGCTATGAATGTTGTTGCCGTTGCCAACCTCTAATTTCAAGTAAGCATTTTTCCGCTTATGAAAATAGTAGTAGAGCGGCACGCGCCAATAAAAGCGGTGCTGCTTGAAGGCGTAACCGCCGCGGAACCTCAGAGATATTTCCTTTTGCTCAGAAAACAGATAGTTGGCACGGAGGTCAATCTTATAGGTGACGCCCCGGTTGTGGTCGTAGCTCATATACAGCGGGTTGAGCATGGGGTTGAGTCGGATATAGCCTTGGTTGTTGACACCAAAGTTTGACTTGAAGCGGTTGAGCGCATTGTTGCCGATGACATCCCAGAGCACATCCTTGACAAAGTCGTGCTTCTTGGGTGTGTTGACTTTAGTGAGCGCCACAGAGTCTCGTTTGTATTTTTCGGTGAACATCTGCGTGTAGAGCTCCTGCTCCTTGGGAGACAGCGTGTCGGGACGCAAGGAAGACAGCAGCGCATAGTCATCACGTCTTTGGATCGTGTCGACGGGAGGCTTGGGGCGGTCATAGCTTGCCAAGGCCTGCGCCTTGAGCTTATTGCCGAGGAGGGCAAAGCGCGTCTCAGCCTTGCATTGTCGTGGCAGCAAGGAGGCAATGCCCTTGTCGCCCGGCGTGATGTCGAGCGTGAAGTCGATCATGTCGTATTCGCCTTTCAGCGTACAGCGGAGTACGCGACCGGTGTAGTAGTCGACCAGCGCCTCACCGTCGACCAGCTGCGTGTTGTCGCGGCGTGGATGAAAAGTGATGCGGGCGGTGCCGTCGAGGAGAAAGGCCACCCGATAGCGATAGAACTTATGGTTATCGGCATGAAAAGGCGAGAGAAGATAGTTCTCGATGATGGTAGTGTTGTAGATGTTGGGTGAGAGATAGCTCAGCACCCGGTCCCATGCTTGCCGCCCGTGAGGTATTGTCGTGGTGTGCAAGAGCACTTGCGTGTCGAAGCGCCTTTGCTTGTAGATATTGTTTGAGAAAGTCTCACTGATATAATGCCGGTTGTGGCCATGAGCGATGACATAGAGCGAGGGCACCAACATCAGCAGCGGATTTTTCTTGTCGATGTCTATCGTGAAGCGGTTGTAAGCATAGGTGGCGTAGCCCTGCATGTTTGTGGTGTCCACCGTAGCGGCATAGTGAAACACCCGATGCAGCAGTGCTGTGTCGGCGCGCTCTCTTGCTCTCAGCGGTAAGGCCATGAGGACAAAAAGAGCAACGGTCAGAATCTGATGCCAGCCACGATGTATGTTCATTACCGATGTTTTCTATCCTTTCTGGATGACAAATGATTAGTTATCCAATTCGCTCAGTTCCAACCATCTCATGCTCTTCTCGTCAAGTTCTTCTTTAAGCTTAGGCAAACGTTTGCTTTTCTCTGTGAGCTCCTCTACAGAGAGCTGTCCGCTGCAAAGCTCCGTCTCCAGTTGCTTCTGCTCGTTTTCCAGTTTCTCGATGTCGGCGGTGAGCTGCTCAAACTCTCGTTTCTCCTTGTAGCTCATGCGTCGCCGGGTATCGTGGTGATAGTCTTTCTTGGCCGGTGCCTTCTCGGTCTTGCTCTTCTCCTTCTCCTTCTCGCTGTCCTCTTTGGATTTCAGCGCACTCCATTCACGATACTGCGTGTAGTTGCCCGGGAAGTCCTTGACGACCCCCTCGCCCTTGAAGATGAGCAGATGGTCCACCACCTTATCCATGAAGTAGCGGTCGTGGCTGACCACGATGACACAGCCGGGGAAGTCTTCGAGATATTGCTCCAGCACCTGCAGCGTCTGGATGTCGAGGTCGTTGGTAGGCTCGTCGAGAACGAGAAAGTTGGGGTTGCGCATGAGCACCGTGCAGAGGTAGAGCTTGCGGCGCTCACCGCCACTGAGCTTGTAGACATAGTTGTGCTGCTGCTCCGGCGTGAACATGAAATAGTTGAGGAATTGCGAGGCCGTCATGTGCCGTCCGCCCCCAAGATCGATGTAATCGGCAATGTCGGTGATCACGTCGATGACTTTCTCGTCGTTGTTGAATTGCAGCCCTTCCTGCGAGAAATAGCCGAAGTGCACCGTCTCGCCAATGTCAAACTTCCCGGAATCCGGTGGCACGATACCCAAGAGCATCTTGATGAATGTAGACTTGCCGGTGCCGTTGTTGCCGACAATACCCATCTTCTCGAATCGCGCAAAGTTATAGTAGAAGTTATCCAGGATCACCTTCTCGTTGCCCTGCGAGTCGGTGAATTTCTTGGAGACATATTGGCACTCAAAGATTTTCGAGCCAATATAGACGTTGCTGGCCTTGAGCCTCATCTGCCGGTCCTCGATGCGCTGATGAGCTTTGGCTTGAAGATCGTAGAAAGCCTCCTCGCGGTAGCGCGCCTTGTGGCCACGGGCTTGTGGCATGCGGCGCATCCACTCCAGCTCCGTGCGATAGAGGTTCTTGGCACGTGCTATCTCAGCAGTCTGATTCTCAATGCGTTCCTGCCGCTTCTCTAAATAATAACTATAATTGCCGTGATAGGAATAGATCGTCTCGTTGTCGAGCTCCAGGATCACTTGGCACACATGGTCGAGGAAATAACGGTCGTGGGTCACCATCAGCAGCGTCAGCGTGGAGCGGGACAGATAGCCCTCAAGCCATACGATCATCTCAAGATCGAGATGGTTGGTCGGCTCATCGAGAATCAGGAAATCAGGCTCGTTGAGCAGGGCGTTGGCAAGTGCCACCCGCTTCTGCTGTCCACCGCTGAGTTGTCCCATGGGCTGGTCGAGATCCGTGATGTGCAGCTGTGTGAGGATTTGCTTGGCTCTGAGAATCTTGTCGGGATTGCCCTCGTGATTGAAGCAAGCGTCGAGCACGCTCTCCTCAGCGTCGAACTTCGGTGTCTGTTCCAGGATTCCGATGCGGATGTCGTTGCGATAGATGATCTGTCCGTCGTCGTAGCCTTCTTTTCCTGCTAATATCTCCAAGAGCGTAGACTTTCCGGTGCCATTCTTGGCGATGAGGCCTACTTTCTGCCCTTCACCTACCGAGAAGCTGATATTATGAAACAGCACCTGCGCCCCGAAAGATTTTGTGAGATTTTGTACGTCTAAATAAGGTGTCATGGATTTTGTGAATTTCAACCTTTGATTTCCTTGAGGATCTCATCGATGTAGTTGAGAACCTCGTCTTTTCCTGTCTTCTTTTCCGAGCTGGTGATGAAATAGGGTGGGAGCGACTCCCATGTGTCGAGTAAGGCATCCATCCATTGCTTGGCATTGACCTTGGCTTTCACCGGTCCCAGCTTGTCAGCCTTCGTGAAGACGATAGAGAAGGGGATACCACTCGCTCCGAGCCAGTCGACAAACTCACGGTCGATCTTCTGCTGCTCGTGGCGGACGTCGATGAGCACGAAAACGTTGCAGAGCTGCTCACGCTGAAGGATATAGGAGCGTATCATCTTGTCGAGCTTATCCTGCACGGTCTTTGAGTGCTTGGCATAGCCATAGCCGGGGAGGTCGACGAGATACCATTCGTTGTTGATGATGAAATGGTTGATGAGCAACGTCTTACCGGGGGTTGCTGAAGTTTTGGCCAGCCCCTTGTGGTTGCAGAGCATGTTGATGAGACTCGACTTGCCGACATTGCTTCGTCCGATGAAGGCAAACTCCGGTTTATTGTCCTTTGGGCACATTGACACATTGGGTGCCGAGATGACAAATTGGGCTTTCTTGATGTCCATAGCTGATTGTTTTTGTGCAAAGATACTCATTTTTAACTAAAAAGCAATGATTGTTTTGTAGGAAACCTATTTTTTTACTACCTTTGCGCAAAAATATTAATACAAGGTAAAGAAAGAGAATCATTTATGTCTAAGAGATTTGCCGAACATACCGGTCTCGATCTGACGAAGATCAATGACGAGGTGTTGAAGGAATGGGAGAAGAGCGACATCTTCCACAAGAGTATTGATGAGAGAGAGGGCTGCCCTCAGTTTATCTTCTTCGAGGGTCCTCCATCGGCCAATGGTCATCCCGGTATCCACCATGTGCTGGCACGCAGCATCAAGGATACCTTTAACCGCTACAAGACCATGCAGGGTTTCCAGGTGAAGCGCAAAGCCGGATGGGATACCCACGGACTGCCGGTGGAGCTCGGTGTGGAGAAAGAGCTGGGCATCACCAAAAAAGATATCGACAACAAGAAATCAGATAAGTATATCTCGGTTGAGGACTATAACCACAAATGCCGCGAGAACGTGATGAAGTTTACGGCTGAGTGGCGCGAGCTGACTGAGAAGATGGGATATTTCGTCGATTTGGATCATCCCTATGTCACTTATCACAATAAATACATTGAGACACTGTGGTGGCTGCTCAAGCAGCTCTATAACAAGGGTCTGCTCTATAAGGGCTACACCATCCAGCCGTATTCCCCTGCCGCCGGTACCGGACTGTCGAGCCATGAGCTCAACCAGCCGGGATGCTATCGCGATGTCAAGGACACCACCGTTACGGCACAGTTCCTCATCACTGACCCGAAAGCAGAGTGGACAAAGTGGGGTAAGCCCTACTTTATCGCTTGGACCACAACGCCTTGGACACTGCCTTCAAACATCGCGCTGTGTGTGGGTCCCAACATCGACTATGTCGCTGTGGAGACTTACAATCCCTACGATGGTGAGCCGATGACGCTCGTCATGGCAGAGGCTCGTCTGGGTGCTTACCTCAGGGCTGACCAAGAGTGCAAAGAGGGTGAGCTGCCTGTTTTTGACAAGGAGAGGAAGATCTGCCCTTGGAGAGTCATTGACCGCATGAAGGGCAGTGAGCTCGTCGGACTGCACTATAGCCAGCTGATGAAATGGGTGAAGCCCTGCGAGAAAGTAGGGGAGTATCAGCCCGAATTCGTCAATGCTTATGCTGAGGCGCATCCCGAGAAAGTGTTTGTCGGAGAGAATGGTAAGGATCATTTCGTGGAGATGGAGAGTGAGGCTTTCCGTGTCATCCCCGGTGACTACGTGACCACGGAGGATGGTACCGGTATGGTGCATATCGCCTCTACGTTTGGTGCTGATGATGCCAAGGTAGCTAAGGATGCCCATGTGCCTGCGCTCTACTTGATCAACAAGAAAGGCGAGACACGTCCTATGGTGGATCTCCAAGGTAAATATTATGTACTCGATGAGCTCGACAAGAACTTCATTGAGCACTGTGTCGATGTGGAAGCTTACGGCCATCATGCCGGTGACTATGTCAAGAACTCCTACGACCCGAAATTCAACCCCGACGGCGTATGGGATAAGAAAGCATCGGAGAAAGCCGATGACCTGAATGTCATCATCTGCATGGAGATGAAGATGGAGGGAACTGCCTACAAGATTGAGAAGCATGTCCACAACTATCCTCACTGCTGGCGTACCGATAAGCCCATCCTCTACTATCCGCTCGACAGCTGGTTTATCCGTGACACTGCCAAGAAGCAGCGCATGGTGGAACTTAACAAGACCATCCACTGGAATCCCGAGTCTACGGGTACTGGCCGCTTCGGCAACTGGCTGGAGAACCTCAACGACTGGAACCTCAGCCGCTCACGCTTCTGGGGTACTCCACTGCCAATTTGGCGCGACGAGAATCGTGGTGAAAAGTGCATCGGCTCGGTAGAAGAGCTCTATAACGAGATCGAGAAGTCTGTTGCTGCCGGTGTGATGAAGAGCAATCCGCTCAAGGACAAGGGATTTGTCGTGGGTGACTACTCTGAGGAGAACTACAACAAGATTGATCTCCACCGCCCCTATATCGACTATATTGTTCTCGTCAACGATGAGGGCAAACCGATGTATCGTGAGAGCGATCTGATCGATGTGTGGTTTGATTCCGGCTCCATGCCTTATGCTCAGCAGCACTATCCTTTTGAGGGAGAGATCAATGCTGAGGGCTTGAAGAAGACGGGTAAGAGTGAAAGCGAATATCGCGATGAGCTCATTCACAGCACCTACACGGGTACTCCCGTGCCTCCGGCTTTCTTCCCTGCCGACTTCATCAATGAGGGCGTCGACCAGACACGTGGCTGGTTCTTCACGCTCCACGCTATCGCTACGATGGTCTTTGACTCTGTCGCCTTCAAGAATGTCATCTCCTCAGGTCTCGTCCTCGACGCCAAGGGTAACAAGATGAGTAAGCACGTGGGCAATGTCACCGATCCTTTTGAGATGATCAATAAATACAGTGCTGACCCGGTGCGCTTCTATATGATGACAAACAGTGAGCCATGGGATAATTTGAAGTTCGATCCGAATGGTGTAGACGAGGTGCGTCGTAAATTCTTCGGCACCTTATATAATACGTATAGTTTCTTTGCCCTCTATGCCAATGTCGACGGCTATGATCCTGAGACTACTTCTTTGGAAGCTTCCAAGGAGCATCTTGTGGAGATCGACCGCTGGATTCTCTCCAGCCTCAACACACTCGTGAAGGGTGTTTGTCGTGAGCTCGATGGCTATGATCCGACCCGTGCCGGCCGTCTGATCGATGCATTCGTCAATGACAATCTCAGCAACTGGTATGTACGCCTCAACCGCAAACGCTTCTGGGGTAAGGAGATGAGCGACGACAAGCTCGCTGCTTATAACACGCTCTATACCTGCCTGATGACAGTGGCTAAGGTGCTTGCGCCATTTGCTCCTTTCTCTGCTGACCAACTCTATCACGATTTGGGCGGTAAGATGGAGAGCGTGCACCTGGAGTCATTCCCTGTTGTCGACGAGAGCCTCATCAACAATGATTTGGAGCAGCGCATGGACATGGCTCAGAAGATCACGTCGATGGTGCTGGCACTGCGTCGTAAGGTCAACATCAAGGTGCGTCAGCCGCTGCAGCAGATTCTGATTCCTGCTGTCGGCGACAATCAGCGTAAGCATATCGAGGCTGTCAAAGACCTGATCATGAATGAGGTCAATGTCAAGGAACTCAACTTTGCTGAGGGACAGAGCATTTTGGTGAAGAAAGTGAAGTGCAACTTCCGTGTCATGGGCAAGAAGTTTGGTAAGCTGATGAAGGGTGTCGCTGCCAAGATGAATGGTCTTTCACAAGACGACATTGCGGCATTGGAGCGTGAGGGTAGCCTCAGCTTTGATGTTGACGGACAGAATGTCACTGTCGACGCCGCTGATGTGGAGATCATCTCTGAGGATATTCCCGGATGGCTCGTCAGCAATGAGGGCAATCTGACGGTAGCTTTGGAGGTAGAGCTGACACCTGAACTTCGCAATGAGGGTATGGCCCGTGAACTTGTCAACCGCATTCAGAACCTGCGCAAGGAAAGTGGCTTGCAGATCACCGACCGCATCAACGTCACTGTGGCTCCCAATGATGAGGCTGAGGCTGCTGTGAAGTCCTTCGCTGACTACATCAAGGGGCAGGTGTTGGCTGACAGCATCACCATGGCCGACAACGATGGCGCGGAGACAGACTTCGACAGCTTCAATCTTAATATCAAAGTAGAAAAGGCAAATGCCTAAAGAACAGATGGTTATTCATCTGTGAACACATCTGATAGTCTATATCATTTTATAATGAATAGCAAAAAGAAAATTCTCACCGACGGCCGTTTGGCGTGGATCATTGTCCTCGCCATTCTGGTCGTCGATCAGTTGATAAAGATTTGGGTGAAAACCCACATGACGTTGGGTAGCTCCATCGAGATCACCAACTGGTTCTACATTGCCTTCATCGAGAACAAAGGCATGGCATTCGGTATGACACTCGGAAGTAAAGTTGTGTTGAGTGTCATTCGCATCGTGGCTGTGTCGGCTATTGGCTGGTTTATTTGGCAGACCGTCAAACAGCATGGCCGCACACTCTATGTCGTCTTGCTCTCAATGATTGCTGCCGGCGCTGCCGGTAATATCTTCGACTCCATGTTCTATGGACTCATTTTCAGCAACTCTTCACCTGACTATGTCTCTTATTTTGTACCTTTCGGTACGGGCTATGCTGGCTTTTTGATGGGACGTGTGGTGGATATGTTCTATTTTCCTTTGATACATGGTACATTCCCTATATGGTTCCCGTTTTGGGGTGGTGAGCCTTTTACTTTCTTCTCTCCGGTTTTCAACTTTGCTGATGCCAGCATCACGGTGGGTGTCATTGCGATGTTGATTTTCTGCCGGAAAGATTTAGAGTCTTTCAACGCTACTGTTGACAAGGGGCTGCATCGTGAACATTCCGTATCAGCTTCGTCATCCACTGACGAGAAAGGAGGAAAACAATGAAGTGTTTGCGTCTGCTGTTGGTATTCTTCAGCATGGTCATGGTGCTGTCATTTACAGTGAGTTGTAAACCCTCTGTACCCAGTACCTTCATCTCGCCCGGCGATATGGAGGATCTGCTCTATGATTATAACATGGCTGATGCCATGGCAGAGCAAGCTAAGGGCAACTACGCTGAGAATGTCGTCGCTTATCGCACTGCTGTTTTGAAGAAATACGGTGTCACGCAGGAGAAGTTTGATACCTCGATGGTTTATTACATGCGTCACGCCGATCAGCTCCACACCATCTATGAGCATGTAGCACAGCGTCTACAGGACAAGGCACAAGAGCTCGGCTCCTCTGTGGGTACGGCTGGCGCTTTTACTGCTAATGGCGATACCACTGACATTTGGAGAGAGAGCAACTCTGTGGTGCTCATCCCGAATGAACCCTACAACCTTTACTCTTTCTCGATAAAAGCAGACAGCGCATTTCATAAGGGTGACACTTTTGTCTTAAACTTCCAAAGTGATTTCATCTATCAGGATGGTACAAGAGATGGTGTCGTGGTGCTGTCACTGGTTTATCGCAACGACAGCATTGCACAGCGAGTAATGCATTTCTCCAGTTCGTCGAAGTATGATCTTTCTATCGATGATCCTAATTCTTTGGGAATCAAAGAGGTGAAAGGCTTCTTCCTCTTGGCACGAAACAATGACATGAACAGCTCGATGACAACACTGAAGATGGCATGTGTCAGCCACATCCACCTCTTTAGAGTGCACGCTACGAAGAATGCTGCCGGAAATCCTGCTGCAGGTGCCACCGGATCCAATGGCCCCGGTGGCTCTCCGCAGCCTAGGCCCGCAAATGTGCAAATGCAGATGGCACCGGATACAATGCGAAAGCAGTGATGATGACAATTCATCATTCAGAATTCATCACTCAACATTTTTTTCATTCAACATTTATTTAACATTCATCATTCAACATTTCATATTATGTTATCAGTAGATCAATTAGAGGACAAACTCATCGACTTGGCTTTTGCTGAGGATATCGGTGATGGAGACCATACTACTTTGTGCTGTATCCCTGAGGATGCCATGGGCAGGAGCCATCTGCTTATCAAGGAAGACGGTATACTTGCCGGTGTTGAGGTAGCAAAGAAGGTATTTGATAGTTTCGATCCTACTCTGAAGGTAGAAGTGCTCATTGGTGATGGCCTGCCGGTGAAGAAAGGCGACATTGCTATGATCGTTTCGGGTAAGACTCGTTCGCTTTTACAGACTGAGCGCTTGATGCTCAACATCATGCAGCGCATGAGCGGTATCGCTACGATGACCCATAAGTATGTGGAGCGTATCGCCGGCACTGGCTGTCATGTCCTCGACACTCGCAAGACCACACCGGGTATGCGCATGTTGGAGAAGCAAGCCGTGAAACTTGGTGGTGGCATGAACCATCGTATTGGTCTTTTTGATATGATTCTGTTGAAGGACAACCATATCGATTTCGCTGGTGGAATTGCCAATGCTATCGATCGCTGCCATCAATACTTGAAAGATAAGCATCTCGACCTGAAGATTGAGATTGAGGTACGTAACTTCGATGAGTTGCAGCAAGTACTGGACAAGGGTGGGGTCAACCGCATCATGCTTGACAACTTCTCTGTACCTGACACTAAGAAGGCCGTAGACATCATCAAGCATCGCTATGAGACTGAGTCTTCCGGTGGTATCACCTATGACACGATTCGGAACTATGCCGAGCAGGGAGTAGACTTCATCAGTGTAGGTGCGCTGACACACAGCGTCAAAGGCCTTGACATGAGCTTTAAGGCGTGTTGGAAATAAATAAGAACACTATGAAAATCAAATCCCGTATTTTGGGCATCACCTTGGCAGCACTTGCTATGGGTGCAACACAGGGTGAGGCTTGTACTAATTTTATTGTAGGAAAGAAAGCGTCTGTCGATGGTTCCGTCATCTGCAGCTACAATGCCGACGACTATGGCATGTTCATAGGCTTGGCACATTATGCTGCCAGGACACATAAAAAGGGTGAGATGCGTGACATCGTGGATTGGGATACACATAAATATATTGGTAAGATTCCTGAGACTCCCGTCACCTATAATGTTATCGGCAACATCAATGAGTTTCAAGTAACCATTGGTGAGACTACTTATGGCGGTCGTGAGGAGATGGTCAATCCGGATGGAGGCATTGACTATGGCTCGCTGATCTATCTCGGCTTGCAGCGCTCACGTACTGCACGCGAAGCCATCAAGGTGATGACAACGCTGGCTCAGACCTATGGCTACCGCTCTGAAGGTGAGACGTTCACCATCTGTGATCCTAACGAAGCATGGATCATGGAAATGCAGGGTAAAGGAAAAGGAGAGAAGGGTGTCGTTTGGGTGGCACAGCGTATTCCTGACGATGCTATCTGTGGTCATGCCAATCAAAGTCGCATTGGTAAGTTTAATATGAAGGACAAGAACAATGTGATGTATGCCAAGGATGTGGTTGCCTTCGCCCGTAAGAAAGGTTGGTTCCATGGTAAGGATGCCGACTTCAACTGGAAGATGACTTACGCTAAGCCTGACTTTAGTGGTCGTCGCATCTGTGATGCCCGTGTTTGGTCGTTCTTCAACCGCTATGCCAAGGGGATGGACAAATATCTGCCTTGGGCTCTTGGCAAAGACTCTACAGCAGAGGATATGCCTTTGTGGGTGAAACCTACTCGAAAGCTGTGTGTGCAAGATGTACAGGTGGCTATGCGTGACCATTACGAGGGAACTCTGATGGCTATTGATTCCACTGACATTGGTGGAGGTATTTGGCAGATGCCATACCGTCCCACACCTCTTTTCTATGAGGTGAACGGAAAGAAATACTTCAACGAGCGTCCGACCAGCACGCAGCAGACAGGTTTCACTTTCGTCTCTCAGATGCGGGCATGGCTGCCGCGTAAAGTGGGTGGCGTGCTGTGGTTTGGCAATGATGATGGCAATATGGTGGCTTACACGCCGATCTATTGTGGAAACACAGTGCAACCGGAATGTTACAACACACCGGGTGCCGACGCACTTACCTTCTCAATGAAGAATGCTTATTGGGTTTGCAACTGGGTGAGCAATATGGTCTACCCACGTTATTCTCAGATGTTCCCAAGTCTGAAGGCTGTCCGCGACTCTTTGGAGCAGAGCTATTTTGCCCGTCAAAAAGAAGTGGAAGACAAGGCTGTGGCTATGGCCTCCACAGACGAAGACGCTGCCGTACGTTATCTCAACGACTACAGCAACACGGTTGCCCAGCAGATGTTGGCCCGATGGAAGCAGCTTGCCTTCTATCTGATTGTGAAATACAATGATATGACGGTAAAGCCGGAGAAAGACGGCAAGTTCTTGCGTACACCGGAAGGTATCGGAGTAGCAGTGAAGCGCCCCAGCTATCCTGAAACTTATCGGGAGCAAATCGTTAAGCAAACTGGTGACCGTTATGAAGTCCCCGCTAAGTAGTAAAGAAGATTTTCTAAGTAACAGACGAATTTTATAGAGCGTCTGTTCTAACATAAAGATAAACGTCTGAGATGATTCCTTGATAAGGAAATATCTCAGACGTTTTTCTTGTTGGGTTGTTAGGTATTGTTACAACTCAAAGTTTTCTTTGACAATTGAAGTTTTTTATTATTTCTCTGTAGTCAAAGGTATTTTCTTGACGCGGCGCTCATGGCGACCTCCTTCAAAGTCCGTAGAGAAGAATACATCCATGATCTTTTTAGCCATATCTTCATCAATGAAACGACCGGGCATGACCAAAACGTTTGCGTTATTGTGTTGTCGGATGAGGCGGGTTACCTCCGGGATCCAGCATAGTCCAGCACGGATACCCTGATGCTTATTGAGCGTCATAGCCAGACCTTCCCCGGAACCACAGATACCGATGCCTGGGTAGACTTCGCCTGACTCAATGCCTCGTGCAAGTGCATGACCAAAATCGGGGTAGTCGCAACTCTCCTCAGTGAAAGTACCATAATCTTTATAAGGCATGTTACGCTCATCAAGGTATTTCTTGACGTACTGCTTCAAGGCAAAGCCGGCATGATCACTTGCCAGTCCTACTGTTTTAATTTCCATCTCGCGTGTTTTTATATTTTAGAATTAATGTGTATATAACGTCAAATGAGCAATGGTATTGTCTACCATTGCTCATCTTTTATTAATATACTGCAGTTCATTACTTGCCTAAGAAGGCTTTCACCTGCTTATAGACATTCTCACCGGTATATCCGAGCTTCTCGTCGAGCACTTTGTAAGGTGCAGAGAAGCCAAAGCTCTTCATGCCATAGATACAGCTGTTGGGGCCGATACCTACCAAGCCTTCGAGAGTGACGGGCAGTCCGGCTGTCATACCGAACTTCTTGATATCGTAGGGGAGAACACTCTCCTGATACTCTTTAGACTGACGGCGGAAGAGGCCCTCAGAAGGAGCACTGACTACACGCACCTTGATGCCATCGGCACGAAGGGCGGCACAGCCTGCTTCAAGCGTGGAAACCTCAGAACCGCTGGCAACGAGGATGACATCAGGATTCTCATCTGAGCCTGCCACGATGTAGGCGCCCTTGCGAGCCTGCTGATAATCATTGCCCTCAGGTAGCTTAGCAATACCCTGACGGGAGAAGATCAGTGCAGTCGGAGTGTCCATGTTCTCCATGGCCATCTCCCAGCAAACTGTAGTCTCATCAGCATCAGCCGGACGGAACACACGCACGCTGTCTTGTCCCTTGTGGTTCTGCAGCTTCTCCATCAAGCGAATCTGTGCCTCCTGCTCAACGGGCTCGTGAGTTGGTCCATCCTCACCGACACGGAATGCATCGTGAGTCCAAATGAACTTCACAGGTACACCCATCAGTGCAGCCAAACGAACAGCTGGCTTCATGTAGTCAGAGAAAACGAAGAAAGTACCGCAAGCAGCTATGACACCACCATGGAGCATCATACCAATGCACATATCGGCCATCGTCAACTCAGCAACACCTGCCTGGAAGAAGGCACCTGTGAAATCGCCTTTCTTCAGCGAGTGTGTCTGCTTCAAGAAGCCGTCGGTCTTATCAGAGTTTGACAAGTCGGCAGAGGCACAGATCATATTTGGTACTTGCTTAGCAAGCTCTGCCAAGCAAGCTGAAGAAGCGGCGCGTGTTGCGGAGCCTTCTTTCTGCTGTACCTTGCTCCAGTCAATCTTCGGAGCCTTTCCGAAGAACCATGTATCCATCAATGCTTTCTTCTCAGGATTAGCCTTAGCCCACTCTGCTTCCTCAGCGCGGCGTACTGCAACTATCTTCTTCAACTCCTCACGACGGTCGGCATAGAGCTTCATCACATCATCAAAGATGACAAATGGATTCTCAGGATCACCTCCTAAGTGCTTGATGGTGTTGATGTAAGCGCCATCGCCTAAAGGAGCGCCATGGGTCTTCACGTTATGCTCATAGCTTGTGCCGTCAGCTTTCACGGCACCACGACCCATGATCGTCTTACCAATGATGAGGGTTGGACGCTCTTTCTCTGTCAGAGCTGCGTCCAACGCCTTGCGGATCTCTGCTACATCATTGCCATTGATCTCGATGACATTCCAATTCCATGCACGATATTTGGCAGCGGTGTTCTCGCTCATGACATCTTTGGTCTCTGTAGACAGCTGAATGTCATTGGAGTCGTAGAACATGATGAGATTGTCAAGACCTAAAGTGCCGGCAATTCGGCCTACACCTTGAGAGATCTCCTCCTCAACAGCGCCATCGGAGATATAACAATAGATATGATGTTGCATCATCACGCTGCCCAAACGTGCTTCGAGGAATTTCTCTGCAACGGCGGAACCTGCTGCGATAGCATGGCCTTGGCCCAAAGGACCGGAGGAGTTTTCGATGCCATGCATCACATCGAGCTCGGGGTGACCCGGACAGGGAGCCCTCCACTGACGGAACTGCTTGATGTCTTCGAGTGAGAACTTGCCCTGGAGCGTCAGTGCGCTATAGAGCATCGGGCTCATGTGGCCTGGATCCAAATAGAAACGGTCGCGACCTGTCCATGTGGGATCTTCGGGATCATAGACCAAGTACTCGCTGAAGAGTACATTGATAAAGTCTGCACCTCCCATAGCACCTCCAGGGTGGCCAGAGTTAGCTTTCTCAACCATCGAAGCAGCCAGAATACGGATATTGTCGGCTGCGCGATTCATCAATTGAATGTCGTTCATAATATAATATAGTAAGTGATAAGACCTTGTTTTTATTTTGCTGCCTTATACTTGACAGCTGCTTTTTCTATTTCAAGTCCATGCTTATAGGCTTCGATATATACGTCGAATCCGGCCACATCCTCAGGTGTCGGGCTGATCTCTGTACCCGTGTTGCCGGCAAAGACACGCTCATCAAGGAAGTCGGGCAGGCTCTGACCCTGCTGACGGTGGATGCAATAAGAAGCTAACAGGGCAATACCCCAGGCACCACCTTCACCGGCTGTCTCCATGACAGAGATCGGAGAGTTGAGAGCCGCTGCAAGGATGCGCTGACCTACACCTTTCGTAGTGAAATAACCGCCATGACCAGTGATGCGGTCTACGGAGACTTTCTCGTCTTTGAATAGAATGTCGTTGCCAATTTTCAGCACGCCGACAGCAGCATAGAGCTGTGTGCGCATGAAGTTGGCAAGCGTAAAGTTATCGTTAGCGGCACGCACAAAGAGGGGACGGCCGTCAGCAAGTCCTGCAACGGGCTCACCCGATACATAGTTGTAGGAGAGAAGGCCACCGCAGTCAGCATCGCCTTCAAGCGCAACGTTGAACAGACGTGTGTAGAGCTCGTTGGTATTCTGCTTAACTCCTAACATCTCTGCGTACTCTTTGAAGATGTTCACCCAGGCGTTGATCTCGGAAGTACAGTTGTTGCAGTGTACCATGGCCACAGGAAGCCCGTCAGGAGTGGTGACGATGTCGATGACCGAATAGGGCTTGGAAAGATTCTTCTCCAACACAATCATAGAGAATGAGGATGTGCCGGCGGATACATTTCCAGTACGAACCTTTACTGCATTGGTGGCTGCCATACCTGTTCCAGCATCACCTTCCGGTGGACAGAAAGGGAAGCCAGCCTGCAGGTGACCGGAGACATCCAAGAGTTTGGCACCTTCTTCGGTAAGCGCTCCTGCCTCTTCACCAGCTACCAACACCTTTGGCAGAATATCGGTGAGATGCCAGGACAGATGCTTGGGAGCGATAAGCTTTTCAAACTTCTCGATCATCGCCGCATCGAATTGTTTAGTCTCCGGGGCAATAGGAATCATACCGGAAGCATCACCGATGCCAAGTACTTTCTTGCCTGTGAGCTGCCAATGGATATATCCTGCAAGTGTCGTGAGATATTTGATGCTATTGACATGGCTCTCACCATTGAGGATAGCCTGATAAAGATGAGAGATGCTCCAACGAAGAGGAATGTTGAAGTTGAACAGTTTGGAGAGTTCCTCAGCTCCCTGTCCTGTGTTGGTGTTGCGCCAAGTACGGAACGGAACGAGGATCTTATCGTCCTCGCCAAATGGCATGTAGCCATGCATCATGGCGCTAATGCCAATAGCTGCGAGCCGAGTGATCTCTATGCCATATTGTTCTTTGACATTTTGGCGAAGAGAGGCATAGCAGTCTTGAAGACCTTCCCAAATAGCCTGAATGCTATAGGTCCACAGTCCGTCAATGAGCTGGTTCTCCCACGTGTGACTGCCTTGCGCGATCGGCTTGTTCTCCTCGTCAACCAATACGGCTTTGATACGTGTAGATCCAAATTCGATACCGAGAACGGCACGACCGGATTCTATGATTGTTTGAGCGTTCATTTGGTTTCTTTCTTAATGCCATTTCCGGCAATGTTCGATGAGGAGCATTGCCGGAATACGACGGTTTGAATTAGCGGAGTGCTTTGTTCAGCATGTAATACATCTCATTCCAACGGAGCTCTTTGCGGAACTGCTCGTAGTCGGTATCCTTGTTGATGATGCAAGCCTCCATATCTGCGATCTCAGCAAAGTCGCGCCAATACTCGTCGGTCAGACCAAAGCTGAAGCAAGAGTGGTGTGTGCCTCCGGCATTCATCCAGCATCCAACACCCACCTCAAAGGTGGGCTCAGGAATCCAAAGAGCAGATGCTACAGGAAGCTTCGGCAGTGGCTGACTCTTGATGAGGTTGACATCGTTGGCAATCAGGCGGAAGCGATTACCCATATCCACAACTGTGGCGGTAACACCGTGACCTTGCTTAGCTGTGAAGACAAGACGGGCGGTAGGAGTCTTGCGCACACCGATGCCAAGGAAGTGAACCTCCAGACGTGGTTTCTCCTCTGCGATATCGGGATTGACCTCGAGCATGTGAGACTCCAGGATAGATGTGTTGTCGCCATCGAAGTTCAGTGTGTAGTCCTCCAGGAAAGAGGTACCGCCTTCCAAGCCTTGGCTCATGAACCATGTGGTGCGATAGAGACAAGCGCTCTTCCAGTCACCCTCTGCGCCGAAGCCGTAGCCGTCGTGCATCAGACGCTGAGAAGCCAAGCCCGGAATCTGATCGAAGCCGTGACCAGTCTCCTCTACGTTGACATCACCTAAGTCATCAAAGTTGGTGGTGAAGCCCTTGGCGCCATAAGCCTTCAACACGGCACGAAGGGTCAACTCAGCCTTGGCAGAGTTCCAAATCTTCTTGTACTCGACGCTCTTCTCGTCCTTCAAGGCATCTGCAACAACATACTCATTGAAGTAGACATCATGCACAAGTGCATCGACATCTTCGTCCTTTACCTTGTCGAAATACTCCATGACAGTAGAGAACTGCACGTAGTCGACGTGATAGCCCAGTACCTGCTCGAAAGCTACCTTGTCACCATCGGTCACAGCGACGTTGTTCATCTGGTCACCGAAACGGATGATCAGGCAATCTTGTGCGTCAGCAACGCCGGCGCAGACACGCTCCCAAACAGCGATGTGCTTGAGCGTCTTCTCGTCTTTCCAGTAGCCGATAACAGTCTTACGAGGCTTGCGCAGACGGGAAAGGATATGAGCAAACTCGCGGTCGCCGTGAGCACTCTGATTGAGGTTCATGAAATCCATGTCGATGGTATTCCATGGAATCTTCTCGTTGTACTGAGTATGTAAGTGGAGCAGAGGCTTGCGAAGAATCTGCATGCCCTTGATCCACATCTTTGCGGGTGAGAAGGTGTGCATCCAGCAGATGACACCAATGCATTTGCTGTCAACGTTGGCGCGGGCCATGACATCTGCCACTTCTTTGGAGCTGTTGGCAGTACCAGCATATACGACCTTGACGGGCAGCAGGCCTGAGTTGTTCATGCCTTCTACCATCTCTTTAGAGTGTCCGTCTACTTGTTTGACAGCGTCACCTCCGTAAAGGAGCTGTGCACCTGTGACAAACCAGATCTCAAAATCATTAAATGCTTTTTCCATGATGATTGTTTGGTTGATAACGTTTTTAATATAATTTGATTGTGGAATACTTATTATTTCTTTTTCTGACCATAGTAGGCATTAGGGCCGTGCTTGCGGGAGAAGTGCTTCTCCACGAGCAATGGATTCATCTTAGTCTGAGGATTCACAGAGAAAGAGACGAAAGCCATCTTGGCAACCTGCTCAGCTACGACTGCGTGATAGACAGCCTCGTCTGGATCTTTGCCCCAAGTGAATGGACCGTGGTTCTTGACAAGAACACCGGGAGTATGCACATAGTTAATGTGGTCTTTCTTGAACTTATCTACGATCACAACGCCTGTGTTGTATTCATACTCATCCATCTGATCCTTTGTCATGTCATCTGTACATGGGATAGCATCGTGGAAGTAATCAGCATGAGTCGTTCCGATGTTGGGAATGTCGCATCCTGCCTGTGCCCAGGCCGTAGCGTAGGTAGAGTGTGTGTGTACCACGCCACCGATCTCCGGGAAATTGCGATAGAGGACGAGGTGAGTGGGAGTATCCGATGATGGATTCAGATCGCCTTCCACAACTTTTCCTGTCTGCAAGTCCACGACGACCATATCGCTGGCTTTCATGGTGTCATAGCTGACACCGGATGGCTTGATGACAACGAGACCTTTCTCGCGGTCAATGCCTGAGACATTGCCCCAAGTGAAGAGTACCAACTGATGTTTTACCAAATCAAGATTGGCACGATATACTTTTTCTTTTAATTCTTCTAACATGATAGTTATAACTTAAATTCCGGATCTTCGTCATACGCTTTGCTGTTGAACCGATAGAGAGCCGCGCCGCGCTTGGAAGTCAGTTTGTCGATTTTGTCGGTTTTCTCAATGAAATCGATCTGTTTGATACGTTTGCGGAAGTTACGCTTGTCGATCTCTGTGCCTAAGATGGCTTCGTAGACATGCTGCAACTGCGTCAAGGTAAACAGTTCTGACAGGAGGTTAAAGCTCAGAGGCTCCGTATTGATGTGGCGCCGTAACATTGCCAAGGCATCTTTTACCATGATATTATGGTCGGAATAAAGTTTCGGCATGTTGTCCACCGGCACCCATTCGAGGCCGTATCTTTCCCGGAGAGAGTCATCGTAGTCCTTCACGTTGATCAGTGCGCAATAGGCCACGGAGATGACACGCTCTCCCGGATCACGATCGATGGCACCGAAAGCACCTACCTGTCGCATGTAGAGTTCTTTCAAGCCTGTGAGCTCCTGTAGAACTCTTTGTGCGGCTTCGGTCAGACTTTCCTTCGGTCCGACGAAGCCACCATAGAGTGACCCTTCTCCCCGTCCGGGATCCATCTGGCGTTTGCCGATAAGCAACTTCAGCTTGTCTTCCTCAAATCCAAAGACAATGCAGTCGACTGAGACCCAAACTTTAGAGTGTTCACTATAAAATCCTGTCATGAGTATATGGGATTAGAAGAAATACCAGTAGAAAGCACCGCAGAGTGCGATGACACCTAAAGAGGCGATGATGTCTGCTACACTCCAGCTGTCGCGGATCTGCTTGCGGTATTCCGGTGTGAATGTAATAGCGGCGATTTGCTCCTTTGAGGGTGCTTTGGTGAACATGGAGATGACAAACATCATCACAATGATGAACACCAGCAGCCAGCACTCAAAGATCAGCCAGTTGGTCTGCCAGAACCATGTTGTGTTCTCCCAAAAGGCACCTGTCATTGTGGCATCACCATTATGAGTAATGACATTGGTGACGAGACGGAGCATACCGATCACGAAGCCACCGATAAGTCCCCACTGTCCTGCCATAGGAGTGATCTTCTTGGAGAAGATACCGAGTGAGAATACGGCTACCATGGCTGGTGCCAGCAATGACTGGATGTTCTGCAGATAGCTGTAGAGGGTGTCCATGCTCATCATGATTGGCATCCAAGCCAAACCCAAGAGTACGACAGCAACTGTAGCCAGACGGCCGATGAGCACGTAGTGAGCCTCACTCTTGCCAGCACGCAGTGGCTTATAAAAGTCCTCGGTGAACAGAGTTGCACAAGAGTTGAAGAAGGCAGCAAGAGAAGTAACCAAGGCACTGATGAAGCCAATGGTCACAATTCCCTTCACACCGACAGGCAACACATCTTTCACCATTAGTGCAAAGGCCGCATCGGTGTTGTTCATCACTAAACCATATTTGGCTGGGTTGGCAGCCAAGGCGGCAGCAACCATACCAGGGATCAAGAACATGAAGACAGGCAGAAGCTTGAAGTAGCCTGCGCAGATTGTACCACGACGAGCACGCTTCATCACGACGCTGTTGTCCTCGCCCTTGGTCTGCCCCAGCACACGTTGTACGATATGCTGGTCAGTGCACCAATACCAGAAACCGATGATGGATGCTCCGAGGAAGACAACGAAGCCTGGATACTCATGGTACATAGGATCACCCTCGCTCCAGTGGAACATGTGTGTGGTGCCGTAACCATTGTGAAGATGACTGCAATAGGTCATCATGTTGCTCCAACCCTGAGTGATGCTTCCGTCGCCCAGTGTAGCCAAGCCAAGGAAGAGCACAAGGAAAGAACCGATGATCAGGATAGGAGTCTGGATGGCGGACATCGTCATAACGCCCTTCATACCACCGAAGATGGTAAAGACAGCTGTGATGAAGATCAGCCCCAAGGCGCCATACCAGAAGGGAATGCCGAGCAGGTACTCAAAGAAAATACCACCCGTGAAGGCCGTCACACTGACTTTTGTGAGCACGTAAGCCACCAGCGTGATGATGCTCAGCCAAGAGCCTGTAGCCTTGGTATAGCGGAATTTCAGGAATTCCGGCATCGTAATGATTCGGCCTAACTTGTTGTTGAGCAACTGATAGAAAGGTACGAAGAGCCAGCCCAGAATGAGGATCATCCAGCCCTGCATCTCCCAGTGGGCCATGCCTACACCATCTTTTGCACCAGTACCTGCCAAACCGACAAGGTGCTCAGAGCCAATGTTGGCAGCAAAGATAGCAGCGCCAATCACCCACCAGGGCTCGCCCTTACCAAAGAGGTAGTCCTGACTGTCAGCGCCTTTCATCTTGCGCTTGTCCTTCATGATGCTTCTGTAGACGGCCACGGCCACCAAGCCGATGCCGATGGCAAGGACCATCCAGTCAAGCCAAATAAATTCTTTTGCGTTCCAGTTCATAGTTTTTTCTATTAGTATTGTTTGTTATGAGAATCGGTTATTTCTTCACAGAAAATTTATACACGAGGTGACTGTAGTAAGTCTGTCCCGGTTTAAGGTAGGGATTAGAGAACTCCCAACCTTTGGTCTTTTGGTTGATCTTGGTAGGACTGTCGGGGTATTTCTGACTTTCAAAGCAGACACTGACATGCTTGGGATATTTAATACCATGTTTGCAAGGAATGCCTGTACCCTGAAAGTTACCTGTATAGACCTGTAAGCCCGGCTCGTTGGTAAACACCTCAAGCAGAATGCCTGTCTTGGGTGAGAAGAGGCTTGCAGCCACTTGTGTGTCATCGCCTTTACCATCCTTGAAGGTATTCAGGCACCAGTTGTGGTCGTAACCAGTGGCATTGTGGATCTGGTCGAAAGTGGTATCGGTAATGGTTTCCTGAATAGCGTGAGGCTTACGGAAGTCCATCGGTGTGCCGGTCACATCACGGATTTCACCCGTTGGGATGTATTTAGCGTCAGACGGGGTGAACTTGTCGGCATTGATATACATGATCTCATCAGTACCGACCTTAGAAGGATCACCATTGAGATTAAAATAGGAGTGGTTGGTCATGTTGATGACGGTTTCCTTGTCAGTTGTAGCCTTAAAGGTGATGTCGAGCGTGTTGTTACTCTTTATCAAATAAGTGGCAGTTGCCTTTACTGTGCCGGGGAAACCGTTTTCACCGTCGGGAGCCGTGATGGCGAAAGTCACACTGCTGTCAGTCTTTGACTGAACATCATATACTTGATGGAGCCAACCCGTGTTGCCGCCACCATGGAGCGTATTCTCATTGTCGTTGGTACGAAGCTTATAGACTTTGCCGCCTACAGTGATTTGTGCATTCTTGATGCGGTTGGCATAGCGACCGACACTGGAACCAAAGTCAGAGGGACTATTCAATGTATCAGCATACTGACGGATATTGTCATAGCCGAGCACTACGTCGGTGGGCTTCCCATCTTTATCTGGTACACAGAGAGAAACGACACGACCTCCATAGTTGGTCAAGCATACTTCCATGCCATTATTGTTCTTCAAAGTGATGAGCTCCACCTTTTTTCCATTCAGTGTTGTGTCAAAGGCCGCCGGATCAAGACCGGATACCGTACGGCTGGCAGTTTTGTTACCGGCACACGATGCAAGTGCCAGCAGGCAACCTCCTGCGATGCCTAAGTAGTTTTTGATATTTCCCATGTCTGTTTATAGTTATTGGTTTTATTGGTGGTAAAGTTACAATATTTTTTTGTAATTTGTATCATATTCCACGTGAAATTTTAGAAAAATAGTACTATTTACACTTTTAAAGACGGTAATAGGTCTAATTTGGGGAAGGTTTGCGACGTTTTCCTCTTTTATAAATGTATCTCGAATTTTACAGCAATGAGAAGAAAGAACGTTGTTTCGATCTCATGAAAACATAGGTTTAGTACAACGAATAAGGATGGTTGATTCACGGACTCCAGCTATGGGGAATTCTTTAAGTACTCGTCTATGTAGAGAAAAACGTAGCGTTACTTTAGACATAAAAAAACCTTCTGTCGAGTAAGGCAGAAGGCTATGATAGAGTAGGAGAGATTTAGCAAATCTTTCTTGATCCGTCACCGATAACTACATCGATGACAGCAGGCTCATGACCGTATTTGTCGTTGAACTTCTCCTTGGCGGTAGCAATGAACTTATCATAAAGTTCGTCTTTGACCAGATTGATCGTACATCCACCAAAGCCACCACCCATGATACGGCTACCGGTGACACCGCATTCCTTAGCAATGTCGTTGAGGTAGTCCAACTCTTCGCAAGATACCTCGTATTCTTTGCTAAGGCCATAGTGAGTTTCATACATCTTGCGGCCTACGGTCTCGTAGTCGCCTGCTTGCAAACTATCACATACAGCCAGCACACGGTCTTTTTCACCTAAGACAAAGTGAGCACGCTTGTAGTCCTCGGCACTGACTTTATCCTTCACGGCTTCCAACTCATCCCAGTCAGCGTCGCGCAGTGTCTCGAACTTCTTATCAGAGAACTGCTGTCCAAGAGCCTTGACAACATTCTCGCACGAGTTGCGGCGATCGTTGTAGGGTGATCCTTTCAGTTCGTGCTTTACCTTTGAGTTGAGCAAAACGAGCTTGTAGCCCTTAGGCTCCCATGGGAAGTACTCAAACTCGCGGCTACGGCAATCCAAACGCATCAGTTTGCCTTTCTGACCAAAGACAGAAGCAAACTGATCCATGATGCCGCAGTTCACACCAATGTATTTGTGCTCTGTAGCCTGACCTGCCAAGACAAGATCCCATTTAGAAACCTTGTTGTCACCGAAGAGGTCGTTGAGTGCATAAGCAAAGCAACTCTCGAGTGCAGCACTGGAAGACATGCCTGCGCCCAATGGTACATCACCTGCAAAAGCTGCGTTGAAAGGCTTGACGTCTACACCCAATGTGCGCATCTCCTGTACGATACCATAGATGTAGCGTGCCCATGTTGCTGAAGGTCCCTTAGGATCATCGATGGTGAAATGTACCATATCCTTCAGGTCGATAGAATACACGTTACAAGTCTTCTGACCGTTTGGACGGATTTCAGCCATGATGCCCTGCTCAACAGCACCGGGGAAAACGAAGCCCCCATTATAGTCGGTATGCTCGCCGATGAGGTTGATACGACCTGGAGAAGCATAGATGTTACCTGTCTTGCCATCGAAATGCTTCACGAATCGGCTTCTTACAAATTCTATATCCATATGATTCTTAAATTTAATAGTTATAGGATGAAATGATATTTGATATTGATTTTCTTACTTTTCTCTAAGGTAGCGCTGATGTCTATTTGCTTAGTCCGATCTTGGAACCCAAGTTGCAGAACCAGAAAATATAAGCATAGAAGACAAACAGACAGCAGGTGGCGATGATCACGCCGGCAGCATCTACAATAGATCCCATTAAAGGCATGAGCAGGGCTGCGCCAATGACACCTGTATTGATAACTCCGGTAGCGGCTTTGGTATGAGGTCCAAGCTCTTGAAGTCCGAGGTTGAAGATCAACGGCCACATGACAGAGTGGAACAATCCGGCTGCCAGCATAGCATAAATGCCCACCATGCCGGGAAGAACGATCGACAGAGCAATGCAAAGAGCGCCTAAGCAGAGGCATGCACTCAGCAATTTGCGAGGCTGGAACTTAGCCAAGATAGCTGCTCCCGCAAAACGTCCTACCATCATGCCTCCCCAATAGAATGCGAGAAAAGAGGTGGCTACAGACGCGTAGTTGGAAGCATATTCCGGCATAGCCTTGAACTTATAGGGGAGCATCGAAGGTACGCCTATTTCTACTCCCATATACATGAAGATAGCTAATGCGCCCAACCACACATGAGGATATTTGAACACACTGCTCTTATACTCGCGATGAACGCCTGCGTCCTCTGCCTGCTTAGCCTCATCAATACGTGGCAACTTCAAAAATACCAAGATTAGACAGATTAACAACGTGAAAATTCCAAGACCCAAGAATGGGCCAGGTACGGCGGATGGAGTGGGGGCTTGTCCACGAATGATGACATAAGTAATGAACAATGGGGCAAGTGTGGTTGCCACAGAGTTCAGCGCTTGGCTCAACGTCATGCGAAATGCGCCTTTTTCAGGGCTTCCGAGTACCATCACATAGGGGTTGGCTACGTTTTGAAGCATCACGACGCCACAAGCTACAAGACACATACTTGCCAAAAATACAACATAAACGTTGGCTTGAGCGGCAATGGCGGATTTGATACCAAAGGAGTTGATGATGAAGCCGATGCCGGCAACTGCCAAGCCGAGGATTAATGTGCCCTTATATCCAATTTTGCTCATCAGCATGGCAAAAGGAATACTCAAAAGGTATGCACCGTAAAAAGCGGTATTAACGTATTGCCCTTGTTGTGCTGTGAGGTCAAAGGCCTTGGAGCAAAAGGCAATCATTGAGTTGTTCATTGTCGTGATGAATCCAATGAGGAAGCACACGATAAAGACAACAATGAGTGCAAATGTATAGTTAGGATGCTGGGAAGAAGATGAGTTGGTCATGATTTTTGATTGATCAGATAATGATTGATTCATTTCACAAGTTACAACGGAAAGTTGCATAAGCCTTTCATATTTCTATTCTTATTAAAGAATATGATGATCAGACTTGTGCAACTTTCTGTTATTTTGGGATTTATTCTACGACACCAAAGTGATAGATTGTGTGTTGCTTGTACTGCTCTCCAGCATCAAGTACCACTGACGGGAAGTAAGGATGGTTTGGTGTGTCGGGGAAGTGCTGGCATTCCAAGCAGACAGCGGAGCGGCGTGGATAAGTTGCTCCGTGAGTACCCTTAATGCCGGAAAGGAAGTTGCCGGTATAGAGCTGCAGTCCTGGCTCTGTGGTATACACTTCCATCGTGCGGCCGCTCACTGGTTCAATGAGTCGGGCAGCAAAGCTCATCTCTCCTTCCTCGTGCTTGTTGAGGACATAGTTGTGGTCAAAGCCGCTGCCGTTCTTGATTTGCTCGTTATCGGCATTGATATCCTGACCAAAGGGTTTGGGTTTGCGGAAGTCAAATGGTGTGCCTTCTACGAGACGGATCTCGCCTGTCGGAATAGAAGTCTTGTCAATCGGCAAATAGTAATTTGCGTTGATCTGACAGATGACGTTGTCAATAGAAGGAGTTGGGTTGGCGATGCCGGCTAAGGCAAAGAAACCGTGATTTGTTAAGTTGATAATAGTTTTTTTATTGGTGCAAGCTAAATAGTCGATGTGGAGAGAGTTGTCGTCGTCCCAAGTATAAACGACAGTAGTCTTCAACTCTCCGGTATAGCCTTCCTCACCGTAGGCTGATACATAGTGAAGCACGAGCGTGTGGTCGTTCATCAACTCTGGATCCCATACCTTGACATTGAATCCTTTCTTGCCGCCGTGAAGTGAATTGGGGCCGTCGTTGACAGGCACGTCATAAACTTTTCCATGGAGAGTGAACTCGCCTTTAGCAATGCGGTTGCCATAACGTCCGATGAGACGGGAGAGATAAGGCTCCGGAGAGTTGATGACATCATTGATGTTGTCGTGTCCCATAATGACATTAGCGCGTTTGCCATCCTTATCTGGAACCATGATGGCGACGATAGCACCTCCAAAGTTGGTGATGGCAACCTCATTGCCTTGTGTGTTCTTTAACACGAAGAGGTCAGTCTTCTTTCCGTTCACAGTGGTCTGAAAGTCTTCACGTTTCAGACCACAGATATTTTCCGTTGTTGTGTTTGTCATATCAACAAGTTTTTAGTTACGTTCTTGTATAGTTTTACTTCTACTTGCAAAGTAACTAAAAATATGTGATAAAAGCAAGATAAACGACGATAAAATACCCTTATTACAATGTTAAAAATACTTTATTGATAGGAAATCTGCTACAATATAGCTCGAGCCTCCCACAAAAATGAAGTCATCGTCTGATGCATCTGCCATAGCTTGACGGAAAGCATTGGCAACAGAGCCATAGTCGTCGCCTTGTAGTTGGTGCCGATATCCAAGATCCTTCACTTGGGAAGAAGGAATGGCCCGCCGTGAAGTGGCCTGGGCCCAATAGTACTTTGCGTCTTTCGGGAGTAGCGTCATCACGGATGATATATCTTTATCATCAACCATGCCGAAAACCATTCTTAATTGCTTGCAAGGTATGCTCTTGATTTGTGTAGCGAGATATTGCCAACCACCAACATTATGCCCTGTGTCGCAAATGACTAAGGGGCGCTGGTTGATGATCTGCCATCTGCCCGTCAGACCTGTTGTCTCAGACACGGTGGAAAAACCTTTGTGGATTGAATCTAAGATAATATGAGGATCGTTAAGCTCACGTAGTGCGCATAAGATAGTATTGGTGTTCTTCGTCTGATAGTCTCCGCCAAGTTCTCCATGGAAAGAGCCGAAGTCGTGGGTAACATAATTGCGCCCGCATTCTGCGTCATGGCATGGCACTGAGGAGATGACCTCCGGCTGATCTTCTGCAAAGGTGATAGGGGCGCCTTCCGCCTTGGCTTTTGCTTCAAAGACAGGACGTGTCTCTGCACAGGTTTCTCCTATGACAACAGGAGTGTGGGGCTTGATGATACCAGCCTTCTCACCGGCAATCTTGGCTAAAGTGTTGCCAAGAAATTGTGTATGGTCGAAACTGATATTCGTGATGATGGACAATTCTGGACGAATAATATTGGTACAATCAAGACGTCCGCCAAGCCCTACCTCAATAACGGCAATATCGACTTTCTGCTCTTGGAAATAGAGGAAAGCCAAGGCTGTCGTCAATTCGAAGAAAGAAGGGTGGAGGGGCTCGAAAAAATGTCGCTCACTCTCAACGAAGTCTATGACGCGTTGCTCGCTGATGGGTTTGCCGTTGACTCGAATGCGTTCACGAAAATCAACCAAATGTGGAGAAGTGTAGAGACCGACGCGATAGCCAGCCTGTTGAAGAATCGAGGCTAAAGTATGTGAGCATGACCCTTTGCCGTTGGTGCCGGCAACATGGATCGTGCGATAAGCTCTGTGGGGATGATCCAAGTGTTCATCCAATGCCAAGGTGTTCTCCAATCCTGCTTTGTAAGCCGAAGCTCCTACGTTCTCAAAGACAGGTGTACTATTAAATAGGTATTCAACGCATTCTTGATAAGTCATCGTCAAGGGATAATAAAAATAATCCCTCCCGTTGCCAGGAGGGATTGCTATGGATTAATTGAAGTAACTTTTGAATTTCTCGAAGATGTTTTTCTTCGTCGACGTGTCGCCTTTGAAGTTTTCGCTATCGCGTAGTTCTTCAATAGCCTTGCGCTCATCTTTTGTAAGTGTCTTAGGAACGTAGACACTCATATTCACAACCAAGTCACCGATACCGGTGCCATAGCCTTTCAGAGCAGGGAGTCCTTTGCCTCTCAGTCGTGTACTCATGCCCGGTTGGGTGCCCGGCGCGATTTTCATCTTTATCTTGCTTCCACTGATTGTCGGTATTTCCACTTCGCCTCCCAGAGCTGCTGTAGGAAAGTCAAGAAGCAGATTATAGATAATGTCTTGCTTGTCTCTGATGAAGGTGCTGTCCTTCTCCTCCTCAATGAAAACTTGTATGTCACCATTGATACCGTTGTGTGGAGCCGCATTACCCTTACCATGGGCATTGAGAACCATGCCGTCTTCGATGCCTGCCGGGATGTTGATCTCTACCACCTCCTCGCCTTTGACGACGCCGGATCCGTTGCATTCCTTGCACTTGTCTTTGATTACTGTGCCTTCGCCACGACAGGTTGGACATTCACTTTGCGTGGTCATCATGCCGAACATGGAGCGTACGGTACGAGCGACAACACCAGAACCGTGACAAGTCGGACATGTCTCTGGTTTAGCGCCGTTGGCAGCACCTGTTCCATGACAAGCTGTACAAGTCACATCTTTCTTGACTTTGAATTTCTTGGTTACTCCGCTTGCAATGTCTTGAAGAGAGAGCTTGACCTTCAGTCTCAGATCAGAGCCACGATAAACGCGTTGGTGCTGATGCTGCCCGCCTCCGCCGAAGCCCTCGAAGCCCCCAAAGCCAGAATGACCGCCAAAGATGTCGCCGAACATAGAGAAGATGTCATCCATGTCCATACCGCCTCCGCTGAAGCCGCCAAAGCCACCGCCTTGTGGACCATCGAAGCCAAACTGATCGTATTGTTGTCTTTTCTGAGGATCGTGCAATACCTCATAAGCTTCGGCAGCCTCCTTGAATTTCTCCTCAGCTTCTTTGTTACCAGGATTACGGTCGGGATGATATTTGATGGCCAATTTGCGATAGGCCATCTTGATTTCATCTTCCGATGCATCACGACTTACGCCAAGTACTTCGTAGTAATCTCTTTTTTCCATTGTCTTGTGCCCGTCGATACTTCAACAAATTATTGTCCTACTGCTACTTTGGCATGGCGAATGACTTTATCGTTCATGGTGTAGCCCGTCTGCACGCAGTCGATCACTTTGCCTTTCTTGTCATCTCCCATACCAGGAACCATAGCCACAGCCTCATGGTAGTCGGTATTGAAGTCCTTGTCTTTGGTGTCGATTCTCTTCACACCAAGACTCTCCAGTGTCTTAACGAACTTGTTGAAGATCATCTGCACTCCTTCTTTAATGACTTTCGGGTCTTCACTCTTGTCGGCAATGGCACGCTCAAAGTCATCAAGAATGGGCAGAATGGCAGTCACGGTCTTTACACCGCCATTGAGAATGAGATCGGCTTTCTCACGTAACGTGCGCTTCTTATAATTGTCGAACTCTGCAGCTGTGCGAAGATAGCGATCTTTGAGCTCTTCTATTTCTGCTTGAGTCTCGGCCAAGGGATCTTTTTTCTCTTCTTTAGCTTGCTCGTTCTCCTTATCATTATCCTCGTGCTTGCTCTTATGATCCTCGTGAGTGTTATTCTCTTGCTTATTTGAGTCAGCAGAAGCTGTTTCCTGCTTCTCGCTATCGTGACTTTCTTTGGCAACTTTGCTTTCAGCACCCTCGACTTTTATGTCTCTTTCGTTTTGGTCGTTTTTCTTTTCTTCCATGATAAAATGTTTTTTAATGAAAGCTTTGCAAAAAATGTGCCGAATGGACATATACTGCCATTTTAAGCGTTTCCGCCGTACATTTTTGCTTTCTGCTCTTTGATGGCATCATCGTGGATATACTCATCGTATGGCATCAGCTTGTCGATCGTACCACTCGGTGTGAGCTCGATGATGCGGTTGGCCACCGTTTCGATAAACTCGTGGTCGTGGCTGGAGAAAAGCACGTTACCCTTGAACGAGACAAGATTATTGTTGAACGCTTGGATGCTCTCAAGGTCGAGGTGGTTGGTGGGGGTATCGAGGATGAGGCAGTTGGCGTTTTGCAGTTGCATTCTTGCGATCATGCAACGCATCTTCTCACCACCGGAGAGCACATTGACTTTCTTCTCAACTTCTTCCTGACGGAAAAGCATACGACCCAAATAGGCTTTCATCGTCACTTCATTGCCAGTGCCGTATTGGCTGAGCCAGTCGACGAGATTTAAGTCAGACTGGAAGAATTTCGTGTTGTCAAGCGGAAGATAGGCTGTGGTGATGGTCACACCCCACTTATAGCTGCCTCCGTCGGCCTGTCGATTGCCATTGATGATCTCGAAGAGAGCAGTCATGGCTTTAGGATTGTGACTCAGGAAGACAACTTTCTGATCCTTCTCGATATTGAAGTTGACATTGTCAAAGAGAACGGTACCGTCTGCATCGACAGCCTTCAGATTCTCCACTTCGAGGATCTGGTTACCGGGTTCACGATCCATTTGGAAGATGATGCCAGGATACTTGCGGCTGGATGGACGGATCTCCTCTACGTTGAGTTTCTCCAACATCTTCTTACGCGATGTGGTCTGCTTGCTCTTTGCCACATTGGCAGAGAAGCGGCGGATGAACTCTTCCAATTGCTTCTTCTTTTCTTCAGCCTTCATGTGCTGGTTCTGAGCCTGACGCAGAGCGAGCTGAGAGCTTTCATACCAGAAACTGTAGTTACCGGCAAAGACTGTTACTTTACCGAAGTCGATGTCGATGGTCTGTGTGCTCACGGCGTCAAGGAAGTGACGGTCGTGGCTGACAACGAGCACCGTCTGGTTCTCGTCAATATCGCCTAAGTAGTCTTCCAACCACTCGACTGTGTCGAGATCCAAGTCGTTGGTGGGCTCGTCGAGGAGAAGGTTGTCCGGTTTTCCAAAGAGAGCCTTTGCCAACATGACGCGAACTTTCTCATTGTTGGAGAGCTCTGACATCTGTTTTTGATGTAAGCTTTCGTTGACGCCCAAGTTCTGGAGCAGCTGGGCAGCATTGCTCTCTGCCTCCCAACCATTCATCTCAGCGAACCTTTCCTCCAGTTCTGCTGCGCGGTTGCCGTCTTCGTCGGTCATCTCAGGCTTGGAATAGAGAGCCTCACGCTCTTTCATATTGTTCCAAAGAGCTTCATAGCCCATTAAAACGGTGTCCATGACGCTGAAAGCATCGTATTTGAAGTGATCCTGTTCCAAAATAGACAGACGCTCGCCCGCTCCAAATTCAACGGAACCTTTATTGGGCTCAAGATCTCCGCTGATGGCGCGAAGCAGTGTTGACTTTCCTGCACCGTTGGCACCGATGACTCCGTAAATATTACCACGGGTGAACTTGATGTTTACGTCTTTATAAAGAACTCTCTTGCCAAACTGTATGGCAAGGTTTGTCAGTGTAATCATTATATCTTCTGATTATTATTGTGGTTGATCTAAAATACCTTGCAAAGGTACAAAAATAATGTGACTTCCTTATTGATAATACGGAATTTAACAATTTGACAAAGAGTGGTAACTGTTCGGTGAATGTATCTCCACACAGATGAGTAAGATTCGTAAAACACTGCTGAAAGATTGGCCCTTATCAGAAGAATGGTCTTTTATGCTTTATCAATCATTATCATGACACAAAAATATAAAGCAAATGATGGTGCCTGAAAGGAAACATACGAATATATGAATCTTTACAAAATGGCATCACCGCGGAGCCACAATCTAGAGAGCGAGGAAACTCGAAAATGAGAAAAAACAAAGATGAATCATCGTTTTTTGCCGACTCATGTTGTCAAAGTACCTTCCTGATACTATCAGAAAGGCCTTCTGACCTGATCAAACTGCCTTTCTGATCATGTCATCTTACCGAGATGACTGCATCAAAAAGGCGTTCTGATAAGCAAAATCACTAAAATTTCATTGTAAAATTGCTGTTTTTCTGAAGGCGAAAACGCTCTGTGTTTATAACGCTTTGTAAGTCAAATGATTACAAATAACTCCTCAAAATTCACAAAATTGAGAGCAACATAGGTGTCGGTTCAGAAAAACGCCTGCATTTGAGCGGAAAAATGTCAGTTTACTTTCTGTGTGGTGATGTTATGACTAAAATACCTTTCAATCATTAATAAAGCTT
>DAWDCC010000032.1:0-34021 GCA_052355365.1 Prevotella sp. | reverse complement strand
TTCCATAAATGGGAATTTATCGTAGCATGGTGATGGAATAGTTTGTATATTTGCACCTAAAACGACATGAGAGAACAGATGATAAAGGAAATCAGCTCGGCTATGATGGCTGTACTGACCGTAGAGCAAGTCGCGATGCTCAACAGAACACTAACAGAAGTAGTCAACAAATATGAAGTCTCAGCCAAGAAGATAGAGGAGGCTCATGCTGTCCAGGCCAACGAAGTGCTCCTTGACAAGTTTATAGCCGCCAAGCGCATAGAGGGCCGGACAAAGCCTACCCTACTCTACTACGAGTCCACCATCCGCCATCTGCTGAACAACGTGCCGGGCAGCCTGCTGAACTTCACCGCTGAGGACATCCGTGATTACCTCTCTGACTTCCAACAGAAACGGCAGTCGTCGAGTGTTACGATTAATAACATCCGCCGCATCTTCTCCTCGTTCTTCTCCTGGCTGGAACAGGAAGACTATATCATCAAGAGTCCGATGCGAAGAATCCATAAGGTGAAGACCGGCACGAGGGTGAAGAGTACCATCAGCGACGAGGAGATGGAGACCCTGCGCGACAACTGCGACAACAAACGCGACCTGGCGATGATAGATTTTCTTGCCTCTACCGGCATCCGTGTGGGCGAACTGGTAAGGCTCAACCGGACGGACATCAACTTCAATGAGCGCGAGTGCATCGTCTCGGGAAAAGGTAACAAGCAGCGCCTTGTTTACTTCAATGCCCGCGCTAAGACACATCTTTTGAATTATTTAGGCGAAAGAAAGGACGGAAATCCAGCACTTTTTGTATCTTTGCACCAACCAACAGCACGATTGAAGATCTCGGGCGTGGAGACACGGTTGCGCAAGTTAGGACGCGAGACCGGAGTCATGCACGTACACCCGCATAAGTTCCGAAGAACACTCGCCACGGCCGCCATAGACCGGGGAATGCCCGTAGAACAGGTGCAGCGACTGTTAGGTCACGTGAAGATAGATACTACCATGCAATATGCTATGGTCAACCAAAACAATGTGAAGATGTCTCATCGACGATATTTGAGTTAGACACTGAGGCTTATGAAACAATTCGACGAAAACAGCTACGAACAGAACCTCATCGCCTTCTTTGAGGAGCGGTTAGGGTATGACCATCTCTATGGCCCGGATGTAGACCGCGACTACTATGTGCCGTTCTATGAGGACAGAGTGATGCAGAAGCTGCATGAAGTGAACCCAACGGCTCCCCAGGCTGCCGTCAGTGAGGCACTGAGAAAGGTGGCACATATCGAGACCGGCTCCCTGGTGCAATGCAATGAGACGTTCACCGACTGGCTGCAGAACGGTATCGACGTAAGCTATTGGGATGGAAAGGAGACCAAGCACGCGCATCTCAACCTCGTCGATTACCGGAACATCGACCGTAACAGCTTTGAGATCGTGAACCAATGGACGTTCGTGGAACGGTCGGAGAAACGCGCCGACCTCATCGTCATGCTCAACGGACTGCCCGTAGTGCTCATGGAACTGAAATCTCCCTCACGGGAAGAGACCGACGTGTCGGCAGCCTACCGGCAGATACGTAACTACATGAAGGAGATTCCACAGATGTTCCATTACAATATGTTCTGCGTGATGAGCGACATGACAGAGACAAAGGCGGGGACGATCACGGCCAACGAAGACCGATATATGCAGTGGAAGTCGACCGACGGGCATTATCTCTCTGAGGAAGTCGTCGACTATGACATCTTCTTTGAAGGAATGTTTGAGAAGCACCGGTTCCTCGACATCCTCCACAATTTCATCTGCTTCAACAAGGACGAGAGTGGCGACAGCAAGATCCTTGCAGGCTATCATCAGTATTTTGCGGTGAACAAAGCCATTGAGCGCACACAGCTGGCCATCAACGGCGACGGACGTATCGGTGTCTTTTGGCACACACAGGGTTCGGGCAAGAGCCTTTCGATGGTGTTCTACGCCCATCTGTTGCAGTCAGCGGTATCGCAGCCTACCATTGTTGTCATCACCGACCGCAACAATCTCGACGACCAACTCTATGGCCAGTTCTCGCGTTGCAAAGACTTTCTTCGGCAGCAGGCCGTGCAGGCGTCGAGCCGGGAGAACCTCAAAGATCTGTTGGAAGGAAGAAAGGCCAATGGCATCATCTTCACTACGATGCAGAAGTTTGAGGAGAACAGCGAGCCGTTGTCCGAGCGTCACAACATCATCGTGATGACAGACGAGGCCCATCGTGGGCAGTATGGTTTCGAGCAGAAAGTGAACGTCAAGACCGGTAAGGCGAACACGGGCACGGCGAAGGTCATCCGTGATTCTCTGCCCAATGCTTCTTTCATTGGCTTTACCGGCACCCCTATCGCTTTGCGCGATAAGAACACAGTGGAGGTATTTGGTGACATCATTGACACTTACGACATGACGCAGAGCGTCCTCGACCATGCCACGGTGCCCGTCTATTATGAGAGCCGCGTCATCAATCTCAAACTGGATGAACATACCTTGCAGGCGCTTGACAAAGAATACGATGCGTTGGCCGAGGAGGGCGCGGACGAGCAGTTGCTCGAAAAGAGCAAGAAGGAGCTGTCGCATCTCGATCAGTTGCTTGGCGCCGACGCGACCATCGACTCTCTCGTCGCTGACATCATCAACCACTACGAGAAATACCGTGAGCATGAGCTGATGGGCAAAGCAATGATTGTCGCTTACAGCCGTCCGATCGCTATAAAGATTTACAAGAAGATATTAGCGTCGCGCCCGGCATGGACAGAGAAGGTGAAGGTGGTGATGACCGCCGGGAACAATGATCCGGAGGAGTGGCACGACATCATAGGCAACGACGCCTATAAGAAGGAACTCTCCAAGAAGTTCAAGAACAATGACGACCCGATGAAAATTGCCATCGTCGTGGATATGTGGCTGACAGGCTTTGATGTGCCGTCGCTGGCCACGATGTATGTCTTTAAACCGATGAGCGGACACAACCTGATGCAGGCCATCGCCCGTGTAAACCGCGTACATAAAGGCAAGGTTGGCGGACTGGTCGTCGACTATATCGGCATCGCCCAGGCACTGAAGGAGGCTATGAAGTTCTACACCTCCAACGACCGCCACCGCTTCGGCGACCCGGACATCGCAAAGACCGCGTATGTGAAGTTCCGTGAGCACTTAGAGATCTGTGCTGACCTCATGCATGGCTTCGACTACAGCGGTTTTGCCACGGCCACCGATAATGGGCGCGGAATGATGATCAAGGAGGGTGCCAACTTCATGATGGCTGTCGGCATGGAGAAGAAGCGCAACGACTTCAAGAAGCATGCACAGCTGTTGCACCAGGCTTATTCGCTCTGCCACAGTCTTGTCACGGATGAGGAAAATTGGGACGCCACTTTCTTTGAGACCATCCGCGTGATGCTCGTACGCCTTGCCGGAACAGGGAAGATATCAAAGAAGGAGATAGACCGTCGCATACGTGAATTGTTGCAGCAGAGCGTGCAGAGCGAAGGCGTCATCAATCTGTTCAAGGATGAGAACAAAGAGTTCTCACTCAACGATCCGGCATTCATGGAGGAGGTGGCAAAGATGAAAGAGAAGAATCTCGCCGTGGAACTGCTGAAAAAGATCATCGCCGAGAAGGTGAGGGCGTATAAGCGCACGAATGTCGTGCAATCAGATAAATTCTCCGACCTGCTCAACGAGTCGTTAAAGGCATATCTCAATGGTATGCTCACCAATGAGCAGGTGATAGAAGAACTGTTGAAACTTGCCAAACAGATAAACACAGCTGAGGAGCAGGGCAAGAAACTCGGACTATCGCCTGAAGAGAAAGCATTTTATGATGCACTCTCGCTACCGCAGGCTGTCAAGGACGCATATAACAATGAAGAACTGGTTGGGCTCACCCGTGAGCTGACCCGGCAGTTGCGTCGTAGCCGTACCATCGACTGGCAGGAGAAGGAAAGCGCACGGGCAAAGATGAGGCTGATGGTAAAGAAGCTTCTGAAGAAATACCATTATCCACCCGAAGAGGCTAAAAATGCCATGGAAACGGTTATCAAGCAGTGTGAACTTTGGACAGATAATAGCGACGCGGAAGAAGAGACAGCGCTGGAAACATCCTTAAACGTCAATATGGACACTATGCAAAGTTATGAGATGGCAGCCGAGCCTGGCGTCAATGAATGATTCTGTGGTCAGGATGGAGACATCCTTTCTGCTTGAACTTATGCCATGTAGTCAATCAAAGCGTTAAACTATACAAAACAGTTTCTCGTATAATGGTCAAACGTTCGTTAGACATAAAGTCAAACGTTCGTCAACCTTTCGGACAACGAACGTTTGGCCAATTGGGCAACGAACGTTTGACCATAAAGAAATTCATTTTCTTGCACTTACCTATTGCTTTTTCAACATTATTGCTTAACTTTGTGGACATAAAACATCAAATATTAGGGATTATGGCAATAAAGTATGAAGTACAAAGCATAGAGAACTCCCAGGGCATGGGAAAGTCGCGTCAGTTCATTCGTCTGCATCAAGGTCGTGCGATGACGGCCGACGAACTTGCCGACAAAATCGCCGCGTCGAGCACACTGACGGCGGCTGATTTGAAGGCGGTGATGTCGGAGCTGTGTCATTACGCAAAAGAGGAGCTGGCGGCAGGTCACCGTTTCTACCTACCCGAAATCGGGTACTTGTCGCTGTCGGTTAGCAACACACCACCGACAGAGAAGTCTGACGATAAGTTGACAGGCAGCGACATCTACTTGCGCAATATCGACTTTCGTCCCGAGGCTAAGTTCTTGAATGAGATCAGACGCAAGGTACGTTTTGAGAAATCGAAATACAGCACGCTATCCAAACGATACACCGAGGACGAGTTGTGGCAGAAGACGGAAGCGTATCTCACCGAGAACGGATATCTGACCCAGAGCGTCATGCGCTCCCACTTCGGTCTGAGCAAGTATATGACAGCGCAGTGGCTCACCCATTTCATCGCTGAGGGCAAACTCGTAAAGAAAGGTACGCCACGCCTGCCGCTGTACTTCTTGTCATAAACCACGGCGATCATGGGTATGGCTTTCACACGAACGACTAACAATTGACCATAAATTTCTCGTAAATTAATGACTTAATAAAATCCGCCTGACCGTCAGCTACCCTTGGAGGGATGCAGACACGAAGTTGTCTATCTCTTTTGCAACTTCACGAACCCTTTCTTTCACAAGATCGTCATCGGAAGACTTGATATGCTCAGCAGTGAGAAGCGTGATGCGATCGAGATTCTTCCAGCCAAGCATCCTGGCAAGAGGAAGAAGCTTATGAGCTATGCCTGCGATGCCTTCACGGTCCGGGCTCGACTCCACAGCAGTCATCAATTGCTGACTGAAAGATTGGAGTTCGCCACGCATTGTGTCCATGATTTGCTGCCGGTCCTCCGCATCCATGCCATACAAGTTCAGGAAATCACAGTCTGTGGAATCACAGCCGAGGATGGTCGCCAGTTTTGCAGCATTGACAGGCTTCAGCAGACAACCGTCGAAGCCTGCTTCACGCAACTTGGGCACTATACTCTCGTCGTGAGCTGTCATGGCGATGACCGTCATGTTGTGGTGGTCGATGTGCTGGATGAAATCAGTACCCTTCATCTCAGGCATCTCTATATCCATGAGCATCAACTCGGGACGGTCGTCATGAAGAGCCGTCAGCGCCTCAGTAACATGGCTGCACGACGTGACATGCCATTGCGTTCCGGTTAGTTGCCTTACCAACTCTTGCAACAGTTGCAGTTGCAAAGGGTCATCATCCAGGACAAGCAGGCGGTGGGTGTTGTTGGCTTTGTGGTGAGAAGGTGCTACTGCCAGGCAATTATCCATACTTGTTTTGCAGTTCTGTGGACCTATATCCTTGACGGGAATGGCAATCGCGATCTGGGTACCTTTCCGCGGCTCCGTGTCTACACTGACGGTTCCTTTGAGCAGCCCTACCAAGCGGCTGACGATGGACAATCCCAGACCTGTGCCTTCTATGCCTTGAGCACCTTTGAGCCGCTTGAATGGCTGAAACGCCATGTCGCATTCTGCTTGGGTCATGCCTCGTCCCGTGTCTTTCACTTCGAAGTGCAGCATGCTCTCAGAGAGACAGGCCCGGAGTGACACTCTTCCCTCATCGGTGTATTTCACAGCATTGCTCAGCAAATTATCAGCAATCTGACGGATGCGGTAGGCATCGCCAGTGCACATTAAGCCCTTACACTCCGATGTGTCTGCAGTGAGGAGCAGCCCCTTGGCATCGGCTCTCTGCCGCATACCGACAATACACTGTTCAAAGAGTTCTGCCGGAACGAATGAATCTTCGTTGATATCCATCTCGCCACTTTCCAACCGGTGGTAGTCAAGCAAATCGGCCACCAGATGGGAAAGGTGGCTGGCTGAGTTGCGCACGCTTTGCAGCAACTCCTGACCTTTCTGTGAAGGCACGTAGTCCTTAAGCAGATCCATGAATCCCGAGATGGAGGCTGCGGGTGCCTTGATGTCATGCGTGATGGTCAACAAGAGTTGTTCACGCTGTTCCATGACGTGACTGATTTCGTCGTTGGCTTTCTTCAGCGCTTCCTGGTAAGCCTGCTCTTGCCGCACATCGTGGCGGATGCGCCACAGCAGGATGGCTGTCATGATGATGGCAAAGGCTGCTAACAGCATCATTTGCGCCATCAGCCGCTTATGGGCTTGTTGGGCGCGCGCCAACCCTTGGCTGACGATGCGCCTCTCTTGTGCCCGCAACCGCTCCACTTTGCCTTCCAGCTCCTTCTCGATTGCCGAGGAGATGGCCTTGAGACCGTCCAGCTCACCGCTGACTCTTTGTTGTCGCTGATGAGTCGCCCGCTGCTGCTCTTGTTCCGCCTCGGCAAGGATGCGGGCAACACGGCGGCTGATGTCTACAGGCTGCCTCACCGTGTCGACACTGGTCATGCTGCTGTCACAGCGAACACTTACCGTATCGGTGTGGGCCTTACGGAACAGGTCGGCCAAGCGGCGGAAGAAGCCCTGGCGCGAGCGGGCTACCTCCACCGTCGTCGTACTGGCATGGTGAGCCTCCGTAGTCTTGGGATGCACGACGACCGAGTCTTTGCCACTATTAAGGCTGTTGACTTTTTGGTGCAGTGCTCCGGGCTGACGGCTGAGTGCGATAGCCTTGGTAAGCTCTCGCAGACTGCCGCGCTCATCCTTGAGCATCTTTGCCAGAGCACTGTCGGATCGTTGTTGCATTTTAGCATATTCGCCGACAGACTGGCCAATGACGCTCAGCGATTGCGTATTGCTGTATACCAAGGCGATGATGATGATCAAGGCCAGGGCAACGATGGCATAGGCTACGGCCGCCTTTTGTGAAATATTGTTCTTATGCATAGCTAAAATGGTGTATTGCAGTGCAAAGGTACAATATTCTGTTAGTACACGAACAAAATATGCCCGCCTTTATGAGGCGGGCATGCTTGAAATCCTGAATACGTAGTACTGATAGAAAGGCATCGATGTCTACTTCTGCACGGTCGTATCAGAAGGAGCCGGTGCAACAGTGTCTTGCTGAACGGGGTTTACACTGTCTACACTTGCTGTGCTGTTGATGTTAGTGGCAGAAGCCGACGAAGTGTTATTGAAAGCAAATGTACTACTCACAGAAACGATGGTCAAAGCAGCAACAGCTGCGAAAACTAACTTCTTCATAATCCTTATTTTTATTATCTGTTACTTGTTGTCGTGAACTCCTCGTTGCGGACACCTACGAAAGTGCAACGGCCGTGCCAAAGTTGCCAGCATTCAATCATAGCATTGATTATTAGGAAGTTATAATATTTATGGAATATTGAGTAAGTGTGGAAACTGTGGAAGTATTGTGGAAAGATTCCACAATACTTCTCCACACATAGTAGGGTATCGGACTATTCCAAACCGTATTTCTTCAACTTGTTGTAGAGTGTTTTTCTGTCTACCTCAAGCAATCGTGCGGCTTTGCTCTTGTTGCCTCGGGCGGCTCTCAGGGCATCGACTATGAGCTGTCGCTCCGTAGCATCGTCGTGGAGAGGTGCCGTTGTGGAGGCGGGTACTTCGGGATTCATCGTCAGACGGAGCTCGTCAGTACCGATGAGTTCTCCTTGGGCCAACAGGGTCGCACGCTTGACCACATTGTTCAGTTCGCGCAAGTTGCCAGGCCAGGGATAGGAAGCCAAAAGACTTTGGGCGGCTTGTGTGAAGCCAGAGACATGGCGCCCGAGCTCTTCATCGGCCTGACGCATGAAGAGGTTGGCAAAGAGGAAGAGATCTGAACCACGGTCTTTCAGTTCCGGCATTGAGATGGTAAACTCGTTGATGCGGTGGTAGAGATCCTCACGGAATTGTCCGTCGCGCACTCGCTGAGCAAGGTCCTCATTGGTGGCACAGACCAACCTGATGTCGATAGGAATCTCTTCTGTACTTCCCAGGGGACGCACGACACGTTGCTGCAGGGCGCGGAGCAACTGCACCTGAATCTCATAGGGCAGGTTGCCCATCTCGTCGAGAAAGAGCGTACCGCCGTTGGCTGCCTCGAAAGCCCCCTGCTTATCACAGTCAGCACCGGTGAACGCCCCTTTGCGATAGCCGAAAAACTCCGAGGCAGCTACCTCGCGGGGTATGGCTCCGCAGTCAAGGGCGAAGAAAGGCTTGTCATGTCGTGGACTTTTTGCGTGGATGCGGCGCGCCACATATTCCTTGCCCGTGCCACTGGCTCCAAGGATGAGCACCGACATGGGAGTGGGAGCTACAAGATCGACATAGCGATAGAGTTGTTTTGAGGCCTCGCTCTCCCCCTCTATATAAATAGGTGTAGAAGCCTCTGCGTCGTGGACTGTTGCCTTGTCGGGCGCAGAGGGCTCCTGACCCTGCGGAGTAGCACCCGCTACCTCGTCGACGGCAGACAATTTGGAAGAACGGAGGGCCTCGCTGATTTTCTCAAGCAACAGATCCGGCGGAAAAGGCTTGGCTATGTAGTCAGTGGCACCGGCCTTCATAGCGAGTACTGCATTCTCCACCTCAGCATAGCTGGTCATCACGATAAAGGGCGTAGAGAGCCCCTCATCACGCAGCTGAGAAAGCAAGCTGATGCCATCACCATCGGGCAGACGCAAGTCAGAGAGAATCAGATCTGGCGTCATCTTCTCCAACTGTTGGCGAGCCTCTCGCAACGAGGATGCCTTATTGGCGACGAATCCTTTCCGGTTCAACCACTTCTGAATCATCAGACCGAAGGTTAGGTCATCTTCAATTATGAGTATTATGGGCATAGACTATTATCGTTTACTATCCTGTCGTTCCAAGCATCCCGGACATTTGCGTATGCGGGATATCTTTGTTCTCGAGCGCAAAGATAGTATATTTTTTAGAGATAACGCCATATTCTCATATTCTTGTTGGTGTATGCCACTATCGTGGTCAGCAGTTCCGACACGGGCACGGCAAGCCACAGTCCGGTATTGCCCATCAATACTTACTCCAATTAATATTATTTATGATTGCGACTCTTCCATGTATCTATTATCCCTCTCTATATTCTTTTGGCGTCACTCCCGTAAGTTTCTTGAAGAAGCGGGAGAAGTGCTGAGGATATTGGAAGCCGAGGTGGTCGGCAATCTGCGAGATGCTCTGCGAAGGGTCGAGAAGTAGCTGCTTGCTCAATTTGAGGATGTGCTGCTGGATATAGTACTGTGCCGTCATACCCGTTTCCTTGCGGATGAGATCACCGAAATAGCCAGCGGAAAGACAGGCCTTATCGGCGAAGTAGGCCACTGAGGGCAGGCCGTCACGTACAGCCAGCCCCTGCTCAAAATAGTCTTTGATGTTGCGCTCAAAGGTCGAAAGGACGTCGGAGTTCTCCTTGTGGCGGGTGACGAACTGCCTGTCATAGAAGCGCTGGCAGTAGTCGAGGATGAGCTTGATGCGGTCAGCGAGGATTGTCTGCGAGTGCTTGTCAACGGGCTGCTCCATTTCGAAGCGGATGGAGTTGAGCGTGTCGGTGTACATCCGCCGCTCACGCTCGCTGAGATGGAGCGACTCGGCCGAATCGTAGTCGAAGAAGTGATAGCCGCCGATGGTCTTCCCCAACAGCGTACCGAAGAGCAGGTCGGGATGGAAGAGCAGACCTAAGGTGTGCGACGGCGTGCGGAGCTGTTCCTCTGTCATATCCACACGCACCATCTGCCCCGGTGCAAAGCTCACGATGGTACCATCCTGATAGTCGTATAGCTGGCGCCCATAGTGCAACGAGCACTGAATGCCGTCCTTCAGCCATAGTGCATAGACACCATAGCGAAAAGTAGCGTGGTTGGGCATCTTCGTGGCTTCCGCCAAGTCTACCACACTCACTAAGGGGTGCAGGGTCCAGAAGCCATACATCTTATTATATGCATCGATATTATCGATAGGGATGATTGTTGTGTCGCTCATATCTGTCTGTCTTTATGTTTCCACGCACAAAATTACTCGAAATATTCTATTCACGCAAGAGCAACGACACGATTTCTGCAATATGGGTTATAGCTGCCTTAATCGGGGTAATGTCCCACCGACAATCTCACCATGGATCTATGATACTCGCAAAGCACGTTTGACTGTACGTCTTTGCACCGCTGAGCAAACAATTCGGAATGGATTCCTAAAACTCTGCATCTCCGACTACTTTTCGGAATAGATTCCTAAAACTTTGTATTTTTAGATACTTTTCGGAATGAATTCCTAAAACTTTTGCTATCTTTGCGCCAGTAACAACTAATCGTGCACGACTATGAAGAGAATAGAGCGCCGAGAATATCTCAGCAAGCTGAAGAAATTTAGAGCCAAGAAACTGATAAAGGTCGTTACTGGCATTCGCCGGTGTGGCAAGTCAACCCTCATGGAGATCTTCCGCGACTGGCTGATCACCCAGGGGGTGAACAGCGAATGCATCGTCTTTATCAATTTTGAAGACTACGACTTTTTTAGTCTCCGTGATCCTCAAAACCTCTATAGCTATGTCAAGAAACGGCTCTCAGATACCGAGATGACCTATCTCTTCTTTGACGAGATACAGCATGTGAAGGACTTCCCAGATGTCATCAATAGTCTTAATCTCAAGCCTTATACCGACATCTACCTCACAGGGTCCAATGCTTATATGCTCTCGAGTGAGCTTGCCACGCTACTCTCCGGTCGATACGTCGAGATACCCATGCTCCCGTTGTCGTTTAGAGAGTATATTGAGGCTATAGGCAGGCAAGACAACTTGCAGGACAGTTACAACCGATATGTCACTAATAGCAGTTTCCCCTATACACTGGAATTGGATTCTACCGAAGAGGTATCCGATTACCTTGATGCTGTGTACAATACCATTGTGGTGAAGGACATCATGACACGCCTGAAGATCCAGGATGTGACGATGCTGGAGAGTATCATCCGTTTTGCAGCAGACAACATCGGTAACATCCTCTCGACAAAGCGTATCGCGGATCTTCTGACGGCAGAGGGCAGGAAGATAGACCAGAAGACTGTGGAGAAATATATGCATGCCCTCTGTGATACATTCTTCCTTTACGAGGCCAAACGCTACAATATCAAGGGGCGGCAACTACTCAAGTCGCTCAGCAAATACTACCTTGTGGACATTGGTCTTCGCCGTATGCTTTTGGGCTCAAGAGGTTTCGATGTGGGAAGAGTTCTGGAAAACGAAGTCTATCTTGAGCTCCTGCACCGTCACAGTCAGGTGTATGTCGGCAAGAACGACCAACTCGAGGTGGATTTTGTAACCATGAATGCTGACGGTCTTGCTTATTATCAGGTGGCTGCCACTGTCAGAGACCCTGCAACTTTGGAGCGAGAGTTGGCTTCCTTAAGAAACATTGACGACCATTATCCGAAGTATCTCCTCACGCTGGATGATGACCCGGATTCCGACTATGACGGAATACTTCGCATCAATGCGTTGAAGTGGATGATGAATGAGGAATAGAAACCATCATAGTTGCCATCGTCAAGCCATGACTCAGCCTTATCAAGGGCGGGTCATGGCTTTTCTATTTGCAGCATCAAAAGAGAATTTCCGCAATAAGGGTTATAGCTGCCTTAATCGGGGTAATACAAAACTGACAGGAATCTCGTAACTTTGCAACTGGAAACAAAGTTAACAATAGATGAGAAGAATAATCACAGCCTTGGCATTGCTGATGACCGTTATCACTGCCGGGGCACAAAACACAAAAGAGAAGACACAGTTGAAGATGACACAAGAGTGGGACAAGGTATTCCCCAAGAGTGAGAAAGTGGAGCACGAGAAGGTCTCCTTCCACAATCATTTCGGCTTTGAACTCGCTGCCGACGTCTATAAACCCAAGAATGCACAGGGGCGTCTCGCCGCCATTGCCGTGTGCGGTCCCTTCGGTGCTGTAAAGGAGCAGTCGTCAGGCCTCTATGCTCAGACCCTCGCTGAGCGCGGATTCCTCGCCATCGCCTTCGATCCGTCGTTCACCGGTGAGAGCAGCGGGCAGCCACGCGATGTCTTTTCGCTCGACATCAACACAGAGGACTTCCAGGCAGCCGTAGACTATCTGAGCAACCGCCCCGACGTGGATGCCAATCGTATTGGCATCGTCGGTATCTGTGGTTGGGGCGGCATTGCCCTCAACGCCGCCGCCAACGACCCACGCATCAAGGCTACGGTAGCCAGCACAATGTACGACATGCCGCGTGTGGGGGCATGGGGCTATTTCGACAAGGGCACTGCCGACGACCGCTACAAGGCCAAGGAGCAGATTGCCACTCTGCGCACCAAGGAATACACGACAGGACTTCAGCAGCGTGCCGGAGGCTGCATCCCCGTGGACCAGCTGACTGGCAAGGAGCCTGACTTCGTTCAGCAGTACTCGGCTTACTACAAGACCAAGCGCGGCTATCACAAGCGGTCGGTCAACTCCAATGGCGGATGGATGCTCCAGGCTCAGACGGGATGGATGAACAACAACATCCTGACTCACCCCGAAGACCTGCGCAATGCGGTGCTCATCGTTCACGGCGAGAAAGCCCACAGCTGCTATATGGGTGAGGACACGTTCAAGAAGCTCAAGGGCGACAACAAGCAGCTCATCATCGTCCCCGGTGCCACGCACACCGATCTCTACGACCAGATGGACAAGATTCCGTTTGACCGTATCGCTGAATTCCTCAATAAGTATCTGAAATAAGCGGAATGGCAGATGGCACGGACATTATTTGCTCTCCTCTTGGTCTGCCTTATACTGCATGCCAATGCTCAGACTTCATCAGAAAAGAAATCAGTTATCAATATGGAAAAGAAAACGATTAAGCAGGATGCAGGCCGCAAGCAGTTGGGCGACTTCGCACCGAAATTCGCCGAGCTCAACGACGACGTGCTCTTTGGACAAGTGTGGAACCGGCAGGCCGAGCTCTCACTCCGTGACCGCAGCCTCATCACCGTGGTGGCGCTCGTGAGCATGGGCATGACTGACAGCAGTCTGACTTTTCACCTGCAGAACGCCAAGGCCAACGGCATCACGCGGCAGGAGATTTCCGAGGTACTCACGCACATTGCCTTCTACGCGGGTTGGCCCAAAGCTTGGGCTGCTTTCCGCCAAGCCAAAGAGGTGTGGGCAGACAAAGCCGACTCGCTGGCTGATGCCAAAGCACAGTTCCAGCGCGAGATGGTCTTCCCCATCGGCGAGCCAAACACCGCTTATGCCAAATACTTCATCGGACAGAGCTACCTCGCTCCTGTCTCCACGGAGCAGATCCCCATCCACAACGTCACCTTCGAGCCCGGATGCCGCAACAACTGGCACATCCACCACGCCACGAAAGGTGGTGGACAGCTCCTCATCTGTGTGGCTGGTCGCGGCTGGTATCAGGAGTGGGGCAAGCCTGCACGACAGTTGTTGCCCGGCGACGTAGTGAACATACCCGCCAACGTGAAGCATTGGCATGGTGCCGCACGCGACAGTTGGTTTGCTCACTTGGCTATGCCCGTACCCGGTGAAAACGTCAGCAACGAATGGCTTGAGCCGGTGAACGACGAGGAATACAACAGCCTAAAATAGGAACACGTAGGTTAAAAGTCACACAGGTTTGTGTCACACTGTTTTATGTGACATAAGCCTGTGTGACTCGTTTCCTTTTATACCGTTATCTCTATCTGGATATTCTCCGGTCCCAAGACCCAACTCTCGTAATAGCCGTCGCCCGTGGTGCGGGGGCCACTAACCACCGTATAGCCTGCTTGCGAGAGCTCTGAGGTTTTCTTGTCCACCTTCTCCTTGCTGCCAATGCTGAACGAGAGATGGATGGATCCTGTATTGTTCTTCGCCGCATCCACTTCTACCATGTCCGGCCGGTTCATCAGCTCCAGTCGGCAACTGCCCTCATTGAAAGAGAGGATATAGGTGGACAGTCCCGTGCGGGGATTGTGATACTTGTCGTTGCTGAAAGCATTGAAATACTTCAAGAAGAATGTCCGCATACCTTCCAGGTCGCGGCAGTAGAGTGCTACATGATCGATACGCATATGATAATGAGTATTAGTTCCTGGTGTTATCATGATGTCTCTTTTTGTTGCAAAAATAAGAATTCTCTTTGGAAAAAGAAGCAGTTAGAAAGAAAAAAATATCGCTCTTAGAGTACAAGATAAGCGTTTTTTTCTTATTTTTGCCGATGAAAACCTTGCCAACCTTATCGGCGAGTCATGAAAACCACATGAGAAGAACCAATTGAGAAGCCTATGAAAAGACCGGCCCGCATCTTCTTTCTGCTGTTGCTATGTATCGGTGCGTCCATTTCCATGTACGCGCAAGACCCTGTTGAGACATGGCAACAATACTATAGTGAACTCGGTCAACGCGAGGACGTTGAAAGCGATAGTTGGCAAGAGACCTACGAGATGCTTAGCGAACTGGCCCATGAGAAGATGGATCTGAACAGCTGCACACGCGAGGACTTGGAACGGTTGCCCTTTCTCTCTGCCCAGCAGGTGATGGACATCATGGAGTACCGCCATCGCGCCGGACGCTTTGAAAGCCTCGTGGAACTGCGCATGCTTCCCTCGTTTCGCAAGCAGGATGCCGACATGCTGGAGCAGTTTGTTGCTATCGGACCGGAGAAGACTTCCGACGCGCTGCCGCCTCTCGACAGCATCCTACGCTCAGGACGGCAGGAAGTGGTGGCTGCGCTGAAAATACCTTTTTATGATAGAGAGGGTGACAAAAACGGTTTTCTCGGATATAAATACAAGCATTGGCTACGCTACAGCTTCAATTACCGGCAACGCGTCAAACTGGACTTTGTGGCCTCACAAGATGCAGGTGAACCTTTCTTCGCGGGAAAGAACGCTTGCGGATATGACTATTACTCGCTCTATCTGCAGCTCCGAAACATAGGCATCATTCGTAACCTCGTAGTAGGGCGCTATCGGCTGCGCTTCGGCATGGGACTGATCATGAACACATCGTTCGGACTTGGCAAACTCAACACGCTGGCTACATTGGGAGCCTCCACCAACAACATCATCGGACACAGCAGCCGGTCGGAAGCCAACTACCTGCAAGGCACGGCTGCCGCCCTACGCCTCAACCGACGACTCACGCTCACCGGTTTCGTATCATGGAGGAAGATCGACGCGACACTCAACGACTCCACAGGTACGGTAACCACAATTCTGAAGACCGGCTACCACCGCACACCCAGCGAGATGGCACGGCGACGCAACACCGATGAGACGCTCGTGGGCACAAACCTCAGCTTTTTCCGTGATGGCTTTCATGCAGGCGTCACGGCCTTCGCCACTGCCTTCAACCGCACACTGAAGCCCAACACCACGCAGTCCTTCCGCCAATGGTACCCGCAGGGGAAGCACTTCTGGAACGCAAGCGTCGACTATGGCTATGTCTCGGCAAAACTCAATATCGCAGGCGAGACGGCCACGGGCGACTGCGGTACGGTAGCCACGATCAACTCTCTGAGCTATCTGCTCACTTCCTCGCTGTCGGTAATGGCTCTGCAACGCTACTATCCTTATCAATACTACTCGCTGTTCAGTCAGAGCTATGCCGACGGTGGTTCGGTCAACGACGAGAGCGGACTTTATCTCGGTATGCAATGGGCACCATCGGCCAGCGTTTGTCTGATGGGATATGTCGACGCCGCCTACTTCGCATGGCCGAAATACCAGGCTTCCGCCGCCTCGCACAGCATCGACGCTCTGCTCCAATTCAGCGGCAACCGACAAGGATGGAGCTATCTGCTCAGGATACGCATGAGAAGACGGGAACGCAACGACAGCGAAGCCGACCGTCTGACATGGCGCAACGAATACCGCTCACGCGCCATGATCGGCTACGCAAGCGGTTACTGGCAATGGCGAATGCAAGGCGACCTCAGCATCTGTCACCAACAAGCCACAAGCCGGGGATACATGATCTCGCAATATGTTGGCTACCAACGCGCGTGGTTCCAGACTTTTCTCAGCGTCAACTACTTCCACACCGACGATTTCCTCTCGCGTGTCTACAGCTATGAGCGTGGACTGCTCTACAACTTCTCCTTCCCGATGTTTGCCGGGCGAGGCATCCGTTACGCCATTGCCACCCGCGCAGACATCGGTCGCAAATTGATGGTTCTGCTGAAGTTGGGTAACACCAACTATTTCCACAATGTATCATCTTCCTCCGGACCGGAGCATGTCAACGGTCACAGTCGCATGGAACTGGAGATGCAGGCGAAGCTGCGATTCTGATATTACTGAGTAGTCAATGTCCTACAGCATATTGCAATGACACAAGATCCGCTTCACTCGTCCATATCACTGGTCAGCACCGTAAGGCCTTTCTTCAAGTGTCCTTTGAGCTTATCGAGGAAAGAGGGAGCCCTATGAGGTGCATTGTCTGTTGCTTTCGGTGAATTTTCCTTTTCCTTTGGTGTCGCAGGTTCTGCCTCCTGACCATCAGCTTCCTGATCTGTTTCTTTCTTACTCTCTTTAGCATCCGTCTCTTTACGAGTCATATCGAAAGAAATGGAGGGTGACGCTTCTTCATCCTCATGATCTTTTGTTTGATTTCCATTCAAGGGAGTAACGGAAGTTTCGGATGCCTTCTTTGTTTCTTTCGGTTCCTTCTCAGTTTTCCTCTTCGCCGCGCTTTGCGACAGCAGAGGCTCGCGATAGAGTTTCGCAATGATTTGGTTGTAATACTCCTCATCGCTATCGTCGTGTTTGTCATCAGGCAAGAAACGGTTGTCGATACCCGTGGCAAGGATGATCACCTTTGCATCTTCACCAAGCGTATTGTCGTCACTTGTACCCCATATCACATCTATATTAGGATTCAGTCCATACATGAAAGCATCTATCTCGCGCATCTCGCTAACGAACAAAGGCTTGTCCTCACTCGTATAGATATTGAAGAGTATCTTCTTGGCATTAGAGATGTCACTGCCGTAGAGCAATGGTGACTCAAGGGCATTGACGATTGCCTTCTCCACACGTCTCTCTCCGCGCGCTCTGCCAATCGCCATGATGGCGCCACCGCCTTCACGCATCGTTGTTTCCACATCGCGGAAGTCAAGGTTGATACTGCCCTCAATGGTAATCAGCTCGGATATACTCTTTGCCGCATTGCAAAGGATATTGTCAGCGGCTTTGAAAGCGTCCTTGATAGAGAGCTCCGAGTCGGCATAGACATCGCAGATGCTCTCATTATTAATAATGAGTAATGAGTCGACATTCTTTCGCATCTCCTCAACACCTTTCAAAGCCTTCATGATCTTCCGGTTCTTCTCAAAATAGAACGGTATGGTCACAATGCCTATCGTCAGTATTCCCATGCTCTTGGCCACAGAAGCGATGATGGGCGCAGCTCCTGTACCCGTACCGCCACCCATTCCTGCCGTGATGAAGCACATACGAGTGGAATCATTGAATAACTGCTTCACGCGTTCCTTGGTCTTAATAGCCTCCTGCTTTCCCAACTCAGGGTCAGCTCCGGCTCCCAAACCAGACTCTCCGAGCAGCAACTTGACGGGTACCGGCGAGTTGGCAAGACTCTGACTGTCGGTGTTGCAAACCGCAAAAGACACGTTGGCAATGCCTTCGTTAAACATGTTGTTGACGGCATTACATCCGCCGCCACCTACGCCAACCACCTTGATGATCTCTTTCGTAGTGTCTTCCACTGGGCCGAAATCCAATGTGTCGCGTTTCTGTTGATTATCGTCTTCCATGATATTATATTTTTTGCGCAAAGATAAGGTAAAAACATCAAATCGGCAACAGAAAAACCATCGCAAGGCTTGCAGCCTCATTTTTATCATCGCACATGAACCGCTCAATCAGTTTTTTCCTTAACTTTGTAACCACAATGAACAACGACGAGGAACAAGCACGACTGATGGCCCGGCAAATACGCGAGCTGGTGAGGAAGTTGCAAGTCATGGGTAGAAACGACTTGCTGCTTCAAGCCATCACTGTGCCTACACTCGAACAGCTCAGGACAGAAGCCGCACATGGCACGCTTCGCAGACTCATCGCCAAGCGCGACGGCAGGCTTTTTCTTGAGGGCAGTAAAGTCGAGGGAAATAATAGCAACGACATCGTTGAGGTACAACTGTCACCGGTCCATCGTGCTGTCTACCTGCTGTTCTTGCGACATGAAGAAGGTATTGAGTTCAAGCGTCTCAGCGAATACCACGACGAGTTGCTGTCAATCTACGACCGCATCTGCCCCGAAGGAGACAAAGACAAGATGCGGGAGACCGTGGAGCGACTCACCAATCCCCTTGACAATGCCATCAACGAGAAATGTTCCAGAATCAAGTCTGCCTTCACGTCACTGATGGACGACTATTCCGCCAGCTACTACATCATCAGCAGCCAGTCAGAGCAGATCGACCCTACATCGCCACGCCGTTGGTTCCGTCGTCTCAAAATCATCACATTACCGAGAAACCTGGTAGTCGACGAGATGTAAACACAAAGAGTAAAAAGGCTTGGTGGTACAATATTATCTAATAATGTACAAAGTTACGGTAGCTTTCTTCTCTTCTTCAATTCTTTTGCTTATTTTTGCTTGAAAGTCGGATCAATCAAACAAGGAGGTTTTCATGAATTTGGATTATCAACGTTTTACCAAGGATCTTGACGACAAATACGGTTGGAACGATCCGTTTCTGACAGCAAGAATGCTCTCGCAGCCAGAAAGTGTCACTTCAAGTCAGAAGAAAGAACACCGCAAGGACTCCACCTCTCCTGTGCTGCACGGGAAATAACGGTCTGCCAAATAGCAAATCGGGGTGCGGCCAAAAGGCTGCACCCCGATGTGTTTTGCGGAATCTTTCTATCTGTTAGCCCCGTGGCTCCGTGCATTCGTTGACGAGATACACGATGCTCATGTAGGGGATGCCGGCATGCGACTCCAGTCCGATCTCGCACGTCCGGCTGTTGGAATAGCCGCGCTCGATGTGATGCTCCGCTATCTGTCCGTGGAGCGAGCGCAGCGCCCAGTCGTTGAGCTCCGGACGTGAGAATCCACGGTCACCGGCAAAGCCACAACAGCCGATACCTTTCGGTACATAGACATTGTCGGTACACATGCGTGCCACTTCGAGCATTGTGTCGCTGAGTCCCATCTCACGCGTGGAGCAGGTCAGGTAGATGGCTACCGGCCGGTGAGTAGGATGGAACGTGAGTCTGTCTTTAAGGAAGGTGAGGATGAACTCCGCGGGCTCGTAGAGCCGGACACGGGTGACCATCTTCTTCAGTCGGTGAAGACAAGGACTCTGGTCACAGAGCACGGGCCAGCGACCGCCCTCACTGGCCTCATAGAGGGCCTGCTCGGTCTCGGCAGTCTTTTGGTCAGCGATATCTGTCATGCCCTTGCTCTCCCATATTTGTCCGCAGCAAAGGTTCTTCATGTTCTTCGGGAAGATTACCTCATATCCGGCCTTCTTGAGCAGCGCACATGTCTCCTTGACAAGCGGTTGCTTGACGGGAGCGCCTTCCGTCAGGCCCATGGTCTGATTGATGCAACTCGGCAGATAGACGACCTTCAGCTCCGACGGCTGCTGGTCAAGCATTGCCTGAGACGGGTTGCGGATAGCCCCCGGCATAGCCGTAGACCACTGTGGGATACCAAGTTGATGAAGGCCGTTGCACACTTTCTTCATGGCTGTGGTACCGAGCACGTTCCGGCCTAATGAGGCTGCGGAGAGCGCGCCACGCACCACATTTTTCATGGCACTGAGATGGTCGGCACCTATCTGACCGATAGTGCGCTGCTCAGGGTGCTGGTCCATGAAGAGCTGGCGCAACAGATGCGTGAGGTCGCCCGTATTGATTTTCATTGGGCAGGAGGTAGCACAGAGACCGTCTGTGGCACACGTCTGCTCACCGAGGTAACGATAGTCTTTCTCCATCTCCGCCAATCGTTTCGGATCCTCACCGGTCTGTCTGAGGCGCAGCATCTCACGCTGAGAGGCGATACGCATCCTTGAGGAGAGCGTAAAGCCACACGACAGACAGTTGATTTCGCAAAATCCGCACTCTATACAGCGGTTCGCTTTCTCAACGCCTTGCAGCATCTCGTCCATCGTCGAAGCTGCCAAATGGTTGTCACCCGCTTCCTTGCGCGGCTTGAGGTCGTAGTGGAGCACGGGCAACGGCTTGAGATGCTCGACGAAACAGTCGGGATCATCATTGAAGATGACGCCCGGATTGAGGATATTGTCGGGGTCGAAGATGTACTTCAACTGCTTCATCACACCGTAGGCTTTCTCTCCCCACTCATATTTGACAAACGGTGCCATATTGCGCCCGGTGCCATGCTCTGCCTTCAAAGAACCGTCGTATTTGCCCACGACGAGCTTCACCACATCCTCCATCATGTTGCGGTAGCGCTCCACCTCCTCCTTTGTGGCAAAACTTTGATTGAGGATGAAGTGGTAATTGCCTTCGAAAGCATGACCATAGATGCAGGCGTCCTTGTAGCCATGACGCGCGATGAGTTGCTGCAAATCGACCGTAGCATGCGGAAGGTCCTCGATATGGAACGCCACATCCTCGATAAGACAAGAAGAACCGACAGGGCGCTGGCCGCCCACAGCGGGGAAGATGCCGGAGCGGATTGACCAGTACTTACCATAGACCTTCGGGTCATCGGTGAAAACGGGCTCGCCATAGAGATTGAACCTTGAGAGCGTGTCCATGATATCCTGGATGTTTGCCTTCAGTCCTTCCGGTGTCAAGGCCTTGGTCTCGGTGAGGACAGCCGTGAGATTGTGGTAGTCGCCTTTGGCTACACCATCGATGCGGCCACCATCCACATCCTTCTTATAGTTCAGATAGACGGGGTCTCCGACACTCTGCAACGACAGATAGTCGAGCATCTCCGCACTCTTGACCTTGAGATCCTCATAAGTCATCGCCATGTCGTCCTCGTCGGCTTTCAACTGTTTCAAAGCGACGATAGCCTTGCAGCTCTCTTCCATGGACTGGAAATAAACCATAGCCGAAGCGCGGTAAGGATATTCGTGCAGCGTTTTCATGCGGACGCTGGAGAGGAAGGCCAGTGTCCCCTCTGAGCCCACGATACAGTGCGCGATGATGTCGAAGAGATCATCGTAGTCGACAAGCGGACGGATGTTGAGACCCGTGACGTTCTTGATAGAATACTTATATCGGATGCGCTTCGTGAGTTCCGTGTCCTCTCGTACCTCATCCCGCAGAGCCTCTATCTTCTTGAGAAACTCGGGATGACTCTTGCGGAAGGCCTCACGGCTCTGCTCGTCGCCGGTATCGAGAACGGTGCCATCGGTAAGGACGAGACGGGCACTGAGCAACATGTGGTCGCTGTTGGCATGCACGCCACAGTTCATGCCCGAGGCATTGTTGACCACGATACCGCCAACCATAGCACTGCCTACCGATGCCGGGTCGGGCGGGGACACTCGACCGTAAGGCTTCAGGATATTGTTCACGCGTCCTCCCGTGATACCGGGCTGAAGGGTGATGGCATTCTTGTCATCATCTAAATGGAACTGCTCCCAACCTTTGCCTGCCACGATGAGCACCGAGTCGGTACAGCTCTGTCCGGAGAGCGACGTGCCGGCAGCGCGGAGTGTAAAGGGAATAGCGTATTTCTTGCACGCCTTGAAGGCCGCCTGCACTTCCTCCTCGTTCTTTGTGCGGACGACGACTTGCGGGGTCATGCGATAGAAACTGGCGTCAGTGCCCCAAGCATAAGTGCGGAGGCTGTCGGTATATATCTGTCTTTCCGGAATCGTCTGTTTGACCTCGGAAAGAAACTGCTGCTTAATATGTGGATCGATCATAATAACGTGACTTATCTTCTTCTGCAAAAGTAACTAATATTAGCAGCATTAACAAATAATAAGCGTTATATTTTGTAGGCTATAATATTCATGATCATTCAAAACTATTATTTTGAACATTGAATCACCATTAATTAACCACGAATTATTCACTAATTATTCAATTTATGAGTAATTCGTGGTCAATTCATGGACATTCATTAAAGACAATAATCATAAATAATGAAGGCTAAGATAAGGCATAAATGAAGTATCACAGCCCCATGCCGCGGTCGTAAGACACTGGATTTGTCCGTGCGAAGACCTTGCGTCATGGGGCTGTTTCGATTCCTCTACCTTAGAGGGGAATTATTCTACTTTGAAGATGAATTCAGCTTGAAAGATATTGGGATATTATACTTCACATTGACGGGTTTCCCGTCTCTCTTTCCTGGTGTCCACGCCGGCATGCTGCTTACCACGCGCAATGCCTCCTGAGCCAAAGCTTCCTTGGCCTCAGCCTCTTTCTTCTGTTTCTCGGCGGCATCCACCACTGCCTCTTTCTTTTCGCCCGAAGCTGTGTTCGTCTCTGCGGCTACGCACTTGGTACCATTGTAGACAACGGTAGGATCGGCGACGGAACCGTCAGACTTGACAATAAAGCTGACCACGACACGACCCTCCACACGACTTTCCTGCGCCACAACGGGATAATGAACGTTATGAGAGAGAAACTGCATCATGGCCGAAGAACCTCCTTCGAACTGAGGCATCTCGTCGATAACAGTAAAGGCACCTTTATTCTCTCCTTCGGCCGAAGCTGCCTTCTTCGTTGTCACGACAATCACTCCATTGGCTCCTTTCTTTCCGTATTGAGCCGTGTGAGCTTTATCTTTATAGACGCTGATAGTCGAGATGGACGAAGGATCGATATTCTGCAATGAGGAATAGGGTATTTCCTTGCCATCGACGACAACCAAGAGATCCTTGAGCTTGGTCGAGTCTTTCTGGGCAACTTTCTGTTCTACAATATCCTCTACCGTAGTTGCCGATGCGTTTGTGGATGCCGGACGCTGAGCGACAGCCGGTTGGGCAGTAGCCGGGACAACACTGTCAGAAACCTTATAGTCGGTAACGGTCTTGGCCGTGGCACAAAGCGAGACAGCAACAATGGGAAGTACATACATGGCTTTGAGCCAGGAATATCGGTTTTGTTTATGAGTATTCATCATAGTGATTCGTTGTTTAAGGGTACTGTGATTGATGCCATTGACCACAGAGTACCCTGCCGCGGCCATAGCTTTTCTTACCAACAGGTATTGATACTGGCGTGCATCGACGCCACTTGAGAGAACCGCCGCGTCAGCCTCATACTCGTGGATGGCGCGCAGATCTGAACGCAGCATCCATATAGCTGGATTGAACCACTGAAACGACGAGAGGACATCAACGAGCAGCACATCCCATGAATGACGCCGGCGGATGTGCTCGCGCTCGTGCAGGAGGATGGCGCTGTCGGGATGGGCGTAGTCGCTACGCGACACCACGATGAAGTGCATCCAGGAGAATGGGGACACTTCCCCATCGGCCACGGCAATGACACTGCCGTCGGCCTGCCGGTGCTTCTCGCATCGGCCAATAAGTATGCATACCTTCGATATCGAGAGAATTGTATATAATAATGTGAAAATGACGCCTGACCAATAGACGATTGGCAACACGATATGCCACCAGGGTGTGGACGGAGTAACAACTGCGCTTCCGCCACCGACGACATCCGTCTTCACCGTGGGGAATGAGGACAACACCTCAGTGTGGTGAATGGTGATGACACACAGAGGCAAGACGAAAGAAGCCAAAGCGGTGCCCAACAGCACCACACGGTTGAGCTGATGGAAACTGTCACGAGACAGCAACAAACGGTAGAACATATAGAACACCGCTATCAGTACCGCTACACGGAGATCATAATACAGAAAATCCATCATATGTCAATTTAGGTTACTTGCCTTGCTCTATCTGCTCTATCAACTCACGGAGCTCGTCGACCGAAATCTTCTTCTCCTTGACAAAGGCACTTACAGCAGAGAGATAAGAGTTGTCGAAATAGTTCTTGATCACACCGGCAAGGGTGCTCTTGCCGTAAGCCTCTTCCGTGATGGCTGCCTGATAGCGATAACTGTTGCCCACAGCCTCATGACTGACATAGCCGTTGCTCTCCAAAATGCGCACCTGCGTGGAGACGGTGTTGAAATGAGGTTTGGGCTCAGGATACAACTTCAGCATGTCCCTGACGAACATGGGACCGCGTTGCCACAACATATCCATGATTTCCTTTTCCTTTTCCGTAAGCTTTTTCATAATCCTATCGCTTAGATGTTTACGACGGCAAAGTAACGAAAAAATATAGTTGGTCCCAACTAACAGCTTTAGTTATTAGTCTTTATTAGCTCATTTACCTCCATTTTAACAGCGTTTAATAAGCACAAGACCCTTAGTAAGCGTTCTGCGATTGTCTCTCACACAGAGACACGGAGACACGGAGAAGGCCTTGCCTTATAGAGAACAAAGAGCCCACAAGAGTCGTCTTTATAATACGTGCAAGCTAGTGACTCCTCATTTAATACTTCCAACCACTTCGTAGGCCGAGGAACAGAAGATTGTGCCAGCCTTACTCGTTCTCTATTTAAGCTGAGGAGTAGCTGTCCAGAGGAATTCTTATCCATTCTGTCCTTTTTTCACACAGTCGGCGATGATGTCGGCGCAACGGCTAAGGCCAAGCTTGCTGGTATTGAGCACAAGGTCGTAGTCGTGTGCGTCGGTCCACCGCTGTCCCGTATATTGGAAATAGTGGTTGCTGCGTCCCTTGTTCACCTGCTCGATACGCTTTTGGGCAGCAGCGGCATCGAGATGGTCTTTGTCCATCACCCGCTTCACGGCATCGCTCTTGTCCGACGTCACGAAGACACGGAAAGCTTTGGCGTCTCCCCGCAGCACCCAGTTGGCGCAACGCCCGATGATCACGCAGGGCTTCTTCACCGCCAGCCTGCGTATCATGCGGCTCTCGCTCACGAAGATGGCATCGTCGTGCGAGGGATTCATAGACATCGGGATGCTCTTGTCGGTGAAGATAAGTTCCCATAACTTGGCATTGCTGATGTTCTGCTCATTCTCCCGCACAAACTCCGAGGAGTAGCCCAACCGCTCGGCTGTCTCATCGATGATCGCATGATCATAGTAGTCCACGCCAAGCCGCTGTGCCAGCATCTTGCCCAGCGTCAGTCCACCGCTGCCATACTCTCGCGCGATGGTGACGATAAACGGCACGGCATCTTCCTCTGTCTCTTCCTCGTGCTCTTCCGCTGCTTCCTCCTGACGCTCGTCGGCCGGGATGAAGATGATGTCAAGCCAAGAGATGTGCGGGGCAAAGATGCGAACCATGAAACCGACATAGAACATGCTCACGAGGGTACCCACACCGACCATCTTCCAGTCCCAATGTCCAAAGAAATGGAACATCAGCACCACGGCAATGGCCACGAGTCCCGTATCGGAGCACATCTTCACCTTACCGAAATCGCCATGCACGGCTTTGGAGATAGCCAACGGCAGGCCCTCACCGGCAAGCATCAGCGAGTCGCAGCGCACCTCGCAGGCAATGCCGAAAGCCAGCAAAGCGCCGCCAATGAGCAACTCCACGAATTGCAGTGGATAGCCCACAGCATGTGGCAGCGACGTCGGCACCTGCATGAAGCCCGTGAGCCACATGGTCAGGTCGGTATAGAAGCCAAAGAGAAACGACACCAGTATCTGGGAGAGTTGCCGCAACTCGTAGTTGCGACGGAGCAACAAGATCTGTATGAGGATAAACAGCACGTGCATACAGATGACGATGACACCCATCGTCAGCGGTATACCGGGGATGAGCGACAACACGTAGGGTGGTGCCGAGATCGGTGACGAACCCAGATTAGCACGTATCGACAGCGACGTGCCAAAGGCAATGACGAATAGGATAAAGACGAGTGTGTATCTTTTATTCCATAAAAAATGCTTATTTGAACATTTTTTAGTAATTTTACGGGCAATAAACCTACAACGATGGATATTGCCCGCAGAATTATATATATCATCACGCTGCTATTGGCCTTCATGCAGACCGTCAAAGCCGATGTAGCTTACGATGAGCCTTTCCGTTTCATCACGCAGGAAAACGGCCTCTCCGGTGAGACCGTATCCTCCATCCTCACCGATCATCTCGGTCAAATATGGTTGGCAACAAGCAACGGCGTCAGCCGCTATAATGGCAAGCGCATCGTCACCTTTTCCTTTAGCGGCGAAGGACGCGGAGCCACCTATGTCTATGATCTCAGTGAGGGAAGCGACGGTACACTCTATGCCGCCACGTCGAAAGGCATCTTCATCCTACAAAAAGGTTCTAACCACTTTACGCATATCTTGCCCACCATTTCTAAAGCTGAGACGATTCTCTCAGCAGCCGGCATACTCTATTTCGGCAATCGCGACGGGCTGCATCTCTACGATGGAAAACATCTCAAAACAATCACTGTCGGCGCCACAAAGATGGGCATAGAGAACTCCGTAAGAGACATCGCACTTGGAAAAGACGGGCATATCTGGTTTCTCAGCCGTTACGCACTCAACAGCTACCATCCCGCTACAGGCAAAGTATGCTCCATCAACCTTGCCACCGCCATGCCGCCACGCGCAGCGCTGAGCCACCTGTGCATCAGCGGCGAGCGCTTCTTTGTTGGAACCAAGAACAACGGGCTCTTCGTCTACGACATCCGCAGCCGACAGTCGCGCCATGTCGATGGCATCGGCAACGTGGTGACCAGCCTCTACACGACACACCAGGGCGACGTCTGCGTGAGCACCGACGGATCCGGTGCGTTTCTACTTGATGGTCGCAACGCCACCGTGAAGCAGCATTTCACCGTTGGCGGAGACAAAGCTCATAATCTTCCCACCGACGCCTGCTATTGCTACTACCGCGACAACAATGGCGTGGACTGGTTCGGCTTCTACCGATTCGGTCTGGCCTATACCTACCACAGCAACAAGATCTTCCAACCCTATCGCATGGGCGACTTCACCACGGAGGGACTCTTCGTGCGAAGTTTCTGCATCCATGGTGGTGAGACCGTCATCGGCACGAGCGGCGGACTCTACTATGTCAACGCGCTCACCCGTCAGGTGCGCCACGTCATGCCCGAGCAGCTCGGCGGCGCACATATCATCACGAAGATCTGCTACTTCAACGGTCTTTATTTCATAGCCACCTACGACGCCGGAGTGCGTATCTACAACCCGGCGACTGGCAGCGTGAGCACGCTGACGCAGTCACCCCTGCTGAGCAATGTCACGGTCGGCGCGCTGGCAGTGGCTCCCGACGGTAATCTTTGGATCGGTACGGGGGAAGGCGTCTTTGTCCTGAGTCCGCAAGGCAGTCTGACCGCATACAACGAGCGCAACACGCCGATGAAGGGCGGCGTGGTCACCGAAATCTTCTTCGACCGCAAAGGCAACGGATGGATTTGCAGCCAGCAAGGCCTTACGCTCTATTCCTTTGCAGAAAAGCAGTTCGAGAGCAGCCATTTTCCCAAAGGCTTCTTCAATGATCAGGAAAACTTGAAATGCTGCGAAGGACACGATGGACTGCTCCTTTTCTATAACCGCAGTGGAGTCTTTTACACGGACCCAGCCCTCAACCGCTTCGGTGAACTGCATGCGCCAAAGGGACTGGAGAACGAGATTATTTACAGCTTCCTTGACGATCGCCATGGATATTACTGGGTTGCAACAGAGAAAGGGCTCTTCCGCTTTGACTATCAAGGACGGGAATTGCAGCACTTTGGCTATGGCGAGGGACTGCAATGTCAGCTCGTCGGCACCAGCGATATACAAAGCCAAGAGCATGGTTCCATTTGGATGGGCACCTCAAACGGTCTGCTCTCCACCTCCCTGACAGCCATCAACAATTGGCGCAAGCTCACGCGCTACCCCATTCTGCTATATGATCTCTACGTAGGAGGCGACCCACTGGGCTATGCCGCGGAGACGCTCGCCAACGAAGAGCATCGTCTCAGCCTCACTTGGAACCTACTCTCTGAGAAGCTCTCCTTCAAGATGGTTGTTGAAGACTTCGCAAGACCTTACGGACGCTTCTATCAGTATCGCCTTGACGGAGACAAGACTTGGTCGATTGCGCAAGACGGACAAACCGTAGAACTCAGCCATCTCTCTATCGGCGGACACACGCTTGAAGTGAGACTGGCAGGTGCACCGGGCACCACACGCACCTATCACATCGCTGTCTATCCGTCGTGGCTGGCCATCACAGAGCTGATCTTGCTCCTCATTGCCATCGGTCTCTTCTTCTGGTGGCGCCGCTATCACAAGACCACCGACATCCTTCTTGCTGAGCGCAACGACATCGCCGACGCGCTGATGGAAGTGGAGAACGAGCAGCAGCAAACACAGATGCAACAAGAGATGCTGGCCGAGAAGGTACAGCCTCAGCAAGGAGAGATGACCGTCAGCGTGGCGGAAGGCAAACTGCAATCTTCAACAAATGCTGGAAAACAACCCGACGACGCACCGAAATACGACCGTGTGAAGATCAACGAGCAGGAATGCGCCTATATCGTCAAGCGCATGAAGACCTACATAGAGAAAGAAAAGATCTATGAGAATCCCGACTTGAAGATGAGCGATCTTGCCGACCATCTCCATCTCTCTCCCAGCAAGCTCTCGCAGGTCTTCTCCTTATATATAAAGGAGAACTATTACGACTTCATCAACCGCTATCGTCTGGAAGCCTTCAAGCGTCTCGTCGGGCAGGGCGAGACCGAGCGCTACACGCTCCTGGCCCTCAGCGCTAAGTGTGGTTTCAAGAAGTCGAGTTTCTTCAGCACCTTCCGCAAGGTAGAAGGCATGACACCCACAGAGTATCTCAAGAAAATGAAGTAGATTATAGACAACAAAGACTCACTATGCATAATGCTTTTCATATACTCTATAACTTCCATATCAGGAGACTGATTCTGATCTTACTCTTCCCCTTTACAAATATTCTGCTATTTGCCCAGACCTTTGGCACGCTGACAACAGAAGACGGACTGATGGACAACTCGGTGACATCTATCTTTGAGGATGCCGATGGTCTGATGTACATCGGCTCGTTCCGTGGTGTAAGCCGCTTCGACGGCAAGCATGTCGTCAACATTCCCTTTCGCATGAAAGAGGAAGACGAGATCAACTGCATCACGGACATCGTACCGCAGGACAAAGAGCATCTGCTTGTGGGCAATAGCGTGGGACTGTGGCAACTCGACAAGCGGCAACTCACCCTCAAAAGGATCTTTCAAGATGATATAGACTGTGCCGTGACGGACATGCATGTGACTGGCGGGAAAGGAAAGACTCCACGGAAAGTCGTCATAGAGACACTGTTGGGCAGTTACGCTTTGACCGGCGACAAACTCCAAAGAATCTCCAACCATCGTGGCACCTTGCCTCGCTTCGGCAACATTCCTTTAAATGGCTGGGGGCGTTTTCCAAAGGCCAACACCATATATCTTTCTTCCCGCAACGGCACGCGCTGGGCCAGCTACAACTTCTTTGGCCTGGACTACACCCTACTCAACCGTGGCATCTTCCACGTCTTTGAACAGCCGGGCATCTTCGACAGCCGCCAGGTAGCCGTGAGAAACTTTCTCCATGACGGCAATCGTCTCTTCTTCTGTACACGAGAAGGACTCTATGTCTACGACTATTCCACCAAGAGCTATCGTCCCGTGGCCTCATCGCTTCTCGGCAGCAGCATCGTCACGCAGATCATGGGCATAGGCAGTCAATACCTCGTTGCGACGGTGGGTCAAGGCCTTCACGTTCTTGACAAAAGCAGTCTCATGCCGCACTCCTTCCTCCTTCCCGGTGCCAATGTCTACCAGATTTGCGACAATGGGCATGGGCAGGCTTGGCTCAGCACCTCACAAGGTGTCGGATGCTACGACCCGAGTTCGGGAAAGTTGCGTATGCTCACCACCCGCAACAGCCAGTTGCCCTCCGACGAAGTGTTCTGCATAGGCATTGAGAGCAATGGCACCGCTTGGATCTCCACAGCGGGCGGACTGTGCCAGTATCGTCCCGACATCCAAGCCATCGTTGTCAACGGCTTGCCCAACAAACTGCGACATGTGGGATTGCTACGCACCATCGAGCCGTTGTCTCATGGTCGTCTGCTCCTCATCCCACAACACGGGCTGCCACGTATCTATACCGAAGCCGACAACCGGCTGCATACGTTGCCACTGATGATACAAGAAGATGACAACGCACTGCTCTATCTCCATGTCGTCAACGATACCTCCTTTGTGTTTGTCACTTCCGACAATATCTATGTACAGAAAGGCAAGCAACTCAGAAAGTTCGGATATATCGACGGGCTGGCAAACCATCAGTGCCAGTCCCATGCCGTGGTGATAGACAAGAATGGCGTGCTTTGGGTTGCCACCAACGCCGGACTTGCCTATGCCCGACTGAAAGACATGTTCCACCACCATTTCAGCCATCTGCCTGTCATCTTGGGACAGACCCAGACTGACCACTGGTTTTCACCGCAAGAAGCTACTGCCGTGATGATGGATCACAAGCTGACGTTGAGCCGCTATCGCAGCGACTTCACCGCACAATTTTCCCCGGTCATCTATGGACGTACCGAAGACATCCGCTACCGCTATCGGCTTTTAGGTTCTGCCGACACGACCTGGCAGACAGCCTCACATGACCATATCGTTGCCTTCCATCACCTTGCTGCCGGCAATTATCGGCTGGAGATAGAGGCCATCGGCATGCCGGAGATCAGTACAGTCATCGATATAGAAGTGCCACTGACCTATAGTGCCATCGGCTTCTGTCTGATTCTGTTGCTACTCATTATATTTATAGGCTACGTGCTCTACTGCAAGTATCGCAAGATTCCCTATGTCTGGAAGATGTGGGAGCGCAAGCCCGAACACTATCAGCTCTCCAAGCTCTCGCCTGCCGTGGCCAAGCAACTGCAAAAGAAACTCTTGGAGGTCATGGAGAAAGACAAGCCCTATCTCAATCCTTCTTTGCAGATGAGCGACCTGAGCAAGGCGGTGGGCTGCACATCACACGAGCTCTCGCAGGTGTTCTCGCAATACCTCAATCGCAACTATTACGACTTCATTGCCGAATATCGTATCAGAGAGTTCAAGCGGCTGGCCACCCTGCCGGAATACAGCAAGTACACCATCACTGCCCTTTCGGAACTCTGTGGCTTCCGTTCCCGCACGCCCTTCCTCACCGCTTTCAAGAAGTTCACCGGCAAGACGCCGAAAGACTACATGAAGGAGCTGGGGGAATAGCGATTCTACCCTCTTCCTGGTCTCTAAACAATGCGTGTTATGCACTTTTCAATTGAAAAGCGCATAGCACGAATTTGTGTAATCATTTAATAATAAACAACTTACAACAAAGTTGGCCTACTTCGCTTGAATCGTTACCTATTTGTCGTCAACAGTTTGCGTGTCTGCTGTTTTCCTCCTAATTTTGCAGCGTCAATAACAGAGAACCAAGTACATAACCAATCATTCTCTCGCTTGTCAACAACCTAAATCAGTTAATCACATTTATATGGAACCAAACAAAATGAAAAGAATGAAAAGCAAGCTGATGGGTCTGCTGACCTGCTGCTTCTCGTTTCTACTCTTATCGTGTAGTGGTGAAGAAGAAGGCAAGGCCAGCCCCGACCACTCCGCTCCCGCTCAAGTGACCGACTTGCAAGCCACACCAATCGCAGGTGGTGTAGTACTCAATTGGAAGAAATCGCCTAGTGCGAACTTCATGTATGCTAAAGTGGAGTATACCGATGCCAAAGGCAATGACAAATACACCTTATTGTCTGCCGAGCGCGCCGACTTTGTCACAGGCATGATGAGCACAACAATCCGCGGCTTTGCCAAGGAGCAGCCGGTGAAGTTCAGTGTCTATGCATGCAGTGTCAAAGGCAATCATGGCGACGCCGCTGTTATTGAGGCCACTCCTTTGGCACCAAACTTTGTCAAGGTAAGAGACAAAGTGACCGTGACCGCCGCACCCGGTGGAGCTTATGTAGCTTACACCAATGACTATGACGAGAATGTCACCGTGAAGCTCGTCTACAGTTCCAAAACAGACGCTTCGAAAAAAGACTCCGCAACGTTTGTTGCCGCACCCAAATCATCGGGTAACGATTATGTGCGTTTCGACTGCAGCAGCGAGATCCTCTCTGGCGACTGCCAGGTAGCTGTCACCACCCTCGACGTTGCCGGCAACGAAAGTGACGCTGCCGTGACAGAGCTCAGCAATGTAGCTGCCATCGCGCAAGTCGACAAGAGCACGATAAGCGTACCGGGCTACAACGCCAACTCCAGCGACGGCACAATCGGCTACAGCTCGCAGGAGGCTGTCGGTGAGGGAAAGACCAACGGCCGCGTTGTCTGTCTGTTCGACAACAACCTCTCCACCTTCTACCATTCTCGTTGGAAGGGCGACGGCGGTGCACTGCCTCAGTGGTTCATCATCGACTTAGGCAAGGACTATCCTCTCGCTCAGATCGAGCTCTTCGCCCGTCAGGACGGCAACGGATGGAAAGGACAGAAAGGTCATCAGATCTTTGTCTGCGCTGACAAGGATGCCGTTGACAAGAACGACCCTACCTCATGGAGTTGGAAGGACTGCGGCGAGCACAGCTTTGACCCTGCCAACAAAAAAGGCCAGATCATTGACTTGTCGACCTATCAGGTCACCGCAAGATACATCAAGGTGTATATCGCGGAGAAATACCGTGGCAACGGTGTCTATGCGTTCCTTTCCGAGATCAATGTCTTCCATATCAAATAACAGACTAAAACCATCACCTAACTATGAATAAAAGATATTACTTAGCAGCCGCAGTCTGCTTTGCCCTCCTCTGTCTCGGACACAGCACAGCAGCCCAAGCAGCCCAGCTCCCGGTTGTGGAACAGGCCAAAGGCCAAATTATCAAGGGCACCGTGCTCGACGAGCAAGGCCAGCCCATCATCGGTGCCACTATCATTCAGAAAGGCACAAAGAAAGCAACTGTCACCGATCTCGACGGTCGTTTCCTGCTCAGTGGCGTGACAGGACCCGTCGTCGTCTCGTACATTGGATATAAGGATCAAGTCATTAAGCCTACCGGCGGAGACATCACCGTGAATATGAAGGAGGATGCCGGACAGCTCGACGAGGTCGTCGTCACCGGTTACGGTACACAGAAAAAGGCCTCATTGACGAGCGCCATCTCACAGATCAAGGGTGACGAAGTCTTTAAGGACCGCAGCGTATCTTCCACCGCAGTGGCCTTGCAGGGTGAGATACCGGGACTGACAGTAACACGTTCCTCCACACGTCCGGGCTCTGAAGGTGCCTCCATGCAGATCCGTGGTGACATCTCCATCAACGGCGGTGGCCCGCTCATCATCATTGACGGACTAACAGGCTCCATCGACGAGCTCAACGCGATCGACGGCAAAGAAATCGAGAACATCACTGCTGTCTCATAGACACATCACAGAGCGCACGAGAATGCA
>DAWDCC010000031.1:0-36117 GCA_052355365.1 Prevotella sp. | reverse complement strand
TCAAGTTTCGCAACCCCCGATTTTATCGGCATTCGCAAGCATCTTGAAAATCCTGACTTCACACGAGTGGGAGAACCGCTCTCCCTGGAGGGTGTCTTCACGCCCTACCGTCCGCTCACCCCCACTGACCGCTTTCGCCACCTACTGCTTAGATTAGAATGCAGGCGCACCATGAAGTGCCTGAAAGAACTCGTCATGGCCATGCACGACGACGGATTCATACGGACTGAGATCATCCGACTCTTCGCTACCATCAAGCAACTGTGCTGCGACACCGACGAAGACTTCATCCGGCAAGGTCTCACACAATTCTATTTCGAGATCTACCATACGTTTCGCAGAGTTTTGGAAAAAGGTAAAAACACAAACTACGAAACCGACTTCCAAAACTTTGTTTATGAATGGGATCATCAGTTCCCCGATGACGACACAACAAAGAGATACGATGAAAAGGTGGCCGTCTTCAAACCCGTCATCGTATCGGAGCAGGAGCCTGCTCCTTCGTCGGCGACTCAGCAACAGTCGGGACAACCACAGCAAATCAAGAAGCCTAAGGCAAAAGACAAGTTCGAAACATTCCTTGAGGCCGCTGAAAAGCGCAATTTCTCTTTTCTGCCCAAGGTCAAGGACTTGGGGTCGCCTGAGAAAATCCAGAAACTCGTGAGGTGCATGCTGCAAGACATGGGATCTGTAACTGACACCTATGCCCATGCCGCTGCCATGCTCGAATTCTTGGAGTTCAGAAAGTGGTATTCCGATAATTACATGTCTTGGAGTATAAACAAGTACGATCAGTGGTGCTCCATAAACGTCATGGGCAATGCCAGTGGCTCTGCCTTTAAACATTACAGACAGTCCTTATCCGCTGACCCCTCAAAAGACCATTATAAATATGGAGGATGGAAGTACAAAGACATCGTCGAGAAAGAATATAATGATATTCTCCATGAATAAACCCGGCCAAATAACGACGCATGGATCAACCGCCTCCACGGAGTTAAGAGAGATATAATTGCCGCTGGAAGTTGTCATACACCTGCTTCGCTGCCTCAACACCGCCTAAGGCCGAGAGTCCGGTGTTGATGTCGCGGAACTTCTGCTCGATCAGTCCCGGCAGGTTGTTGCGCCGCAGCTCCTTCTCGCCGTTCTCCACGTAGGCGACGATAATGTAGTTGACAAAACTCTGCTGTGCCGGTGTCAGCGTGTCGACGAAGCCCTGCGTCTTCTGGGCGCGCTGCTTCCGCTCGATGGGACTGACAGCGTAGGAGATATATTCCAGCACGTCGAGCAGGTCGGCATTGTCGGCGTCGATGATATGCCGCACCTGATCGAGCACATCGGTGTCGTAGCCAGCCCGGCCCAGTTTCTCCAAGAGCGTCTCGCGCGTTGCCGGGTCGGCCCATTTCTGTTTCAGGTCGTCGATGGACGAATAGAAGTCGGGCAGCTTGCCATACATCTCACTGATGAAGTCCTGCGCCACCACGGGCTTGCCCTCCGGACTCCAGAACATCACCTCGCTCTGATAGCGGATGGCGCGTCGCTTGCCGTCGGACAGCGCGATGACGGTCGTCTGCTTCTTCGGCTTTCCGCCACCGGGATCTCCGCCGCCGGGATGGCCGCCGCCACCGGGCTGGCCGGGATCGGGCTTCTTGCAGGTGCAGGGGTTGTTGCCGCAGACGGGACATACCGCCTCGCCGTCCCACTGTGGTTGGGCGAAGTGCTCATAAGCCTTGACGAAGTCGAAGACGGTGAAGAAATACTTGCCGTCGTAGAGTCGCGTGCCACGGCCGATGATCTGTTTGAACTCTATCATCGAGTTGATGGGACGCATCAGCACGATGTTTCTCACGTTCAGTGCATCCACGCCGGTGGAGAGCTTCTCGCTTGTGGTCAGGATGGTGGGGATGGTCTTCTCGTTGTCCTCAAACTCATTGAGGTATTCCTCGCCCTGCTCGCCGTCGTTGGCTGTCACGCGCACGCAGTAGTCGCTGTTGTAGTCGCCCGTGCACTCCTGATGATATTGGTTGATCATGTCGCGGATGACGGCGGCGTGGGCTTGGTTGGCGCAGAAGACGATCGTCTTCTCGCCGGGGTCGCCCATCTTGTCCATGAACTGGCGTACGCGGCCACGGTCACGCTCGGCGATGGCGATGTCGCCGTGATAGAAGTTCTGCTCGGTATAGGTCTTGGCGGGATCCACCTCACCGGCCAGCACGGTGTCGTCGGGCGTGTAGTGATATTCGTCGATGGTCGACTTCATGTTGAAATGGCGGAACGGCGTGAGGAAGCCGTCGTCGATGCCCTGGTGGAGCGAGTATTCGTAGGCGTGGTAAGAGAAATACTGATAGGTGTTGACGTTCATCGACACGCGTGGTGTAGCCGTCAGTCCGAGTTGCACGGCAGAGGAGAAGTACTCCAGGATGCCCCGCCACTCGCTCTCGTCGTTGGCGCCGCCACGGTGGCACTCGTCGATGATGATCAGGTCGAAGAAGTCGTTGGGATATTGTCCGAAGTAAGGCTCCTCGCCAGCCATGAACGTCTGGAAGATCGTGAAGAAGACAGAGCCGTTGGTAGGTACGCCACCACCTTTGCGCACCGATCCGGGACGGATTCTCACCAGTGCGTCGGAGGCAAAGCCGTTGAACTTGTTAAAGGCTTGGTTGGCGAGGATGTTCCGGTCGGTGAGGAAGAGAATCTTCGGCCGTGTGGCGGTTTCGGCCACGTTCCATCGTGTCTGGAACAGCTTCCAGGCGATGTGGAAGGCGATGATGGTCTTGCCCGTTCCCGTGGCCAGGGTGAGCAGGATGCGTTTCTCGCCGCGTGCGATGGCGTCGAGCACGCGGTTGACGGCAATCTCCTGATAGTAGCGCAGCCGTTTCTCGCTGTCGCTGTAGAAGGGTTGCATGCGGAACAGGTCGCGCCAGTGGTCAGCCTTGCCGAACTGCCGCTCCCAGAGTTCGTCGGGCGAGGGAAACTGCCCTCTCTCCCGTTCGCCGCCTTGCGGATCGCGGTCTATCTCGTAGATATGGTCACCGTCGGCGGCATAGGTGAAGCGGATGTCGAGCGTGCTGGCATAGTCCTTGGCCTGCGCCACGCCTTCCTTGTATCCTACCTCGTCGCTCTTGGCCTCCACGATAGCGAGCTTCACGTTGCGGTAGATGAGCACATAGTCCGCCTTCTTCGGTTTGTTTTTCACGGTCTTGCTCACCTTGCCTCGTGTAAAGCGGTATTCCGTGGTGACATAGCTGCCGTCCACCACGCCCCATCCGGCTGCTTTCAGCTGTGGGTCGATCTTGTGAAGTCGTGTATCACTCTCGTTCATAGCCTGAATGTTATTCTTCTTGTTCGTAATAATAAGAGTAGTCGATGCCTTTCATGAACATCTCTCTGTCATCGATCTTGTCGGTGAGGGCATTACGCAACAGTTGCTTGATGCGCGAGGCGTCTGCCACGCTGAGGGACATCGCCTCCAAGTAGTCGCTTTTGTTGATAAGGCTCCAGTCCACACATTTCTTCAGATTTGCTTTCAACATCAGGTCGAGCCAGATTCGCATACTGCGTCCGTTGCCCTCCATGAAAGGGTGGCATACGTTCATCTCCACATATTTGTCGGCAATCTCATCGAATGTGGTCTCGGGCATTCGCTCTATCACCTTCAGCTGGTCTGGAAGATACTGGGCCAGGCAGAATGTGAAGCCACCTTTGGAGATGGTCTTCGTCCGTATTTGTCCGGCGAAGTCATAGAGTCCTCCAAAAAGATAGGCGTGGATCTGTTGCAGTCCCCGCACCGTACCCTCGGGTATCGTATCAAGCAGGTTGCTCTCAAAGAGCGTGTAGGCTTTTCGCCGGCTCTGTCCGTCAATCGTGTTGTCGCTGTATGTCAGCCAGTCAAGAAACGCCAACGCTTTGTTGTTGGGTATATGGCTGGCAAGTAGTTTGATGCCCTCAGCATCCATGACATCGGTAAGTCTATGCTTGCCGTCGGGTGCTGTCATCTTCAACTGGTTAGTGGCACTAACCACTTGGGGTGCTTCTTTCCGCAATTTGGTCTTCAGATACTTCCAGTAGCTTCGTGTCTTGGCATAATCATCCTGGTCGTTGATGGCTCCTACGACGTCAAGCACAGAGAAGTACCACTTTGCCGCCTTGTCATCCCACACGGCGCGCACCTCATGGTCTTTATAGAAACGGATGGATATTTTGCTCATGTTACACGTCTTTTATGGTGTTGCTCTATTCAAACGTCTGGCGCAAAATGGACTGCTTCAAAGCAGCGCACTCGGTGAGGGTGCGGGAGAGGTTGGATTGAAGCTGGTCCACCTTGGACTTGAGAGAGTCAAGGGTGGATACGATGGATTGCTGAACGGAAAGTGGAGGAATATATACTGGTATTCTTTTGACATCAGCAATATTTATTTGCTTCAATGCTGCCCCCCTTGTGTGAAGTTGTATATAATCAACAGCATGAGGAGCTTTAAGCGTATAATATACAAAGCTTCTCAAAATATCATTTTCTATTTTTATTGGTACAATTCCCCTTGTGACGTTATACCCTTTTAATGATGTTGATGAAAGACTGATTATTCCTGTTGTTCCTCGAACACACATTAATACTTCTTTTCCATTTAAAATGGTTCTTTTATAAGAATCTGATATTTCCTTTGTTGTCCGTTTTAAGTTTTTTGAGCTATAGACTATGTTCTTTTTTAAATCAACAGGCCTAACTACAGGAACTCCTTCTTCAACCCCATTTTCTGGTTGAACAATTCCATAAGAGATAGATGTTCCTTTGTCGACTATATTTTCGAGTGTTCTTTCTTCCCACCCTTCTTTCGGCTCCATCATTTTCGTTAAAGCCGATTGGAACAGAGCCTTGGCTTCATTGAGAGCGTCTTCCGCATTCTTCGCCACGGCATCTATCTTCGCAAAGGCGGCATCGAGATAAGAGACAATGCGCTGCTGCTCGGAGAGAGGAGGAACGGGGATTATAGTTTCCTTTACTACTTTCTGAGTAAGGCTTGGCAATGTCGTACCAGTGTCTTTCTTTGACCAATCTTGGCTTTTGACAAAGTAGTATATATATTTTTTGTTGTTACCATCTTTGGCTGTAATGCCAAAGGCAGTATCTACATTCCAAAATTTAGTCTCAATATAAAGAGGATTGTTGATAGTTCCTTTTCTTCCTAATATCGTTGTCCCCGATTCACACAAATAGCTATTGGCATAGCCCATTATATTACCACCACTTCCATAGATAGGATATTCGCCATGAATGTCCTCAACTTCCTTTTGATTCTTTCCATGGCTAACGGTAGCGACTTCCCCCAACTTCTTATATTCCCATCCTTCTTTCATAGCATCTCCATGATTTGTTTGAGCAAGCTGGTATTCTCCTTGTTGAGGTTGACGAGCACGGAGGCGATTTCCTGCGGTGTGCGCTCATCTACCTTCTCCACCTTGTTGGGGTTCTTCACGCTGAGGTCGTAGCTGTCGTCGAGCGCAGCCGTGTCGAGACTCCATGAGTGCTCGCTCTCCGCCTTGGTGGGCTGAAGGGCGAGGAAGTCGGCGAGGTCGTCCTCGGTGAGCGGATGCGTCTTGGTGAAATGCTTGTCGAGCTGATAGTACCACACCCGCTTCGTGGGCTCGCCCTTGCGGAAGAAGAGCACCACCGTCTTCACGCCCGTTCCCGTGAACACACCCGACGGCAGGTCGAGCACCGTGGTGAGGTTGCACTCGGTGAGTAGCTTCTTGCGCAGCGCCACGCTGGCATTGTCGGAGTTGCTGAGAAACGTGTTCTTGATGACGATGCCCGCGCGACCGCCCGGCTTGAGCATCTTGATGAAGTGCTGCAGGAACATATAGGCCGTCTCGCTGCTCTTGATGGGGAAGTTCTGCTGAATCTCCTCACGCTCGGCCCCGCCAAACGGCGGATTGGCGCCGATGACGCTCACCTGGTCCTTGGGCTTGATGTCGGAGAGTGGTTCGGTGAGCGTGTTGGTCTTCACCACGTTGGGGCTCTCGATGCCGTGGAGGATCATGTTCATCATGCCGATGATATAGGCCAGTCCTTTCAGCTCCTTGGCATAGAACGTATGCTTCTGCAGGGTCTCCTCGTCGGTGGTGCCCGGCCGTGCATGGTCGTGCATATAGAGATAAGCCTCGCAGGGGAAGCCGCAGCTGCCCGCGGCACCGTCGTAGAACGTCTCGCCGATCTGCGGCTTCAGCACCCGGATGATCGTGCGGATGAGCGGACGGGCGGTGTAGTATTCGCCACCGTTGCGCCCCGCGTTGCCCATCTGCCGCAGGCGCTCCTCATAGAGTGCCGACATCTCGTGCTTGTCGTCGGCCGTCTGGAAGTGGAGCTGGTCCACCTGCTCAATGACGCCGCGCAGCGTGTAGCCGCTCGACAGCTTGTTGGAGATCTCGGTGAAGATGACACCCACCTTGTATTCGATGGTGTCGTTGCCGTATTTGTCCTTGAACTTCGAGAGATAGGGCCACAGCTCCGTGTTGACGAAGTCGAGGAGATCCTGGCCCACGAGGGCGTGGGTGTGGTCGTAGTTGCCATCGGCATCACGTGGCATAGCCCATGCGCTCCAGCGGTATTTGCCGTCGATGAAGCGGTGGTACGCCTCACCGGTGAGCTCGGCCTTGAGCTCGCGCGTCTGCTCCATGTCGTCGAGATACTTCAGGAACAGTATCCACGAGCTCTGCTCCACATAGTCGAGGGCCGTGGAGCACCCCGCGTCCTTCCATAGGATGTCGTCTATTTGTTTGAATACACCTTCAAAGTTCATTGCTGTCGTCGATATTTAATGATACTTACAAAGGTAATCATTCTTTGTTGAATCAGCACCCTTTCATCTAAAAAAAATCCATCAGGCAATAGCTTCCGCGACTTTTTTCCCTCCTTTTTCCCCTCAAAAAAGCACTGGGTCCCAAAAAGTCTCAAAAAGTCTCAATGGGTCCCAAAAGGTCTCTGCCGTCAAAGCCGAGGGTCCGAAAAGGTCTTATTTCCTTTGCCACCGAGATTTGAAATCGTTCGAGTCTTGACCATTGTGGTTGTGGCAAAGCTGTGGTCAAACTGCCTTAAAATTATTTGATATGAAAAATCACCCTCGCATCCGAGATGCAGACAAGCCCAAACTGTTCTGCCGCCTGACGGCTGGCGGCTGACGATCTCTACAATTTAGCCAGCCTTGTAGAGAGAAAAACATCAGAAGGCTGACACGACAAGCGTCTCACCGTCTCACCGTCTCAATCGGGAAAGTGTGTCACAGATTCCTTCTTATATACTTTATAACTAACTAATAATCAAATAGTTATATAAGAAAAGAAGAGATATGACACCCCTTGAAAAACCACTGAGGCGCTGAGACGCTGAGACAGAAGAGAACATGTTTTATCTTTTAAAAGGCTTATATACAATGAAATACAACATTAGTTTATCCTCAGCTCCCACGATGCCGAGACTCGGAAACGGCACGGAGCTCTTGAAATTACTGCTGACACAGGTGTCAAAAGACATGCGCCAGCCCCTCGTTCCGATGATCTTCCCTGTACTGGGCGCGCACATGAGCGGCGCTGAGTTTCAGTACCCCGACCTCACTTTCAAGGAGCCTTGCGGCATGATGGCCAACCTCGTAGCGGAAAGCGGAGGCAACAAGGGACAGCTCAGCAACCTCGTGGAGGCGCTCTGCCGAAAATTCCGCTCTCACGACGAGGCCGAACTGCAAAAGCTCATCGAGTGGCAGAAACAGGTGAAGTCTAAGTCGGCAAACAAGGAAAAACCCGTCAGACCCGAAGTGGCCTTCTGGTTTCCACCCGCCGATGTCACTAACGCCGCCTTCATCCAAAATGCCATGGCTTGTGAGAACCTCGGCGGACGGACACAGTATCTCAACCTGCCAGAGGTGGAGATGGCTGACCGCATCTGCGGCGGACATAAGCAAATCTCACAGATGATGCGCAACATCTACGACAGACAGCGGTCGGGAGCACTCAGAGCCACAGCCGACGGCGTCACCGGCAACCCGCTGCTCAGAGTTAACTTCACCATCTCCTCCACACCGTTCTCTTCACGAAAGTTCTACAAAAACGATCTCTTCAACGGTACTTTCGGACGCATGGTCTTTTCCTATAAAGCACGCACCGCACGCGAAGGACGCATTCCACGACAGGGACGATACGACGAGACTTTCCTCAAGCGCATCGACGAATATCTCGTCCGACTCGACATCTGCAAGGGACGCTTCATCATCCGACAGCTTAACCGACTGGTGGACCATCTCGCCGGAGACATGGCCACACTCGCTGACCTCACCGACGACGACGTGCTCTGGGACATGAGCAAACGGGCCCTCGTCTCCGCATGGAAATGTGGATGCATCATGTGGGTTCTCAACAACCAGACATGGACACACGCCATGGGGGAACTCGTCGAGTGGCTCGTCTATCACGACATCTGGTCAAAGGTGCAAATCTTTGAGGACCTCATCAAGGAGGGTGACCGAGGCATCGCCGAAAACAAAGGAGGCGTGAAAAACATGCTCGACGACCTGCCCGACACCTTCAAAGAGGCTCAACTCGAAGCACTGCGCGTCAGCATGGACAAGCCCAAAGATGCCAAGCACCAGCTACGCGTGTGGGTCAACCGTGGATTCATCACACGATCCAATCAGACCGGACTGTTCACCAAGACACAGGACTATCTCAACCGTGACAAATGATGGACCGACAGCAACTGCAAATGCTCCGACAACTCCCCATCGAGGGGGTTGCGGAGCGACTCGGACTACGAGTTACGCGACATCACTGTCTGTGTCCCTTCCACGACGACACACATCCAAGTCTCTCCTTTCTCGTGAGGAAAAACACGTTCAAGTGCTTCGTCTGCAGCAAGTCGGGAGGCACCATCGACCTCGTCATGGGTGTCCTGCACCTCGACTTCCTCGATGCTTGCCGGTGGCTGGCCAATGAGCACAACGTGGTACTCACGCAATGGAGACCCCACGAGAAACAGCAGCCCCCGAAAGCCTTCGACGCGGCACGCTATGAGCGATATTTCCAACAGCCATGGATCAACGCGGCAGCACAACGGTTTCTCTATCAGGAACGACACATCGACCCGCGCGTGGTCAGATGGTGCAGGCTCACGTCGTGGATCGACCGACAGGGCATCAACTGGCTACAGATACCCTACTACGACACCACGGGAAAGCTCATCGGCATACAGAACCGCAACCTCGACCGACAGCAGCATCCGGAATCACCGCGCTTCCGATTTCCAGCCGGATCCGTCGTCAGCATCTACAACCAGCAGGTGCTGCCCAGACTGCGACACGGCGAACAGCTCTTCATCACCGAGGGAGCCTCTGACTGCTGGGCCATGCTCTCCGCAGGACACAAAGCCATCGCCATACCCAGCGCCACGCTCCTGCATCCCGATGAGGTGAAGATGCTCAGGGACTTAGGCCAACGGCTTGAGACGACATTTGCCATGTATCCCGACCAGGACCAGCCCGGCGAATCGCTCTTCATGCAACTCAAGGCACTGCTCCCCGGCATCGTTCATTACCAGTTGCCAGCAGGATGCAAGGACTTTGCAGAATACTATGTACGCATGAAGCAGATCAGCGGCGAGGCAATCAATCAAAACAACAATATAACATGCAAACAAAAGGAGAGATGATGAACAAGTTTGAAATCCGGGGCTACACCAAGAAAGAGCTCGCTCTCTGCTACTTTCCCTACTCTACGCCCCACACGGCCGTCAACCATCTCGTGGCCTGGATCAACCGGTGCACGCCGCTGCAAGAGGCGCTTCGAAACCAGGGCTACAAAAAAAGCGCTAAATGGCTGTCACCACGAGAGGTCAGGATGATCGTCGAATATCTCGGCGAACCATAAATCGCCCACAATCGCCTGACAACGTACAGCAACGTATGAATGACCACCGACGATTTAGTAATTTTGTAGTGCAAACGAGAGGCGCGCCTCTCGAACGGTTCTCGAACGGTTCTCGAAGGAACAGCGCATTCCTCCACCACACGCAAGAGCTCCGTGGCACTACAATATGTTTCACTATTAATTCTTACCACTATGGCAAAAATCACTCCTATCGATGTCATCAAGGGCATCAGTGGCAGCTACGGCCACAACAGCGGCGACTACTTCGCCACAAACACTTCGAGCAACAAGGTCAGACTGGCAAAACTCAAAAACCCTTACAAGGGACCGGCTACCGGGAAGCAGCTCGCGCAGCAACAGAAGTTCAAGGCACGGCAGGCCGTCATCACCACATGGCTCAACGCCAACAAGCCTTCCACAACCAACGGCAACAAGGGCACCACGATCTATCAGCAGGTGCAAAAGTGGAAGCGTACGCTCGGACTGAGCTCCGTCTCCCAGGTACTCCACAAGTATCTCGACGACAAAAACGAGCTCCATCTCCCCGCCATCCTCGAAGCCGACAAGGACACCGGCAAGGAGACTACGCCCTCCCACGGCTAACATCCATAAGCACAGACGGCGCAAGCACGCAACCCTGGCGCTTACCACTCAGACTGAAATCCCACGCAACCCTTGTGGCTACGTGGGATCTTTTAGCTGATCACAGTGCCTCATCATCAGGCTTGTCAACGCTTGAGCGAGACGCAACTTTCTTTCCTGAATGAAGATGCAGCTTCTTGCGAAGCAGCCAGCGTTGCTTCCGCTGCTCGTATTCCTCGCGATGATGCTCCAAGAAATTATCTGCCATGACTCGATACTCCTTATTTATATATACTCGCTAATTTATATATACTCGCTAATTTATGTATACTCCTTTCGTGTATACTCCTTTTTTATATACAAACTCCTTATTATATACAGCAACTTATAGACTGATGGACTCGATCCGCAGTTTCAGGATGCCGGCAGGCACCTTGACATCCACGACATCCCCTACCCGCTTGTTGAGCAAAGCCTGTGCTATCGGAGACTTGATGGAGATCTTTCCCTCACGCAGGTTAGCTTCATGAGGACTGGCCAGCATGTAGCAGAGCTTGCGGTCGTGAGTCAAGTCGGCAAGTTCCACCTTACAGAGCAACTGCACACTGTCTGAGTTTACCCGATTGGCTTCGAGCACACGCGCGTGAGCCAAGACATTCTGCTTGAAGCGGATGCGGCCGAGAAGACGGGAGTGCTCACGCTTCGCCGCACGATACTCGAAGTTCTCACTCAAGTCGCCCTTATCACGAGCCTCTGACACGGCATCTATCGCCTTTGGCAACTCCACCTTGATCATATGATTGAGTTCAGCTACGAGTTCATCGTAGCCTGCCTGTGACATAAATTCCATGATAAACCTTTGTATAGGAGTGAATCCATAAATCTTTTCTAACGCAAAGTCATGACAAGCGAACGGTGATTACCGGCGCTTGCCTTTCTCTACGTTTCGCTTCGTGCTAAGCTTTCTCTCGCCAAGCTGCTTGCTGAGCGCATAGGCATGATAGAGTCCCAACTCACCAGCCTTGCTGAGATCCTGCTGAGCCATGTGCAGATTTCCACTATAGTAATAGGCCAGTCCACGGTTGTAATAAGCCTCAGCCAGACGGGGATCAATCTGCAGCGCGCGCGTGTAGTCATCGATGGCATGCGCGTAGTTATTCTGGTCGGCATAGAAGTTACCACGATTATAGTATAGATAAGCATTCTTGGGAGCCAACTGGATCGCCTCGGCATAGTCGCCCTCCACCTGCGAAGTCTTCATGCTGACGTTCTGTCCCTTAGAAGCCTCATAGTCATTGAGCATCAGCTGGCAAATAGCCCGTTCAGAACGGCCGAGAGCGCTTTGCTTCTCCATAGCCACATAGTCGTCAAGGTCAGAAAGCGCATCGTTGTAATTCTGCAGTTCTGCGTATGCCACGGCACGCTGCAAGAGCAGGGCCGCACGCTGATGGGGATCCTTCTCTTCTTTGATACCCTCCGAGAGATTGTCGACGAGTTGAAAGATCTGTTTAGAGCTCACGTCGTCCATCTTCTTGCTTTGGTTGCAAGTCAAATAGAGACGTTTGAGTGGCTGCATCTTGGTATTGAACTGCTCCAGTGAGGTATCGAAGGCCTTGCTGCCGTTGACTGTATTGACATAATTGAAATACGACAGGCGATAGGATGGCAGCATCACCACCTCGACAGCATTGTTCTGGATGGCACCACGAATGTCGCTTTTATATTCATGCTCGACGGTCTGCGGCTGGTCCTCTACGACGATGTCGTTATATTTACTGATATCGATCTCGGAACGTTTGCGCACCTCTCTCAGCTTCTTGCGGCTCCATCGTTGCTGAATGCCCACATGCTTATCCATCTGAGCCTTGAAGATAAGAAATTCATCAAGTTCAGCCTTCGACGTCATACCCAACTTGCGATAGCATTGCGCACGCTGGGACAGACCCGTCCAGAAATTGGGGAACTGACTGATGACGGCAGAATAGTCGCGGATGGCCGCCCGCAGATTACCGAGCTTGTCGTTGAGCAAGGCACGGTTGTAGATAGCCATGAAGTTCTGTGGTTCCATCCTCACCACAAAGTCGAAGTCCTTCAGCGCACGGTTGTCGTCGCCAAGCTGTAGGCGCAGCAAGCCACGATTGTAATGTGCCAGGAAGTTATTGGGATCCAAGTCGATGGCCATGTCATAGTCAGCCATAGCCCCACGCAGGTTATTGAGGTTAAGTCTCATCAGCGCCCGATTGACATAGTTGTGAACAACTTTCGGACGCAGAAAGATCAGCTTGCTCAGGCAGGAGTCAGCTACCGCCCAATGCTTGCGGTTGAGGGCGATGGCCGAGCGCGTTGCCCACGCATCGACGTTATACGGGTCGATGGTGAGACTGCGGGCCAGCCAGTGATCGGCCTTCAGCGTATCTTTCTTCTCCAGATAGATCTCCGCCTTCAGCGAGTAGGCCGTCGCTGTCTTAGACCACCGCGAGATGATCGTGTCAGCGTCCTCCAAGGCATGGTCATAATCCTTGACGTTCAGCCGGCAGATAGCCCTGTTGGTCCAGAAGCTGACCACCGAGGGATTGAGATGGATGGCCCTGTCATAGTCCGTGATCGCGTCAGCATATTTCTCCTGACGGATGCGCGACATAGCACGGAGATCAAAGATCTGCTCAATATAAGGGTTAAGGTCAATGGCATGTGACGCATCTTCCTCGGCACCTACATAGTCGTCGAGCGAGTATTTGGCGGCAGCACGGTCATACCACGGCAACCACAGATAAGGCTTCAAAGCCAAAGCCTTGTTGAAATACTGTATCGATAACACATAGTCCTCGTAGTGCAGAGCCACCTCACCGGCGGTGATGAGACGGTCCACATTATATTGCGCATTGGCGTTGGTCACGAAGAGCCACACCAATGACAGAAGAAACAATCTGCCTTTGTTCACCTTAATATCTGAGATCCTGAAACATGTTTTGCTTTACCTCTTCTACTTCTTGTGAATCGTCTTCACACGATAGGCGCAACGGAACTTGCCCTGCATGATGCCGCGAAGCTTGTTGCGGATGAGCTGCTTGCGCAGGGGCGACACCTTGTCGACATACATCACACCTTCGAGATGGTCGAACTCATGCTGCATAACACGTGCCAGATAACCATCGACCCACTCGTCGTGAGGAGTCATATTCTCGTCGAGATACTTCACGTGGATGCGTTTAGGGCGTGTGACGTTCTCACCGAGACCGGGAATCGACAGGCATCCCTCCTCAAGCGTCTCCTTCTCCTTGTCATCATATTCAAGGATATGGGCATTCACAAACGCGTGGCGGAAGTCCTTGTACTCAGGGAAATCGTCTTTCAGCACATCCAAGTCGATGACAACCACACGGATGGACTTGCCGATTTGAGGAGCAGCAAGACCCACGCCGCTGGCATTGTCAAGCGTCTCAAACATGTCGCTGATCAACTGGGGCAACGTCGCGTCGCTTGGATCAACATCCTGAGCTACTTTGCGGAGCACAGGCTGTCCATAAGTATAGATGGGTAATATCATATTCTTCTTTGTGAATTCATAAAATCTTGCAGGATGATGGTAGCGCTCACCTCATCCACGAGTCCTTTGTTCTCACGTCTTGTTTTCTTTTTCACGCCTCCTTCGATGATGGCCCGATGCGCCAACACCGATGTGAAGCGCTCATCGTAATAAACAATCGGCACCGACGGCATCTCCTTGCGCCACCGTTTTACGAAGGCCTCCACGCGCGCCAGATTCTCAGACGGAGCGCCATTGGGCTGAGTAGGTTTACCGATGACGATCTTCTCAACGTTTTCCTCAGAGAGATATTTCTTCAGGAAATCCATGAGATTGCCTGTCTCCACCGTAGCCAGCCCATTGGCAATAATCTGCAAAGGATCAGTGACGGCAAGCCCCGTGCGGCGCTTGCCGTAGTCAATGGAAAGAATTCTTCCCAAGGTAATCTTACTGATTAGGAAATTATTTCTTAAACAGCAACCAGGCGTCGCTCTTTGGATTGAACTTGCTGCCACGGATGGCGTCACGGCTCTGCACGGCACTTGCCTTATCGTCAGAGGTAGACGCGACGACACGGTACATGTTCACCTCAGGATTATAAGCGATCTGAGCGTCGTAACCGCCCTGCTGCAGCGTGCTCTGCAGTCCCTCGGCGTTGGCCTTCAAAGAGAAAGAGCCCACCACGACGCTGTAGGCCTGCAGACCCTTGCCACTGACGACGGTAACATTCTCACTGCGCACGTTGGCATTGTTGACATTGGTCACTGTAGTTTGGTCAGCCTGCTTCTCAGCCAGCGGTGTCACTACCGGCGCTTCTTCCTGCACGGGCTTCTGCTGGTTCTGTTGCTCTTCCTGTGCCTTAGCCTTTTCGTAGGCTTTTTTGTAGGCATCTTCTTTTGTTCCACAACTGGTAAAAGCGAAAGCAAGGCACAGTGCTGTGCTTAGTAACACATATTTTCTCATTATCTTCTATTTGATTTAAATATTAATGTTCAGTTGATATTCTCACGCTTTGCGTCTAAAGGCATCCTACCTTTTACTTTGCGAAATTACTAAATTAATTACGAAAGAGTTCTTTTCGTGCACATAAAGTTTGTTAAATCCGTGAATCAGAGGGTATTTAACAAAAAATATATCTGCAAAGCATGGCATTTCGGAAAAAAAATCATATATTTGCAATAGATAAATTTAAAACCACAAAACACCAAGTTTATGAAGACATTAGGTTATATCTCAGCTTTCTTAGGCGGTGCCATTGCCGGCGCAGCCATCGGTCTGTTACTCGCCCCGGAGAAGGGCTCGGACACCCGCACGAAGATCTCCGACGCTGTTGATGATTTCTGCAAGAAACACGACATCAAACTTGCACGCAAAGATGCCGACGACCTTGTAGACGACATCAAAGACGCCGTAGGCAGCACGAACGCATAGGCTGTGCGGATTCAACAAAACCGCAGCAGCTCCATGCACAAAGGACGAACACTAATATAATAAGGAGTAAATTGAAAATTCCGTTTCTACCCCGGCGAGGCCAGCGCAAGCAAGACAATGCGTCACACGAGCCTCGCCAGGGTTTCTTTCATCAAGACTTCCACATGTTTTCCAACGATCAAAACATAGAGACCATCGCCCAACTGGTAGAGAGCATCAAGCACTATGCCATCCTGCAAGGTGAGAACATGAAGTTGGAAGTAGTTGAGAAGACAGTCAGAGTACTCACCGTAGTGGCGATGACCGCCACCCTGTCCCTGATACTGATGCTGATCCTCATCTACCTCAGTTTCGCGGCAGCCTTCGCGCTCACCCCACTCGTTGGCTCTGTAGGTGCTTTCCTCATCATTGCGGGCATCTATCTGCTGGTACTCTTGCTCTTCCTTATTTTCAGAAAGAGATGGATTGAGCGCCCGCTTGTCCATTTCCTCGCGTCCATCTTATTAAGCAATTAGATCATGAACCACCATTCCACAGACTTCACCACATACCGCAGCCTGGAAGAGATCTCCATGCGCAGAGACATCCTTAAAGAGCAGATCGACCAAGACCGCAAGAAGATCCAGCAACAATGGCAGTCGCTGTTCCGCAAACCAGAGGGCTTCAAGAAAGATGCCACTCCCTCAAAGCGTATCAGCAGCCTTGTCAACACGGGCGCGGGACTCCTCGACGCTTTCCTCTTGGGGTGGAAACTCTATCGTAAATTCAAGAAGTGAGCCACAATGGTGCATCGGTGCCAAATGTTGTTCAAAACATTAAAAACGTAATCTGACTTTGTTAACAAATGTTATTATACTGTCTTTTACGGGTAATTTGAGATCAGAATTCAAAAAACATTTGTAACTTTGCAACGTGTTTTTCATAGTATTAGATTTAAGGTTAACAAGGTTGGAGTACAGCGGTACTCCTTTTTTTATGCCCCTATGTCAAGTACGCTCTTATTTCCCTATACGAAAATAATCTCTGTTGGCAGCATTCTTGCAAACAAAAAATATCCCCTCCTTCAATCCTTTCTATACCTTTATTTTCATACCGTCAAACGGAAACAGGCAACCTTCCGGCAGTCTCGCGTTGGCCTGATCATAGAGTCCCACGTCATGGGTGACATGAATGATAAAGGTCCGGCGCGCGTCCAACTTCTGTCCTATGGCAACCGCGTCGGGTATCAGCTGATGGCTGTGATGGGGCTTTTCCCATCTGAGTCCATTGACGACCAATGTGTCGACGCCCTCTAAAAGTGCCAGCTGATTGTCGTCGATGTTCTTCATGTCGGTGATATAACCCAATGAGTCAAAGCGATAGCCCAAGACGGACAACTTGTCGTGCATCACCTCAATAGGCAGTACGTCAATGTCACCCACCCGCAAAGCTTCTTCTTTGTGCAACGTATGGAGCTCTATCTTGGGCACGCCGGGATAGAGATGTTCCGAGAAGCAATATGGAAAATTATGTCTCACGGCCTTTACACAGGGCTCATTGCCATACATTGGGATGTCGCCAAAACGACAGAAAGGCCGCAAATCATCCAAACCGCCCACATGATCGTAGTGGGCATGGGTGAGCAGCACGGCATCTATCTTACGAAAAGGCAGTGGCATCAGCTGCTGCCGGATATCAGGACCGCAATCGATCAGAATGCGCGTGGAGGCTGTCTCCAACAACGCTGCCGTACGCAGACGATGGTCACGCGGATCCTTGCTGTCACAAACTGCACAATGACACCCTATCACCGGCACGCCATTGGAGGTACCGGTACCCAAAAAGGTCAACTGCATCTTTGCCATCACTTCCTCTTCGCGCCCTCCCCCTATCGGATGTTTACTTCCGGCTTCAGTTCCAGGCCAAACTTCTCTCTGACGTCTACCTGGATGGCATGCATCAGCGCGACAATATCCTCGCCTGTAGCACCGCCCAGATTGACGAGCACAAGTGCCTGCTTCTCATACACGCCGGCACGTCCGAGCTTCTTGCCTTTCCAGCCACACTGGTCGATGAGCCAACCAGCCGGAATCTTATAGTGTTTCCCGCTGCCCAGTTTCTCATCGGGCGCATCAAAGTAGCGGAGGTTCGGATGCTCAGCCTTCAGCCGCTCGAATGTAGCCTCATCGACGATCGGATTCATGAAGAAGCTGCCGCCATTGCCGAGCACGGCAGGATCGGGAAGCTTAGCCTGACGGATGCGGATGATTGCGTCGCGGAGCTGTGGTGCCGTCAGCGTGTCGACAGCGATATGATCCGCTTCCAACACGCGACGGATATTGCCGTAGTCCAGCCGTGGGTTGAACACCGGTGAGAGCCGATATACGACCCACGTAATCAGATACTTGTCACGCCATTCATGCTTGAAGCGACTCTGACGATAGGCATACTTGCAGTCTTCGGCGGGTATGGTCACCTGACGGCCGGTAGCGATCTCCACAGCTTCGACGCTTACCAGTGTGTCTTTGGCCTCTGCCCCATAAGCTCCGATGTTCTGCACGGCAGAAGCGCCGCATTCACCAGGAATGAGACTGAGGTTCTCCAGCCCATACATCTGATGCGCCACAGCGTAGGCCACCACATCGTCAAAAGTGGCACCGGCCCAACAGCGCAGCAGCATATTGCCCTTGACGTCGGTCTCGGCATGCACTTCGAAACGCTGATCCGGACTGGCCACTATGCCTTGGAAATCATGGGTGAGCAGCAGATTGCTGCCACCGCCTAAGATCAGCAGAGGAAGGTCGGCATGATCGCGAATATAGGCTGCTGCCGCCACGGCGTCAGCCGTAGAAGAGAACTCAAGATATTCATCGCACTGTTGGTCCATCCCAAACGTGTTGTGATGGAGCAAAGGATAGTGTTGCTGTATTTTCATTACCGTCGTTTCTTTTCAATCTATAATAAAGTCCTACCTGCCCTCCTTCAGTTGCTAACAGCTGAACTTAACGAGTTTCCATCGATTGCCAAATCTGCGGAAGACATAAACCACCTCATTACTGTTGGCAATGCCACGGATCATAAACACCTTGTAGTTGGTCTCCTTGTAAGTCTGACCATATATTATGTTGTAGATCGTACCGCTCGGCAGGATTCCCGGCTTGAAGTCAGGCCACTGCTGCGACATGATGATACCAGTCATCGTCTCCTGATCATTGGTAGGGTCCGGCCCAGAGAACTTCACCTCATCAGCCATACTTCTCATCTGGAAGGCTGAGTCTACGGCAAAGCGTTGGTAGAACTTCAAAAAGCTGGCATTGTCGTTCTGATACATCGGCTTGTAGTTGACCGATGTGAGCATCCACTTGCCCTGGATGCGGTTGAAGAGGAACTGCTGCACGGTCTTGAGATGGAAGAAGATCTTTTCCACCACCACGTGATCGATCGACGTATCCTTGGCGAGTTTCACCTGTTTCTCATTGTCCAAGATCAGCGTATAGTAGTCCTGGTGCATGAAGAAATGCTCCATGTGCCATTGCCCCTTCTCGATCTTCTTCTCCAGCTTGCCGTTGCGATATACGGGCAGCGGGAAGACAATGCGCTTGAGCTGCAACTTGCGGTTGGCGGCAAAGTTAAACACAAAATCGTCGAACAGCTCATCAGCTGTCTTCGGCATCGGTGTCTGTGAAATCAAATTTTCTGTAGAATCCTCCCCCGTTGTGTCCGCGGCAGCACTGTCAGACCGTACGGAATCAGTCTGCTCCGGTTTCTTGTTGGTGCATCCGTAGGGGACAGCCAATGACAAGATGAAAGCAAGTAAAACAACTGATAAAATTATTCTTCTCATAAATTCATTCATAAGCTTTGGCAAAATTACATATTATTTTTTATATAAGATGTATTTTTCCAATAAAATTAGTACCTTTGCAGTCAGAAAGATAAAATTTACAGACGATGATACTAGACAAGATAGATCAACTTCTAAAAGAAGTATCTCAGCTCTCTGCTAAGAACGCAGACGACATCGAGCAACTCCGACTCAAGTACTTGAGCAAGAAAGGTGAGATCAATGCCGTCATGGCAGACTTCCGTAACGTGGCCGCAGACCAGAAAAAAACCGTAGGCATCAAGATCAACGAGTTGAAAAAAGTCGCTCAGGACAAGATCAACTCCCTGCGCGAGCAGGTCGCCTCTACCGATACCGGCGACAACCACGAGGACTTGACACGCACGCCCTACCCGATCGCCTTGGGCACCCGTCACCCCCTGACCATTGTCAAGAATCAGATCATCGACATCTTCCAGCGCATGGGCTTCACGCTCTACCACGGTCCCGAGATCGACGACGACAAGCACGTGTTCACCATGCTGAACTTTGCCGCAGACCATCCCGCACGCGACATGCAGGATACTTTCTTCATCTCACAGGACAAGAGTGACGTGACCAAGAACGTGTTGCTGCGCTCTCATACTTCTGGCGATGAGGCGCACTATATGGAAACTCACGAGCCGCCTATCCGCGTGCTCTGCCCGGGACGTGTCTACCGCAACGAGGCCATCTCGGCACGCGCCCACTGCTTCTTCCATCAGGTTGAAGGACTCTATGTCGACAAGGGCGTGAGCTTCACCGACCTCAAGCAGGTGCTGCTGACCTTCGCCCGCGAGATGTTTGGACCCGACACGAAGATCCGCCTGCGCCCGTCTTACTTCCCCTTCACCGAGCCGAGTGCCGAGATGGATATCTCCTGCAACATCTGCGGCGGAAAGGGCTGCAACTTCTGCAAACACACGGGATGGGTAGAGATCCTCGGCTGCGGCATGGTCGACCCGCACGACCTCGCTGCCTGCGGCATCGACCCGGATGTCTACACCGGCTATGCCTTCGGCATGGGCGTGGAGCGCATCACCAACCTGAAATACCGTGTCAACGACCTGCGCCTCTTCTCCGAGAATGACAAGCGATTCCTCGAAGAATTCCAAAACGCTTTCTAAACTTCATCATATACCCATTATATAGTAGGCACACCCGAAGGCCGGTTTCGCAAAGAGCTCCCTTCCCGGTGTGCCTTTTCTTTTGTCTCACCTCTAACCCGTTTCCCACGTTATGACCAACCGTCTCCAAGATTTAGAGCAGCACACCGCTCGCTTGCAACAACAACTGACCCGTCTCCGACACAAGAGCCAATGGCTCACCGTGGCACAGATCGGCATGTTTCTCGCAACCCTCGGCATGGTGGCCTGCGCAATTACCTATCAGCCAAAAGCGTTATACGCCCTCTTGGCAGCTGTGCTCTTCGCCGTTTATCTGCTGCTCCGCCGCACTGACGGTCTCAACAGTCGCAACATCGAACGGCAGCAAAGGCTGATAGCAGCCTACCAGCGCGAGATCAGTTACTTCCACGGCGACTATAGTTGCTTCGACGAGGGAAAGGACTATATCAATTCCTCCCATCCCTTTTCCTTCGACCTGGATCTTTTTGGCAAGGACTCGCTCTTCCAGCGTGTCTGCCGCGCCGTCACCGTCGGTGGCCGCGACCTGCTCGCACAGTGGCTGACAAAAGAGACGGCAGACGGAAACCACAAAGACTTCATCGCAAGCATCGGACAGAGACGGGAAGCCGTGGAGGAGCTCGCCCGCCATGACGACTTCCTCATGAGCGTCAAAGCAGCGGGACAGTGCAGCGACAAGGCTGAGGAGAGGCTGCTGCGCACCGACTGGCTCGCTGACGCACTCACGGCGGCACACGCCCTGCCACTGCCCAAGCGTTGCTCCCCCCGGTGGCTACAAGCCTTGAGAAGCGTTTTGCTCACCGGCTTCTATCTGTCGATCATAGCATCTGTGACCGGCATGGTCTCTGTCACCATTCCCATCGCATGGGGAACGGTCCACTTGCTTTTGGCTATCATCTTTCCCGGAAATAGCGTCCGACGCATCATGATGACTTTGCAAAACATCCACACGCTGTCGGAGGGTCTTGACCGTATCATCCGGCTCACCCACGTAGAAGAGTTTCACGAAGAGGTGAACAAAACATTGCAGGCTTCCCTGCGACAACAGGCAGCGAGCCTCGCTGAGATGGAGCAGATACTTCAGGATATCGACAATAGAAACAATGAGGCAGGTATCCTGCTCTTTAATGTGTTTGCACTGATCGACCTGAATATTGTCAGGCGCTTCAAGTTGTGGCAGCAGAGCAGTGCCGACTTCGAAGCGCTCATCCAGTCGGTGAGCATGCTCGACGCGCTGGTCTCCCTCGCCTCTTACTGTCAAAACGAACCGGGCACTACGTGGCCAACGTTCGTCGACACGCCGTCTATGGTCTTTGAGGGTAAGGGGCTGCGCCATCCCTTCTTAGGCATGAAAGCTGTCGCCAACGATGCCGTGCTCCAGAACCGCAACTTCTATATCATCACGGGAGCCAACATGGCCGGAAAGAGTACCTATCTCAGGACGGTGGGCATCAGCTGGGTCATGGCCATGGCAGGTCTGCCGGTCTATGCCGAGAGCCTGAAGCTCTCGCTCTGCCGGCTGTTCACGGGCATGCGGACGAGCGACGACCTGACCCACGGCATCTCTTACTTCAACGCGGAACTGCTCCGGCTCAAACAGCTCATCGGCGTGCTCGATGACACGCCCACGCTGGTCATCCTCGACGAAATACTCCGTGGCACTAACTCAAAAGACAAGCTCCACGGCTCGCAAATCTTTCTGGAATATCTCTCTCAGCACAATGTGACGGCAATCATCGCCACCCACGACCTCGAACTCTCGCAGATGGCCGAGAACCATGGCGACCGCTTCCACAACTATTGCTTCGAGATCTCCATCGGTGAGCAGGTCTCCTATGACTATCGCATCACGCCCGGCATCGCCAAAAACCAGAATGCCACCTATCTACTCAAGAAGATGATCGCTGAAGAATCTAATTAGTTCCTGCACCCATCGCAGGGAATTGAGAACAACAATGTTACCACTATTTCCAATTGTAGCCCCCCGTGCTTTCACCAACTCGAAGCCGTTTCTCCATATGATTCTAATCTGTTACTTCCTAAGGCAGATGCCGATGAAAGACAAAAAGGCGACGAGAAGAGACTGCTGCCCGCTATTCCCCAAAATTATTGACAAACAACCTTCAACCTCATCTTTCATTCTATAGAGAAAAGCTTCGCCCAAACCACATCTTTCCCGCTTGGAAAACACAAAAAACAAGCGTTTCAACCACAAAAAAGTGAGTTAGCAATACAGAAAAGCCCATTTTACACGCTCATCTCGGTAGTTTTACAAGGTCAAATAGGCATGATGATGAAAAATTCTCTAGAGAATTTTTCGTCAAAGTACCTTGTTGACAAAAGCACCCAACTGTCAAGAAAATACAAGTATCTGATTTTTAACCGATTGAAGAAATTAGCGAAAATCGTGAAAAAACGGCCCAAAGGCACTCTTTCTGGCAAAGAATGGCAAAAAAATGCCGTTTTTTTGTCAGTTATTTCAACAATACGGAAATAGCTTCATATTATTATAAGGTTATTCAACCTATAAATTTGGTCTTTCAGATAAAACTTAGTAACTTTGCATAGTTTTAGTCTAAGACAATTGATCATGCAAAAACCCATAGTCATTGCCGGACCTTGTGTCATCGAGTCCGCCGCTTTGCTCGACACCGTAGCACAGGAGCTTGTCAGGCTCAACTCCAAATACGACATTGACATCATCTTCAAGGCCTCATTTGATAAGGCCAACCGCACCTCACTCCACTCTTTTCGTGGCCCCGGACTGGAGCGCGGCCTGGAGATGCTGGCTGATGTGAAGCACAAATATCAGTTGAGAATCACTACCGACATCCACGAGGCTTGGCAAGCTGAGCCGGCCGGCGAGGTATGCGACGTGTTGCAGATACCTGCCTTTCTCTGCCGGCAGACCGACCTGCTCGTGGCAGCTGCCAAGACGGGACGCGTCGTCAACATCAAGAAGGCGCAATTTCTTTCGGGACGCGACATGCGCTACCCTGTAGAGAAAGCGTGGGACAGCGGTGCCAAAGAAGTATGGCTTACCGAGCGTGGTAATTGTTTTGGATATAACAATCTTGTCGTGGACTTCCGCAATATAGCCGACATGCGCGACATCGTGCCCACGGTGATCATGGACTGCACCCACAGCGTGCAGCGCCCTTCGGCCGGAGACGGCAAGACCATTGGCGACCGCAAGTTTGTACCCAGCATGGCGCTTGCGGCAAAGGCCTTCGGTGCCACCGGCTATTTCTTCGAGACACACCCTGACCCCGACAAGGGACTGTCGGATGCGGCCAACATGATCGAACTGGAAAAGCTCGAAGCTACCCTTCTGCCGCTTTTGAAATAAGCAAGCTAAGGCCACAAAGCACCACCATCATTCAGAGGAGAACAACAGATGAAAAAAGAGATAAAAACAGAAAAAGTAAGAACCACACCAGAAGAGCGACTGCATCATACCAGAGAATATGCTGAACGCTGTCTGCGTGAAGAGGCTCAGGCCATCCTCGATCTTATCCCCCAGCTCGATGAGAACTTTGAGAAGGCCGTCGATATGATGTATTGTTGCCGTGGCAAGATCATTGTCACGGGAGTAGGAAAGAGCGGAAATATCGGTGCCAAGATTGCCGCCACCCTGTCCTCAACGGGCACACCGGCCTTTTTCATCAATCCTCTTGATGCCTATCACGGCGATCTCGGCGTGATGACGCCGGACGACATCGTGCTGGCCATCAGCAATTCCGGTCAGACCGACGAGCTGTTGCGCTTCGTCCCGATCCTGCTGCACATGCACGTCCCCATCATCGGCATGAGCCGCAATCCCGAGTCATTGTTAGCCAAATATTCAGCAATCCACATCAAAGTGTTTGTTGATCATGAGGCGTGTCCACTGAACCTTGCGCCCACGTCCTCCACGACTGCGGCACTGGCTATGGGCGACGCTTTGGCCATCGCGCTGATGCAGGTGCGTGACTTCCGTCCCCGCGACTTCGCACAGTTCCACCCGGGCGGTGAGTTGGGCAAGCGCCTACTGACCAAGGCCGAGGATGTCATGCGCACAGAAGAGCTCCCGATCATCCCCGAAGACATGAATCTCGGCAAAGCCATCATCGACGTCTCGAAAGGCAAACTGGGCATGGGCGTGTCACTCGACAGCGGCAACCGTGTCGTCGGACTGATCACCGACGGCGATATACGCAGGGCCATGGAGAAGTGGCAGGCCCGCTTCTTTGACCACACGGTGAGCGAGATCATGACACGTACGCCGAAGATCGTCTCACCATCGACAAAGGTGACCGAGATACTGCGCGTCATGCATCAGTACAAGATTCATTCGGTGCTCGTCTGTGACAGAGAAAAGCATCTCTTAGGTATCGTCGATTCCTACGCCGCTTCGTTGCTCAACCAGTAGAGAGATTAGGAACCATCGCGCGGGAAACCGCTGGCTCGACGAGAATCCGTGTTCACTATAAGAGTTTTAGTATTAGTTACTTGTATCATTTTGAGAGAATTATCCTTTAAGGTATTAGTGTGTCTCATATTGACAGGCATAGCGCCCTGTCATGCCCAAAGCTATATGCCCCAGCCCGAGAGCCAGCGCAGCGACTCGATGCTGGTCAGCCAACTGAGAGAAGACGGTATATCCTTCTCCCACGACAACAGCGTGACGCTGCTGATGACCGGACAGGAGAAATTCGACGATCTGTTTAAGGCCATCAGACAGGCACGCTCTTCCGTTCATCTGGAGTATTTCAACTTCCGGAATGACTCCATTGCCCGTTGTCTTTTCGACATACTTGCCGAGAAAGCAGCACAGGGCGTGGAGGTCAGAGTCATGTTCGACGGCTTTGGCAATGACAGCAACAACCGTCCCCTTCGCCGCAAGCATATCAAGAAGCTACGGGAGGAAGGCATCGAAATCTATGAGTTTGATCCGGTTCGCTTTCCTTGGGTCAACCATATCTGGTCGCGCGACCACAGAAAGATCGTGGTCATCGATGGAAGAATTGCCTACACTGGTGGAATGAACGTGGCGGACTACTACATCAAAGGCACGGATAAGGTGGGCTCATGGCACGACATGCACTGCCGTATTGAGGGCACTGAGGTCAACACCCTCCAGACGATCTTCCTGCGCACATGGAACAAAGTGACGGGGCAAAACATCCATGGGCCACAATACTATCGTGGACTGGGCGACGTGAGCTACTTCCATGGGCTGAAGCGCGACACATGCGACACGGCCGGAGATAAAATGGTCGGCATTATCAACCGGGAGCCGCACACGACAAACAAAATCATACGGGAGTTCTACACCCACGCCATCAACGATGCGCATGACAGCATCATGATCATCAACCCTTACTTCACACTGAACCACAAAATCAAGAAAGCACTGAAAAACGCTGCTAAGCGTGGCGTAAAAGTGGAAATCATGCTCAGCGTGAAAAGCGATATCCCATTAACACCGGACTGCGGGTTCTACAATGCTCACCAACTGATGAAGCATGGCTGCACGGTGTGGATGTACAAGCCCGGCTTTCATCACACCAAGATCATCATGGTTGACGGCCACTTCTGTACGGTGGGCTCCGCCAACCTCAACGCCAGGAGCCTGGCCTGGGACTATGAGGAAAACGCCGTGATCATCGATCCGTGCACAACAAACGAGTTGATACAACTGTTCAACTCTGAGAAGAAAGACTCTTTCCAGCTGACGGAAGAAGTCTGGAATGCCTGGCGTACGCCTTGGCAGAAGTTCCGCGGCTGGTTCGCCCATCTGCTGGCAAAGTTTCTGTAGCCTCCGTTCTCTGCTCACCAGCATCCTATTCGTTATCCCCTTTTACCTTTTTGTCCTTTTACTTTTCTACCTTTTTACTTTTCTTAAATGCTGTTGACATCGACATATCCGTGCATGACAGCATAGATTGTCAAGGCTGACACACTGCGTCGGCCAAGCTTGGCGACGATATTTTTGCGGTGTGTGATGACGGTGGTCAACCCAATATTAAGTTTGTCGGCTATCTCCTTATTGATATAGCCCTTGACGATGAGTCTGAGCACGTCAATTTCCCGTTTGGATAATTTCTTCTCTATGGCAGGTGCAGACTGCACCGGCAGATGTTGGCCGTGGCCATGAGCATACTGTTCCAATGCCAACAGCTGTCTGACCAACAACTTTTCGGACTGACGGCAACAAATGCAATGAAAACCCGACGGCTGTGCGGCAGCGTCTTCAGTAGGCGTGAAGACGATGATCTGATGTCTCCGCTGCACGAAATAATCGCGGTTGTTGAGCAGCACAGCCTGTGAGACGAAAAAATGAACAAAGCCACCCTCGTCGCTTCGCTGCAGTTCCTCCAAAGAATTAAACGTATGCGTCTCCATAATCGGCATGACCTGATCAAGCAATGTCTTCATGCCGATCAAGGCAAGCGTGTCCTCATTGATAACGGCTACTTTAGGATGTTCCATGATTGAAGAAATAAAAAAAGACCTGCCATTAGCTTCAGAATGTTCTCTGAAGCCAATAGCAGGCTTATATGTTTTATCGATGATGATTACTTAGCATAAGCAACACTACGTGTCTCGCGAATGACGGTGATCTTCACCTGACCGGGATAAGTCATCTCGTTTTGGATCTTCTCTGCAATCTCATTGCTGAGCTTTGTGCTGTCCTCATCGTTCATCTTGTCAGCGCCGACGATGACGCGGAGCTCACGACCGGCCTGGATGGCGTAGGTCTTCGTCACACCTGGATAGCTCATGGCGATGGCTTCCAAATCGTTGAGACGCTTGATATAAGCCTCTACAATCTCGCGACGGGCACCTGGACGGGCACCGGAGATAGCATCGCACACCTGCACGATAGGAGCCAGCAGCGTCTGCATCTCCACCTCATCGTGGTGAGCAGCGATAGCGTTTACGATATCGGGCTTCTCTTTGTATTTCTCAGCCATCTTAGCGCCTAAGAGAGCATGGGGCAACTCGCTCTCCTCGTCAGGCACCTTGCCAATGTCGTGGAGCAGACCAGCACGTTTTGCCTTCTTGGGATTGAGCCCAAGCTCGGCAGCCATAACGGAGCAGAGGTTAGCCGTCTCGCGGGCGTGCTGCAACAGATTCTGTCCGTAGGATGAGCGGTACTTCATCTTACCGATGATACGCACCAGTTCGGGATGAAGTCCGTGGATACCCAAGTCGATCACCGTGCGCTTTCCAGTCTCAATAATCTCGTTGTCAAGTTGCTTCTTAACTTTTGCCACGACTTCCTCGATACGTGCGGGATGGATACGTCCGTCGGCGACGAGCTGGTGAAGCGCCAGACGGCAAACCTCACGACGGATAGGATCAAAGGCCGAAATGACAATGCTCTCAGGCGTATCGTCGACAACGATCTCCACGCCGGTGGCAGCTTCAAGGGCACGGATATTGCGTCCCTCACGGCCGATGATACGTCCTTTGACCTCGTCGTTGTCGATATGGAAGACGCTGACAGAGTTCTCGATAGCCGTCTCTGTGGCTACTCGCTGGATAGTCTGGATAACGATCTTCTTAGCCTTCATATTGGCGTCTAACTTAGCCTGGTCCATGATCTCATTGACATAGCCTGCTGCGTCCATCTTGGCTTTGTCCTTCATGCTCTCCACAAGGCGCTTCTTGGCTTCCTCGGCAGAGAGTCCGGAGAGTTCCTCAAGTTTGGCACGCTCGTGATCCTGCATCTTCTCGAGCTCAGCCTGGCGCTGCGTGATGATCTTCTTCTCGTTGTCGATGCGTACCTGACCTTGTTCCACCTCCTGCTTGCGGCGTTGCAACTCCTCCTGTCTTTGGTTAAGGGAGATCTCGCGTTGTTTCAGACGGTTCTCGTTCTGCTGGATCTTTTGGTTGCGCAACTGCACTTCCTTCTCCAACTCACTTTTCTTATTCAGGAACTTCTCCTTAACCTCAAGGAGCTTTTTCTCTTTGATCACGTCTGCATCCTTCTGAGCAGCATCCAAGATCTCGTTATATTTACCTTTCGCAATATGGCGGAAGTAATAAAATCCGACCAGCGCGCCCAATGCCAGGGCGACAACAGCAGTAATGATGATACCTATCATGTATTTTTAATTGTATATTGTTAGTTGATTAGACATATAATTATTTACTCTCCTGATCGTTTTCCTTCCCGCTTCCGAGAACGTCCTCAATTTCCGAAGTAAGCTGTTTGAGCAAATCATTATATGGCTTGGTGTCATTGCGCTGAAGCAACTCTTGCAGCCGCAGTCCTATGTCGATCATGGCGAAATAGAGGATCTCCTTATCGCTCTTGAATCGTTTGAACTGGCTGTAATAAGCATTCAAACGCTCATTGATCAACTCTGCGTCACGACGATACAGTGCTTCGTCTTTCCGAGGCACAGTCACACTGATATCTGTATCGTAGATATGAAGCCTTATGGTGATCTTATCAGTTTCTTCTGTCATTGTCAGAACTTTCGCTACTCAGCATGGTGATGCACTTGTTGACATCACGAATGAGCGAGGCCAGAGACCTTTTGGCATGATCCATGTCCATATCGCTCACTTGCAGCATACGAGCGGTTTTCAACGTCTGATAGTCACTCTCCGCCTTTTTCAGCTGTTCTTGCAACAGACTGATGGAAGCATCTCTATCATCGATCACAGTGTGCAGACGCGCATTTTCCTTTTTCAGCTCCTCGTATTGAAGCATCAGCTGCCTGACACGTGTCACAAATGTATTGATTATCTTCTCACTGACATCCATGACTATACTTGTTTGTGCAAAATTATAGATTTTTAGCGAGAACAGCAAGCTTTCTGAAACATTTTTCTCAGAAACATTGCCTTTCCCCGTAATTATTTCTTCTTCTCATCTTCTTCCTTTGGGCGCGGCTCTTTCTTGGCCAGCATCATCACCTGATAGGTGAAATCGGTCACCCACTTCTGGGAGAAGTTCAAACGGGCATTGAGCTTGCGCACATTCAGTACGGCTTTGATCACGCTCGGATCCTTGTAGTCGTTCTTCATGAAAATGTCGCTGACTGTTTTCTCCGTCATGGCGTAAATAGTCTTCTTGAAGAAAGAAGGTACACGCAGCTTGAATTTCATCAGGTTGCCCATGAGCATCATCAGATCCTGGGTGAAGCTCTGGAACTGGATCATATACACCTGCGTGTCTTGCAACTTTTTGCAGTTACGTCGGATACTCTGGTCGATTTCCTTGAAGAACTGCTCGTCAGTGTGATAGATTTCCATCATCATCTTGCGGCAATGGCTCTTTTCGCCTACCCCTAACTTATTATTTTGCGTAGGTACGTGCAGGGTCGACTTAAACAGTCTTAAATCGGGCAGCATGGCCAGATTACTAATACCCAACTGAGCGGCAAGAGTTGCTTGGAAATACACACGCACAAGCGTCATGTAGTCTTCCATGCCGCCTGTCTTGCTCTCTTGTTCCTTCCTTCCAAAAAGCTTGGAAAATATTTCCATCATGAATGAATATTCTTTAGTTGATTGTTGATATTTCAAATTATTTTGCAAAAATACAATTAAATAGCGAGAAATCAAAATTATATCGCATGAATCTCGGTTTAATTGAAGATAATTTATTAACTTTGCGCTCAAATAGAAATAATAGGAAATGAAAGGTATTGTACTTGCGGGAGGTTCTGGCACCAGATTGTATCCCATAACAAAGGGAATCAGCAAACAGCTGATCCCGATCTTCGACAAGCCGATGATCTATTATCCCTTGTCGGTACTGATGTTGGCTGGCATCCGAGAGATTCTTGTCATCTCTACGCCCTATGATCTTCCGGGATTCAAGCGACTGCTGGGCGACGGTAGCGGTTACGGTGTTTCAATCTCTTACGCTGAACAGCCCCACCCCGACGGATTGGCTCAGGCTTTTATCATAGGAGGGAAGTTTATCGGTGACGACAGTGTTTGCCTCGTCTTGGGAGACAATATCTTCTATGGCGCTGGTTTCACAGGACTCTTACGTCACAGCCGCCAGATGGCTGACGAAGGAAATGCCACTGTCTTTGGGTACTACGTCAATGATCCGGAGCGCTATGGTGTGGCCGAGATTGACAAAGACGGAAACTGCCTCAGCCTAGAGGAAAAACCGGCTCGCCCAAAGAGCAATTATGCTGTGGTTGGACTCTATTTCTATCCCAACAGCGTGGTGAACATCGCAAAGAATGTCAAGCCCAGCCCACGGGGAGAACTGGAGATCACCTCGGTCAACCAGGCTTATCTCGATCAGAAAAAGCTGCGCGTAGAAGCTCTCCCACGCGGATTTGCATGGCTTGACACCGGCACGCACGACAGCCTTTCAGAAGCCAGTACCTTCATCGAATGCATTGAGAAAAGGCAAGGACTTAAGGTAGCATGCCTCGAGGAGATCGCTTTCAAACAGGGTTGGATCAGCAAAGAACAACTGATCAGAGAAGCCGAGCCAATGGCAAAGAACAACTACGGCAAATATCTGCTGCAGCTTGCACAAGACTGTCGGCGATAGAATAAATAAAGATATAGAGAGGCTAAAACCAAAGATAAAATAAATATTCACAATAGTAATTATCAGCTAAATGGAACAGAACTTAAATGCGGAGCCAGAAATAACGGCCACGACTCAGCCCGAAGAGACTCGGTCTACGTTCAGCTTTGCAAACATTTACACTGCTGTCATCCTCAACTGGAAATGGTTCATTCTCTCGTTGATTATCTGTATCGGACTTGCTGCAGTATATCTTCGCTACACGACACCCATTTATCAGGCATCGGCTAAATTGCTCATTAAGGACAACGATCAGAACGGTGGCGGAAGAAGCGCGAACATGCTCAATACTGCTACGTTGGGTATGATCTCCAATTCTAACGGTTTCGATAATGAGATGGAGATTCTCACCTCACACTCCCTTGCTCAGCAGGCTGTTAGAGACCTGAAACTCTACGTCAATTATTACTACGTAGGAAAGGTTAAAGAAGTACTTATGTACAAGACGCAGCCCATCAATGTAGACGTGGATCCGTCGCACTTGGAGCGACTCAACGCGCCTATCGACCTAAAGATTGAGCGTACAGGCAACAGCTATCACGTTACCGGTACCTACTACGTACCCGTCAATGACGATCAGGCCGACGGTCCGTTCAGCATCGACAAGACATTTACGCAACTGCCCGCCACTATTGGCACACGCGCAGGTATCATCAGCTTTAACGCCAATACCGTGGTACCGATGAAAGATGGTGACGTGATGACTGTCAACATACAGTCTCCACGATTTGCAGCATATAAATATGTAAATGAGCTCAAAGTCTCACAAACCAGTAAGACTACAACCATCGCACTGTTGACATTGAACGATGAGAGCCCCCAGCGTGCCGTTGACTACATTCAGCAGCTATCTATCTGCTACAACAGACAGGCCAACGAGGACAAGAACGAGGTGGCTGAGCGTACCGAAGAGTTTATCAACGGACGTCTTGAAAAAATCAATGCTGAGCTCGGAAATACTGAGGGACAACTCGAAAGCTACAAAAAAAGCAATGGTATGATTGACCTCAAAGCCAACGCCACCAGTGCCTTCACAAATGCGGACCAGTACTCTCAGAAACTCTCTGAGGCTAATACCCAAGTAGCTCTGCTCGACGAGATGCAGAACTATATGGACAACCCCAACAACCGCTTCCAGCCGTTGCCCTCTAATGTAGGTCTGAACGATGATGCCGCAACAAGCCTCATCAGCAACTACAACCAGCTCGTACAGAAGCGTAACCTGCTGTTGCAAAGTGCCAGCGAGAACTCTCCTTCCGTGATTCCTTTGACGACACAGATCGAGGACATGGACCATGCTATCCGCCGCGCCTTGAAACAGGCACGCCGCAACCTCGACATCCAACGCAACTCTGTTGCTTCTCAATTTGGAAAATATCAAGGACAGGTAGGGGAATCGCCTGAGCAAGAGCGTATGCTTACACAAATCGGTCGCCAGCAGGAAGTCAAGTCCGGACTATACCTGATGTTGCTACAAAAGCGTGAAGAGAACTCCATCTCCTTAGCTGCCACAGCCGACAAGGGCAAACTGATTGACGGCCCTGCTTTAGGGGGCAAGATAAGTCCTAAGAGCAGCATGATCCTGCTTATCGCTCTCGTCATTGGACTGGCTATCCCTGTACTTATTTTGTTCCTGCTTGAGTTCTTCCGTTACAAGATTGAAACGCACGAAGACGTCGCACGCCTCACTCGCTTACCAATCATTGCTGATGTTGCCGTCTCGTCGGAGAATGCCAAGACCAAAGGAGAGATTGTTATCCATGAGAACAAGAACAACCAGATGGAGGAAATCTTCCGCTCGATGCGTACCAATCTCCAGTTTATCTTGGAGAAAGACGAGAAAGTCATCATGTTCACATCCACCACTTCCGGTGAGGGAAAGACGTTCATTGCCTCAAACCTTGCCATGTCCTTTGCCCTATTGGGCAAGCGTGTGCTCTTAGTAGGCCTTGATATCCGCAAGCCGCGCCTTGCTGACCTTTTCGAAATTGATGATTATCATCACGGCATCACCAACCTGCTTGTCAAAGAATCGCCTTCATGGGAAGATATCCGCCAGCAAATTGTTCCGTCGGGCATCAACAACAACCTGACGTTGCTGATGGCGGGTCCCACGCCTCCCAACCCTGCCGAGTTGGTGGCACGAAAGAGCCTCGACGAGATTTTCATCAACCTTCGAGAGCACTACGACTACATCCTCGTTGATACGGCACCGGTAGGCCTTGTGACAGACACCTTGCAAATCGGTCATGTATGCGATGCAACCGTGTTTGTCTGCCGCGCCGACTATACACCGAAGGAGAGTTTCGAAATGGTCAATGCTCTCAACGCCCAGAAGAAGCTGCCTAAGATAAACATTGTCATCAACGGAATCGACATGTCGAAGAAACGCAATGGCTACTATTACGGTTATGGACGATATGGCAAGTACGGACGTTATGCCCGCTACACCAACTACCGTCAGTATGGCAACTACGGAAATTATGGTAACTACGGCAACTATGGTAGTTACGGCAACTACTCAAGCAGTCACTACGCTGACAAGAACGACACGTCCATAAAACGATAAGCCATGGCAACAATTGCAGTAGATTTTGACGGTACTATTGTAGAGCACCGCTACCCGGAAATTGGCAAGGAACTCCCATTTGCTACAGAGACTCTGCGTACGCTCATCAAAGAGCATCACCGATTGATTCTCTGGAGTGTACGGGAAGGGAAACTCCTCCAGGACGCTATAGACTGGTGCCACGAACGTGGTGTCGACTTTTGGGCTGTCAACAGGGACTATCCAGAAGAAGAAGAAAACAAAAACAACCACTTCTCACGCAAGATCAAAGCCGATTACTTCATTGATGACCGCAATATTGGCGGACTGCCTGATTGGGGACAAATCTACCGTATGATCAGCGAGCATAAGACTTATACACAGATCATCCGAGAAAGTATGGGGAGAGTCTCTCCCGATGACATCCCTAAGAAACGGCATTGGTGGCAATTCTGATCATCAATCGAGCAAATAGAAAAGATGCTGAAGCAAAATGCTCCAGCATCTTTTTTATTTGCTTATGACTAAAACGTCTCTGTTTCAAGCAAGTGTTTACAGCAGTTGAATATTGTACCCTACTGTCACCATCACTTGCATTTCTCTGGCCTTCTTTGACAACAGCTCTTTGGAAAAGGCACTCTTAGACAGCCGATTGATTGGATAATCAAAGCGTGCATTGACATTCAGTTTGCCAAAGTTACAGCCAATACCAACCGGCACACTGCATGAGCCTTCGTGCAACTCGTCCTTAATATCGGCACTATGTCCAGCCAACTCTGATTTGGCGTTGAAAAGCCAACCCATATGGAAACCGGCAAAGACATAAAGCTTATCGTTGAAATATCTTTGAGCCAGATAGTCCGTATTGATATAGTCAAGACGATAGTCATAAGGACCGGTTTTCTCGTTCTGATAGTACTGATACTGATCCTTGGCACCTAAGTGAGTGTAATTGGCACCGATGCACACAGAAAATGACGGTGTTAGGAAGAACTGAACCTTGGCACCTCCAGCCAAACCAACCTTCCAACTGTTCTCATTACCCATCATGCGCGACATCACTGTACCGGCGTATGGTGTCAGTATCACTTCACCCTCTTCATAATGGGTTTGCGCGGTCACTGCTCCACACATCGTTAAGCCCAGCAACATGGCTATCATCCGTTTTCTCATGGTTAATACATTTCTGTTTATTTTCTTTTTGCAAAGATAATATTTTTTTTGTTTATATGAGCCTTTCCATCTTTAAAATTAGAATACCTATAATATATTCTCACAAAAACTCGCTACCTTTGCAGAAAGAAAATATAAATGACGATGAACAAAAAAGATCTGAAAATCATATTCATGGGCACACCAGAGTTCGCCGTAGGTACGCTCCGCCGGTTAGTAGAGGATGGATATAATATTGTGGCGGTGGTCACGCAACCCGACAAGCCTGTCGGACGGCACCAAGACCATCTCCAGCCCTCAGAAGTCAAGCGCTATGCAACCGAACAGGGCATCCCTGTCTTACAACCAGTGAAGATGAAGAATCCTGCCTTTGTTGAGCAGCTAGCTGCTTACCATGCCGACCTGCAAGTGGTTGTCGCCTTCCGCATGTTGCCGGAGGTTGTTTGGTCTATGCCCCGCTTCGGCACCTTCAATGTCCACGCAGCCTTGCTTCCACAATATCGTGGTGCTGCGCCTATCAACTGGGCAATCATCAACGGCGAGACGATGACGGGCGTGACCACCTTCCTCCTTGACAAAGACATCGACACGGGACGTATCATCCTGCAGAAGAAATTCCCTATCCCCGACGACGCCGACGTCGAATACGTCTACGACGGACTAATGCACTTAGGCGCAGACATCGCGGAAGAGACGATCAACCTCGTACTCGAAGGCGACGGGCACATTGACTCCACCGACCAGAACCAACTGACAACTACCGACAGTGAACTGCGTCCGGCACCGAAGATCTTTAAGGATACATGCAAGATCAACTGGACGATGACAGCAAAGCAGGTCTATGACTTTGTCAGAGGCCTGTCCCCCTACCCTTGTGCCTGGACTACCATGCAACCGGCAAACGGTGAAGCAGGCAAAGCCAATACCTACAAGATCTTCAAAACATCTAAGACCGGCATTGCCTGCTCAGAGAAGTCCGGGACTGTCAATGTACGAAAGAACCAGCTGCTCGTCGCTTGCTCCGACGAATGGCTGTCGATAGAGGAATTGCAACCAGCTGGCAAAAAGCGTATGCCTGCCACGGCCTTCCTCAACGGCATCCACTGTGAGCTGACCTGCCTCTGAGCCTGCACTGGGCCTGCCGTTTGTCCCGCGTCTGTCCAGCACCATCTTTGCGTCTGTTCAGCACTATCTTTGCGTCGGCCCTGTACCTTTCTTGCGCCTCCCCTCTCTCCTCCGAGTGGTCTTTCAGCTGTCTTTCAATTTCGTTCTGTTCGTCGAATTCTATTCGTTCTGTTCGTCGAATTATAGTTCGACGCTTTCCGCAACCGCCTAAAGCCAAAGAGGAGGTTGTGTCAAAAGTCCATTTTGAGCCATCTTCGAATTTAACACATTAAAGCC
>DAWDCC010000030.1:0-37662 GCA_052355365.1 Prevotella sp. | reverse complement strand
GATCATTACAAGTAAATTAACATTCTTTAGTCATAACATCACCACACAGAAATAATTATTTACATTATTTGTTCACGGAATCCTCAAATTCAGATCCTGCATTGAACTTGACAACCTTCTTGGCAGCGATCTGGATCTTCTCACCTGTAGCGGGGTTGACACCCTGGCGGGCGGGACGCTCCTTGACGGCGAAAGTACCGAAGCCAACCAACTGTACTTTGTCACCAGCAACCAATGCTTCCTTTACGGCTGCAATTGTAGCATCCAAAGCTTTTTTTGCACTCTCAGCGTTCAGGCCTGCGCCCTCTGCTACCTTTCTTACTAATTCTGACTTGTTCATAATTTTATTTTATTTGGTGATTATATTGTCTGCATGATGCAAATACGCTGACAAATATAGGGCATTCCTTTCACAAAACAAACAAAAAAACAAAAAAAATGAGATGGAGGCTGAAAAAAGTCCCTTATTCGCCGTGTTTATGGCTATATCAGAGACTTTTTTCGTAATTTTGCAGCAGTTTTCATGCATTTCCATATAACAACAACGAAATCGCCATATCATGTTCAGAATACCAACAGTCACAAAGAATCTCCTTATCATCAACATCCTGGCATTCCTCGCCATGAAGTTGCTCTTGCCCGTCACCGGCATTGACCTCAATGACCTCCTCGGCCTTCACTTTTTCATGGCCTCTAATTTCCAGGTCTACCAGCTGGTCACTTACATGTTCATGCATGGTGGATGGGAGCATATCATCCTCAACATGTTCATGCTATGGATGTTCGGTGCAGTCGTCGAACAGGTGTGGGGTGGAAAGAAGTTCCTTTTTTATTACATTTTCTGTGGCGTAGGTGCTGGTGTGATGCAGGAGATCGCACAGTTCTTCTGGGTCTATTTCATGCTCGACGGACAGCAGGCACTCAGCCTGGGCGACTCGATCACTGTCATGCATCAACTGTCCACGCAACTCAACGGACTGACCACTGTGGGTGCCTCGGGGGGTATCTATGCCCTGTTGCTCGCCTTCGGTATGATGTTTCCCGACGAGAAGATGTTCATCATCCCCATTCCCATCCCCATCAAGGCTAAGTGGATGGTGCTCGGCTCCATTGCCATCGAGTTCTTCTCAGCCCTCTCCATGCCCGGCAGCAACGTGGCTCATCTGGCCCACCTCGGCGGTATGATCTTCGGATATTTCCTCATCCGCTATTGGAGAAAACATCCCGGACAGTCCTACCACCCCGGCAACACGCAGTTCTTCTCCAATCTCAAAGCCAAGTGGGACGCACGCTCGCAGCATCACAACCAGCACACTGACCGCGGCGAAAATCCCGATTGGGACTACAACGCCAACAAAAGAGCCAACCAAGAAGAGGTAGACCGCATCCTTGACAAGATACGCAAGAGTGGATACGACAGCCTCACACACGAGGAGAAACAAAGGCTCTTCGACCAAAGCAAGAAATGATGAGGAAGATCAAGCAGGTCACGCTTCAGATCATTGCCGGGGTCAATATCGCTACAATTGTCATATTGCTGATCACAGGATATTCGGGTTGGCTGCGTCCCGAGACCTTTCCCATGCTCAGCAATATAGGTTTGTTGTTGCCTATATTCATCATCATCAACCTCGGTTTCCTGGTCTTTTGGGTGTTCATCAAGTCGCGCGGCATGCTCATCCCCATCGTCGGCTTCCTCCTCAGCTATGTTCCCGTCAGGCAGTACTGCCCCGTCAACATCCCACAGAGTGCGCCGGCCGGCAGTTTCAAAGTGCTGTCATACAACGTCTGGCAGTTTGGTGATGCCAGTCATCCCAATCCTGTTCTGGAGTATATCAAAGCACAGAAGGCCGACATCGTGTGCCTGCAAGAGGCCAATATCAACGCCCTTGGCGGGCAATATGTCGATTCTGTGATGCAGAGCGACTATCCCTTCCGCGATACGATCATGCACGGCGGTGATGTCGTAGCGATGTTCAGCAAATTCCCCATCCATGGCAAGGAGCGCATACCATTCGCGTCCAAGGGCAACGTGAGCGCTGCCTTTCGCGTACAGATACACGGGCGCACGGTCATCGTCGTCAACAATCATTTGGAGAGCACAGGCCTCAGTCCCGAAGAGAAAAGCGACTTCAAGCTCATGGTCAAGGGCGACCTGCCCTCCGACACGGCACGCCATGTCTCGAAAATGCTCATCAAGCAACTCGGCACGGCCACGAAGAAGCGTGCGCCGCAGGCCGAGGCTGTGGCCCGCTATATCGCTTACCATCGCGGCACACCCATCATCGTGTGCGGCGACTTCAATGACAGTCCGGTGTCATACGTCCATCGCACCATCGCCAAAGACCTCACCGACTGCTATGTCGCCACCGGCAACGGACCCGGCATCAGCTATCATGTCAACGGCTTTTACGTGCGCATTGACAACATCCTCTGTACCGACGACTTCACGCCCTACGACTGTCATATCGACCGCTCCATTAAGGCTTCAGACCATTATCCTATCGCTTGTTGGCTGAAAATGAGCAACAAACACTAAAAACATTCGCTAAAATTTTCTAAAGCGTGAAAAAATAGCTATCTTTGCACATCTTATATGCGAAAACAATCGCAGATCACTCTCAAGGAAAAAACAAAAAGAGAAAAATAAAATAATAAACTAACAAAATGCAAAACAAAGGAATTGTCATTGCAACCGGTGTCCTTCTGACGCTCGTTTGCATCTTCTACTTGTCATTCCCTATCGCCACGCATTACTACGACGAGCAGGCTGCCAAGTTGAAAGATCCCATCGCCCAGCAGGATTACAAAGATTCTGTGAAGTATTTGGGCGTCTACAGCTACCAAAAATGTCTTGAGACACAGATCGGTCTCGGTCTGGACTTGAAAGGCGGTATGAACGTTATCCTCGAGGTCAGCGTGCCTGATGTCGTTGAAAACCTCGCCGACCATAAGACCGACATGGCTTTTGTCAAGTCCATGAGAGACGCACGTGCCGAGCAGGAGCGTACACAGGGCGACTTCGTCAGCCTCTTTATCGACGCTTATCACAAGAATGCTCCCGGCCATCACCTCGCTGAGGTCTTCGCTACGCAGGAACTTCAGGGCAAGGTCTCACCGACCAGCTCCGATGCCGACGTGGAGAAGGTCATCCGCGAAGAGGTCAACTCGGCCATCGACAACTCCTTCAATGTCGTCAGAACACGTATTGACCAGTTCGGCGTCGTACAGCCCAACATCCAGAAAGTGCAGGGCGCTGAGGGCCGCATCATGGTGGAGATGCCAGGAATCCGCGAGCCCGAGCGTATGCGCAAGCTGTTGCAAGGTAGTGCCAACCTGGAGTTTTGGGAAACCTACAACGCTCAGGAGATTGCTCCTTACCTTCAGCAGCTCGACAGCCGCATGGCCAATGGCGGCAGCGAGAGCGACACTGCCAAGGTAGCAAAGAGCGACAGCACCCAGAAAGCTGCTGCCAAGAAGCCCGCTACTACGCAGGCTAAGCCAAAGTTCAAGCTCAACAACACTAAGAAGACCAGCGTGCAGACGACTCCCGACGCTCAGCTCGCCGAGGCAAAGAAGCTGCATCCGCTGCTCGCCATGCTGCAGACTACCAATCAGGGGTTGAGCGTTGTCGGCTATGCCAGCGTCCGCGATACCGCAGCCATCAACCGCATCATCTACAGCGATGTGGCTAAGCAGGTGCTCCCCTCTGATCTGAAACTGCTCTGGAGCGCCAAGCCTGCTGACGTAGGCGCCAAGAACATCTTCGAGCTCCACGCCCTGAAGGTCACTACGACCAACGGACGCGCTCCGCTGGAGGGTGATGTTGTCACCGACGCTTCCGACCAGTTCAACAATATTACCGGTCAGCCTGAGGTCAGCATGACCATGAACTCTGACGGTGCACGCCGCTGGGCAGAGCTCACCAAAGCCAATGTGGGCAAGGCTATTGCCATCGTGCTCGACGGTGTCGTCTATTCTGCTCCTCGTGTCAACGGTGAGATCGACGGTGGACAGAGCTCTATCTCCGGTAACTTCACCATTGAGGATACCAAGGACCTGGCCAACACATTGAAGTCCGGCCGTATGCCTGCTCCTGCTCACATCGTTCAGGAAGAGGTCGTCGGTCCTACCTTGGGTGCACAGTCCATCCAGCAGGGTCTCATCTCCTTCGTCATTGCCTTCGTGCTGCTGATTGTCTTCATGCTGGCAATGTATAACATCATCCCCGGAAGCATCGCTGTTGGTGCTCTGCTCATCAACGTATTCTTCACCTTGGGAATCCTTACGTCGTTCCAGGCAGCCTTGACAATGTCCGGTATCGCCGGTATGGTGTTGTCACTGGGTACCGCCGTCGATGCCAACGTGCTGATCTATGAGCGTATCAAGGAAGAGCTGCGTGCCGGCAAGGGCATGAAGCAGGCCGTCAACGCCGGCTACAGCAACGCCTTCTCCGCTATCTTCGACTCCAACCTTACTTCGTTGATCACCGGTGTGATCCTGCTCCTTGTGGGTACCGGTCCTATCCGCGGTTTCGCAACCACTTGGATCATCGGTATCTGCTGCTCGTTCTTCAGTGCCGTGTACTTGACACGTCTGCTCTATGACTACAAGCTCAACCATGACAAGTGGATGCATTTGAAGTTCGACACCAAGCTCTCCAAGAACCTCATGCAGGGCACGAACTTCAAGTTCATGCACATGTTCAAGGCCAGCTTCTCTGTCTACGCTGTGTTCATCATCATCAGCATCGTCAGCTTCGCAGTGCGCGGACTGAGCTTAGGCATTGACTTCACGGGGGGCCGCAACTATGTTGTCACACTCGACAAGTCCGTTCCTGTGGAGGATGTGCGCAACGTGCTGAGCAACGCCTTTGTCAACACCAGCGGTCCTAACGCCGGCAAGCCTGCTACGACAAACGTCATCGCTATCGGTACCGACGGCAAGACCATCCGTGTGTCGACCAACTGGAATATCGACAGCAACAAGCCCACCGAGGACGACAAGGCTGAGACAATCCTCTACAACGCCTTGAAGAAGGGTGGCTTCGTCAGCCAGGCAAATGTCGACGCCTTCAAGAATCCTGATATCCGCCAGGGCGGCTCTATCATCAGTTCTTCCAAGGTCGGCCCGTCTGTGGCTAAGGACATCACGCGTAACGCCTTCCTCAGTGTGGGTCTTGCCCTGTTCTTCATCTTCCTCTACATCTTGCTGCGCTTCCGCAACCTGGGCTTCTCCGTGGGTTCCATCGCCGCCCTTGCCATCGATACGACGATGGTCATCGGTCTGTACTCATTGTGCTACGGTTGGATCGGCTTCTCGCTGGAGATCGACCAGACGTTTATCGGCGCTATCCTGACGGTGATCGGTTACGATATCAACGACTCAGTGGTGGTCTTCGACCGTATCCGTGAGAACCTGCGCAACCATCCGAAGGGCAACAAATATGAACTCTTCAACCTGAGTATCAACGAGACCTTGGCCCGTACCATCAACACGTCAGCCAGTACGCTCATCGTGTTGCTCGCCATCTTCATTCTTGGTGGTGACTCCACACGCAGCTTCTCATTCGCTATGATCATCGGTGTGTTTGTCGGTACGCTGAGCTCTATCTTCCTCGCATCGCCAATCGCTTACCTCATCCTCGGCAAGAAGGGCGAGAAGGATCAGAAAGAGGCACTGACCGAAGTACAGGCACAGACATAATATCACAGACGTAAGGCAAAGCCATGATGGCTTTGCCACGTCCAGACAACCATAAGAAATCCCCGCCAAGCCACTTGCTTGGCGGGGATTTTTTATTTCGTCATTTGATTATTTTTACTTCGTCATTCGTTTATTGTTATTTTGTCATTCACTCTTTACAAGTCTTCCTGCATACGCTGGTAGTATTGCTGCACGATGTCAAGCATGTCGGGCTCAAGATAGGAGCAGGCTTGCTCGTAGAGCGTGTCGGGCACTTCATAGAAGGCCTCTGCGATGGAGCCGGTAATGGCAGCTTTCGTGTCGGTGTCGCCACGCGTCATGACGGCATTGCGGATGGCACCTTCAAAGCTGTTGCTGTCCAAGAAGCAACGGACAGCCCATGGCACTGTTTCCTGGCACGACGAGTCGAAATGACCCTCGGCGCCTATCTTCATAATGTCACCGAGCGGTGGCAGCTCATAGCCGAAATTATGCTTTACGGCGCTCTCTATCTCTTCCTTGGTGATACGGCAGGTGCGCAGCCAGTAGATGAGCGTAGCTACGCACTGAGCGCCCCGTATGGCCTCCTTATGCAAATGGCTGCACTGTGCGCTCTTCTTGGCCTCGTCCATCACCTCGTGGTATTCGTCGAAGAGCCAGCCCACCGGACTCACGCGCATGGCAGCGCCGTTGCCCCATGAGTTGTGAGGCTTAGGTTCATCGCTGCTCAGCCATTCGGCAAACATATTGCCGTACCCTCCTTTAGGATTGGGATAGCGACGTCCCCAGTCGTGCAGCGATTCGCTGTAGGTACGATGGTTGAGGATCGCATCGGCCACGGCGATCGTCATGATCGAGTCGTCGGTATAGTCGCAGCGTGGCTTATCGAGAAACAGTTCAAAATTGTCTGCGGGTGTCTCGTCAAATTCAAACCGCGATCCCACAATGTCGCCAATGATTGCTCCCAGCATAGTCGTGTGTTTTAGTTATATAGTGGCAAAGATAACATAAAAAGCCAAAACAAGCAAAGAAACCCTTTGAATATTTCGTTTATCTGTTTGGATTCTCGCACTTTTTACTTAAATTTGTGACAAAAATGAAATGATGGAATCTGAGCAAGACAAAGAAGTGCGGAAGACTGAGTTTGCTGTATTTAGTATAGAGAACTTGGCGGAGCGATTAAGGATGAGCGGCAGAGACATTGTAGCCGAACTCAACAAGACGGATGGGATAGAGCATTTTCTGTATCCCAGCTACGAGGCTTTGCACACACAAGGCAAAGAATATATCGTTGACGAATTGCTCGCTTATATCCTTCGTCATAACCCCAATTTTGTAAAGGAGGGAGGATTATGATCGTTTATCACTGCTCTACTGATATCATCTCCAATCCTTTAGCGCATATAGGCCGCAACCATTTAGACTTTGGAAAGGGATTCTATGTCACAGACTTGCAACAGCAAGCGGTCTCCTGGGCAATGCGACCTGCCAACAATGGGAAAAAGAAATACCTCAATATTTACGATTTCAATTTAGATCAGGCCTTGCTTGACGGTAAGTCCATTCTTACTTTCCAACAATACGATCGTGCTTGGCTGGACTTTGTCGTTTCCAATCGCAAAGGAGGAACAGAGTGGCAAAAATACGACATTATACAAGGAGGAATCGCTAATGACAGGGTCTTCAATACCGTAGAGCTCTATGCTGCTGACTTGATAACGGCGGAAGAAGCCTTGAAAAGACTCAGCTATCACCGGCCCAACAATCAGATTTGCATCACCAGCCAATCCGTCATTGACCAGTATCTCACCTATAAAGAATCCACAGAAATCAGTTCATTATGATCAAAGACAATCCCTATATCAACAAAACCATCCTGGAGATGAAGTTTGCACGCATCATCTCTTTACTTGCCCAACGGCTGAATGTACCGGAAAGCAAGGCCCTGCGCATCTTTTACGAGACACATGTCTATCAATATATGTGCGATTTGGAATATCATCTCCACAATATGAGCGATGCCTATTGTGTGGATGAGATCATGTTGGAACTTGAAAACGCATAAAGCTCAAAAGTACTCTCACTGGGAATCGAACCCAGATCAAAGGTTTAGGAAACCTACGTTCTATCCATTGAACTATGAGAGCGACACTGTCCTATACACCTTATTATATATAATATAGGGCTCTACCATATTATAGAACTATACCTCATTATATATAGCACTCTGTTTCTTCGCACTGTCATCCTGCTTATGGGATGACCGGCGTATAAGACGTTTGCAAAGATACGAGATTTCTTTCAGACCACCAAACGTTTGGGACGTCTTGTCGGTGTTTGGTGATCTAAAAGCAGTCTCTTATTTCGCATTGTTGAATTTCTCCTGCTGCTGACGGATCAGCTCAGTGTCCTCGAAATAGTCGATGCGCATGGCGCGGCGCACCTCATCCATTGTCTTGGCAGCCACCTCACGGGCATCGTCAGAACCCTTCTTCAGAATGTCGAAGATAGCAGGGATGTCCTTCTCCAGCTCCTTGCGGCGCTGACGGATCGGGTCAAGAATGCGGTTGAGCACATTGTTGAGCAGTTTCTTGCACTTCATGTCGCCGATGCCGCCGGCTGTATAGGCAGCCTTCAGCTCATCGAGGTTCTTGAACTCAGGCCAGAAGTCTGCAAAGTCCTGATCCGTAGAGAAGGCATCGAGATAAGTGAAGACGGCATTACCCTCCACATGACCGGGATCAGAGACATTGAGGTGCGTCGGATCAGTGTACATACCCTTGACCTTCTTCCACACCGTGTCGGCATCGTCGGAGAGATAGATGCAGTTGCCCAGGCTCTTGCTCATCTTTTCCTTACCGTCGGTACCGGGCAGACGGCGTGCGGTAGCGTTCTCGGGCAGCATGATCTGCGGCTCCACGAGTACGGGCGCATAGATCTGGTTGAAGCGGTTGACCAGTTCACGGGTGAGCTCCAGCATAGGCTCCTGATCCTCTCCGGCGGGCACGGTAGTAGCCTTGAAAGCTGCAATGTCGGCAGCTTGGGAGACAGGATAGCAGAAGAAGCCAAGCGGGATGTTGGTATCGAAGTTGCGCATCTTGATCTCGGTCTTCACCGTTGGGTTGCGCTGCACGCGGCTCACGGTGACAATGTTCATCAGGTAGGTGGTGAGCTCAGCGAGTTCAGGAATACGGCTCTGGATATAGAGCGTGCACTTCTTCGGGTCGAGTCCCACAGAGAGATAGTCGAGAGCCACCTCCACGATGTTTTGCCGGATCTTCTCCGGGTTGTCGGCATTGTCAGTGAGTGCCTGCACGTCAGCCATAAAGACAAACATGCGGTCGTAGTCGCCTTCGTTTTGCAGCTGCACGCGACGGCGCAGGCTGCCCACATAGTGTCCCAGGTGGAGCTTGCCCGTTGGGCGGTCACCTGTCAGAATAATTTTTCCCATGTATGTAGTATTGTACTTTTACTTGATAATTGTTGCTACAAAGTTAATAAAAACTCTCTAAAGCAGCGCATGAAAGCAGCGGCCTATATCTTACAGCATATAGCGACAGTCGACAACCGTCTTATCCGTCTGCTTGCGCACATCCTTGAACTCAGGCCATGCCGTGGTGATGGCGAGCACGTCAGCGTGGTTGAGGATGTCGTCGTAGTTAGCTGCGTAGTCCATCGTCAAGTCGTAGTGCTTTTTGAACTCTTCCATGGCGACAGGATCATAACCGATGATATGCGTAAAGCCGCGTGCAATCAGCTCCTTGGCAATCTTGGCGCTTGGCGTGTCGCGCACGTCATCGCTGCCCGGTTTAAAGGAGAGGCCAAGCAGTCCGATGACCGCATTGTGGTTGTTATCGACGGCTTTGGCGATCTTGTCGGCGATGAAAGCGGGCATATGGTCGTTGGTGGCGATGACGTTTTTCAGGACAGAAGCGTCGAAGCCGGCCGTACGCGCCACGGCATAGAGCGCGTTGGTGTCTTTTGGCAGGCAGTATCCGCCATATCCGCAACCGGGATAGACATAGGATGCCATCGGCGCGTTGTTCCATCGTTTATCCTCATGCAGGATGTGGAAAGCCTTAGCGGTATCGATTCCGCCAATGGTGTCGGCCACCACACTCATCTCATTGCTGTAGCTGATGAGCGTGGCAAGCAGTGTGTTGGAGAGGTATTTGATAAACTCGCCTGTGTTGAGTGTCACGCAGTGAATCGGTGCGGAGACGGTGGCATAGATATTTCTCAGCACTTCGGCCGAGCGGTCGTCGCTCACCCCGAGCACGATACGGTCGGCATGCATGAAGTCATCCCAGCAATGTCCCTCACGCAGGAACTCGGGGTTGTTGGCCACGCCGAGATCCTGTCCCACCTTCAATCCAGTGGCTTCGATGTGCGGGATGACCTTTGACGACGTTGTCGAAGGGGGCACCGTTGACTTGACGACGAGCACCTGGTACTTGTCTTTAGGTCTGACGGCGAGCGTCTGGTCGATCGCTTTGAGCAGATAGGTCAGGTCAGCCTGACCGTCCTTGCCGTATGGCGTACCCACACAGTAGTAAACGCAATCGCTCTTTGCCACCGCCTCAGCTAAAGCGTCGGTGCCAATAGCATAGAAGCGATGGTTGAGATGACGTGTAAGCGCCTCGTCGAGCCCATGCTCCAGGAAGGGCAGCTTACCGCTCTGGATGGTGCTCAGACGCTCGTTGTTTACCTCCACGCCGTAGACAGTGTGTCCATATTCCGCAAAGCCCAGCGACGTGGTGAGTCCCACGAAGCCCAGGCCGAAAACAGTAATAGTCATAATACCTGTATCGTGTTAATTAAAAAGCTGTTGTTTTTACCATTTATACTCACTCTCCGGGCTCTCCTTGAGGAATTGCAGGAAGCGTGCCACGCCCTCTTCCACCAGAATGGTAGGATTGTAGCCGAGCACACGGCGTGCCTTGGAGATGTCGGGGCAGCGGCGCTGTGGGTTGTTAGTGAGATACTGCTTGTCGTCTGACGTAGCGTAGCGCACCTGTCCTTTGTAGCCGAAGATCTCGCTGCCGGCCTTCTGATAGATTTCGGCGAGCTGTGCGATGGTGATCTCAGGCTTCTCAATGCCAATGTTGAAATAGTCGTAACTTCCGTGCAAGAGTATCTTGAAGTAACCGCATACCGAGTCAGCGATATAGCAGAACGTACGTGTCGGCGTGCCGTTGGAGAGGATGACGATGTCGTTGCCCTGCATCACGTTGAGCGCGAAGTCGGCAGGCACGCGCTTGTCGCCAATGCGCATACCCGGTCCATAGTTGTTGAAGGGGCGCACCACACCGATGGGCATGTTGTATTTCTGAGCGAAGAGCATGCACATCGTCTCGCCGAATCGCTTCGACTCGTCATAGCAGCTGCGCGGTCCCGTGGCGCAGACATAGCCGTAATAGTCCTCGGACGTGGGCACGTGGGCAGGGTCGGGATTGCCATAGAGCTCGCTGGAGGAGAAGAAGAGAAAGCCGCGCACCTGCTTCTCGCAATAGTAGTCGAGCAGACGGCGCAGTCCCCAGATGTTGGCGTCGAGCGTCTCGATGGGGTACTGGCGATAGAACATTGGCGAAGCGATGGATGCCATGTGAATGATCAGATTGGCTTCGTCGGCTCCCGCCACGTCTTCGATGCGGTCTTTGATGATGTCGAACTTCTGAATGTCAAAGCGCGGATTGGCCTCGAGCTTTTGTATCCATCCCGGACGTCCCAGCATGAAGTTGTCGAGACCGATGACCTTCTTGATGCCAAGCTCCTCAGCCTCAGCGTCGAAGAAGTGCATCATATAGTAGCCCAGAAAGCCGGCGCATCCTGTGACGAGGATGGTAGCACCGCTAAACTTAGCACGCTCCTCAGGAGTGAGCCCCTGCAAGGTGTGCTTTATGTCATTGATAAGAATATTTTCCATGATGGTGATATGTGTTATTTTTCCTTGCTTTATTGTTTGTCCACGCCTTTAAACTCACGGTAGGGCTTGTCGAGTTCCAACAAGTCGAAGTTATGCTGTTTGCGGCTTTCCACCGGCGGCAGCTTCATATAGTCGCCATACATCTGCGTGAGATAGTGCTGACAGTCCTTCACGCCCATGAAGGTCTTGCCCTCAAACTCGTAGGGTGCATAGACTCCCTCCACACTTTTGGTCATGACGCCTTTGAGCCCGTCGGTATAGTCAGCGACATACTTTGTGGTATCGTAATCATAGTGTGTGAGTATGCGTCTGATTTTCTGTTGCAGCCGCGGCAGGGTGGTGACGCGGCGGGTGAGCAGGAAGATCCACGAGCTGGGGCCGTGGCCATGGCGGTAAGGGTCACGGTGGATCCAGTAGAGCGCCTGACGGAGAAACTCGTAATGCATGAAATGGGCCCAGCGCACCAGCTTGTTGGTGGGTACAGCATCGAGCGGAAACACGTCGACATAGATGCCGCCGAGGTAGCTCAGGTGCATACGCTCGATGAGTGTGGTAGAGGCGTCCTGCACCTTTCCGAAAGGCAGCGGGTAGGCAGGGTCGTTCTCTGCACATACAAACTCGTAAGGCTCGGGCAGCCATTCGCGGCTATGGGCGATGAAGCGCTCATAGTCGGGACGCGGCATGAGTATGTCCATGTCGTCATCCCATGGGATGAATCCTTTGTGACGCACGGCGCCGATGAGACTTCCGGCAAAGATGCCGTAGGTCAGCCCGTGGGCTTTGCAGGTCTTGTCAATAGCCTCGAGCACACCGAGCATCTTTTCTTGCAGCGGTCTGATTTCGTAATTAGCCATGATATTGGTTGAATGAGAAAAAGCGGGATGGAGCGTTAATCAGTTATTTCGCCCAAGGGGCATTGCCCTCCTCCCACATCTTGTTGAGCAGGTCGCGGTCGCGCACGGTGTCCATGCACTGCCAGAACCCGTCGTGGCGGTAGCTGGCCAGCTCGCCTTCAGCCGCCAAGCGCTCAAGAGGCTCGCGCTCCAAAGTGGTCTGGTCGCCCTCGATATAGTCAAATATCACGGGATTGAAGACAAAGAAACCGCCATTGATCCATCCCTGATTGACTTGCGGCTTCTCCTTGAACGAACGGACGAGGCCGTCGTCGTCGAGCTGCAGTTCGCCAAAGCGGGCCGTGGGGTGCACAGCGGTGACAATGGCTTTCTTGCCCGACCGGTGGTAGCTGTCCACGAGGCGGCTGATGTCGACATTGGAGACCGCGTCGCCGTAGGTGCACATGAAGTCTTCGTTGCCGATGACATCCTTGAGGCGTTTAAGTCTTCCGCCCGTCATCGAGCCCTGACCGGTGTCGACGAGTGTGACGCGCCAGTCGACGGGATGCTCATTGATATATTCCACGTGGTTGTTGGCCAGGTCGATGGTGAAGTCGTTGCCCAAGGAATAGTATTGCAGGAAATAGTTTTTGATGACCTCGCCCTTGTAGCCCAGTGCCACGACGAAGTCTTTGTAACCATACCGTGCATAGTGATTCATGATATGCCACAGGATAGGCTTTCCGCCTATCTCCACCATGGGCTTGGGGATGAGCTTGGTATACTCAGAGAGCCGGGTGCCGAAGCCGCCGGCAAGGATGACCACTTTCATGTATCGATTGTATTTTTAGTGAAACTATAGGCTGTTGATGGTGTCGCAGATGAGCGTGATGTCGTCCTCGGTCAACTCAGGATGCATGGGGATGGAGATCACCTTCCGGTACACGTCCTCGGTCACGGGCAGATGATAATCGGCCTTGAAATACGACAGCTGGTGGTTGGGACGGTACTGTATGCCATACTGTATCTCCTTCTCCTTGAACATCTGATCGAGTTTCTCTCTCTTGCCGTGGAGGATCTCCAGCGGGAAGATATGCGGCACAATCTCGTTGGCATAGTCCATCTCGATGAGCTTCACGTCGGGGTTGTCTTTCAGTCTGCGGGTATACTCCAAGGCGATACGGCGTCGGGCTGGGGCAAACTCAGGCTCAAAGCGCGTCAGCTGCACCTTACCGATAGCGGCGAAGATGTTGCTCATGTGGTAGCGATAGCCCTGATCCACCACGTCAAACACCCAACTGCGCTGGCCGGCGTAGCGCTTCTCCGAGTCTTTCTGCACACCGAGCAGGCGGGCGTCGCTGACTTTCCGGATGGTATCCTCGTTGGCAGTGAACACAGCGCCGCCCTCTCCGGAGGTAATGTTTTTGATGCCGTCGAAGCTGAAGCAGACCACATCGCCAAATGATCCTATCTTGCGGTCGCCGCATTTGCATCCGAAGGCATGCGCCGCATCCTCGATGCAGCGCAGTCCGTGCTCACGGGCGAAAGCCTGATACTGCTCGGCCATGCGGCAGTTGCTGCCATAGTAGACCGGCATCATCGCCGTAGTGTGCGGTGTGATGCGGCGCTCGGCGTCCTTGAGGTCGAGCGTCAGTGTCTCGGGATCGATGTCGCAGCTCACGGGATGGCAACCGGCACCGGTAATGGCCTGGAAGGACGAAACAAACGTAAACGAGGGCACCAGCACGTCGTCGCCCGGCCGTGTGCAAGCTTGCACGGCTAAATGAAGAGCCGCTGTGCCACTGTTGACGCACAGACAGCGACGGCCGCCACCGATGTAGTCTTGCAGCTCGTTTTCAAATTCTCCTACTGTGGCTCCCATTCCCAGGTAGCCGATATCTTCTATGACATGGGCTACGGCAGCACTCTCTGCCTTACCCACCACTGATTTTGATAATCTGATCATACTCTATTTTAAGCGAATCAAGCGCCAAGTGCAAATTTACAAAATCTTTTTGACTTGCATTGTGGGTTGTAGGACTTTCTTTTAAAAAAGGGGGATTCTAAGGAAAAAAATACAAGAAATGATGAATTATCGCTGAACGGCTCTGATTTTCATCAGCAATACTGCCTGACTTACATACCTCACATCATCGGCAGACAGCAGCGAGACGGGAACAAGAAAAGGCAGGATGCTGCGGCACAAGTCCCAGCAGAGGATTAGGCATATTTGTCGGGTAAACTGACAAAAAACAGGCTCTGAGAATCGATTCTTTGCGAGCAAGGTGCCTCTTGCTCCGATTTTTGCGAAAATAGTGCGATTTTCTAATCGCTTGATTAATAAAGACTTCCGAAAAACGAACATTTTATGAGATTGTCAGGAAGGCTTTTTGATGAAAAATTCTCTAGAGAATTTCTCGTCAAAGTACCTTTCTGACCCTGTCAAAGTACCGTGTTCATCGCATCAAAGTACCGTTTTCTACCTAACATCTCACTGAGATGGTGTTTTCACGATAGTTTTTTGTGACTTTGAATGCTGTTTTCGGTAATTATCAGTCTTCTTCGCTCTCTGGAATGCAACAGAAAGTTGAAGGTGTTTTGTCACGAAATTTACATCATACGACCATCATCCGACATCGTTGATTTAGGTGTTCCGCATCTTGATAGACACACTTGCAGCCAACATAAACAAGAAAGGTATGAAAGGAGCCTTAAAGCGAGTCTCACCATGAGAAACCAGCACTAAGGCTAAAGAACCGGCAACAATGATAAACAAGGGTAGGAATAGACTACAATCATCTCGCTTGCGGAGCAACTGTACTGTCTCCGTAACAGCCATCAAAACAATGATGAGATAAAAGATTTCGTTGATAAGCGCAAAATACTGAATCGGCGAGAGACTATTGATCTGATGTGCCATTGAGGTGACAGGCAACGTGACATAGTTGTTCTCGGCGTGTTGCTTATCCTTCAAAAACGCCGCTATGTTATCAATGTCTTCGTAATACATCCAGAAGAGCCGTCCGGGCACTTTCTTCAGATAGGCGATTTTGTGGTTGCCGAGCCATTGCAGAGAGCGCTGTCTCCAGATGTCGCGGCATTGCAGGGCAGTAAGCTTCTCACGGTTAGCGATGCAGCGGGCTGTGCCTTTAGGGTAAACGGGCTGAGTGTAGTCCACCTTTGTGCTCTTCTCATAAGTATTGGCGACAAAGTTAAACCACACTGTGGTAGGCTGCGTAAGGAAATAGCCTGTGCGCAAATAGCAGGAAGTGCCTACAGCAATGAGCAAGGCTGCATAGCCTCCTATGACACAAGCATATCGCCTGAAAATCTGCTTGCGGTTGAAGAAAAGATGATAAAGAAGCGCGGAACCAATGTAAATAGGAGAGATGGGGTGTATCCATGTGGCGATGGCAAACAAAAGGCCTGCCGCTATCCACGTCTTTGCGCGGTTGTACTTCAACGTGAGATACAAAGCCGTAAGGGCGAGTGCTACAGAGGGAATCTCAGAGAGCAGCATGGTACTCTGCCCCCAGTTGTTGGGATAAGCAATATAGAGCAGGATGGCGATGAGCCCCGTGCGATGGTTGAAAAGCAGTTCAGCAATCCGTGCAACGACGTAAGCTGTCGCTGCCTTTAGGGCACACATCAGCACCAGCACAGGTACGATGCTGCGTGTCAGCCATAGCGAGAGAGCGATCAGATTGATTTGTCCGATGTTCCAAATAAAAGGCTGACCCAGAATAGTGGAGTGTGAAGGATAGGGCTGCCCGTCTTTTAGCGACATCAGCGCATAATCTATGTATCCGTCACCATCGTTTGTAGGCGTATAGCCGACAAACAGCAATATCGCTAAAAGAAAGAAGAAGAAAGCAATACTTATCTTACAATAGCTACTTTGCATACCACGCCTTTCTCACCTTCGCTGGTTGCTACTTCCACCATATAGACGCCACTGGCCACACGCTTGCCGTCTCTGTTGATGCCATACCATTTATACTCTCCATTGCTGGCTATGCCCTCGTTGACCAGCACGCCGTTGCTCGTGACAATCTTCACGCTGGCACCATTCTCCAGTCCGGTGACGGTGATGGCACCGGTATAGTCAGGTTTCACAGGATTTGGGTAAGCCCATACGTTGTCCTTTGTCATGCCATTGCTGGAGTCACTAAAGTTGCCGGTATAAGAGCACAATCCCTTATCCGTGCCGATGAAGAGTTCCCCCGTTGCGTCATTAAGGGCCAAAGAGAGAATATTGTCTGACAGCAGTTTGCTGTTGGTTTTGGTGAAGTGAGCCAGTGTCGTGATGTTGTCAGCAGCGATGAGATATAAGCCATTGCCGTTGGTTCCGAACCACTTACGATTGTTCTTGTCGACGACAATGCTCTGAATGTTTACTCCGGAGAGTAAATAGTCGGCATAGTTCGTACCATCGTTGCGTGGCACCTTCACCTGAGTGAGAATAGGACTTATAGCAGTGATTTGGTCAGTTTCCAACATAAACGGTCCTATGTTGGTACCTATCCACATGTTGTTGTCTTTATCCTCTGTAATACATTGGCAAGAGGTGATATTCAAAGAAGTGCCATCTTCATTGACAAAAGGTCCTTGATAGCTGTTGAGCGCATTGGTCTCTGCTTGGTAAGCATAGAACGACGGCACGGTCCAGTGATCATTGACAAACCATACCAAGCCGCGGCTGTCGGTCATCATACCTTTCAACGTGCCGAGACTCTGGGGTTCCGGAAACAGATATTTCAGTTTCATCAGTTCCTCGTGAGGAAACGACTTCCACTCACCGTCCTTGGTATATTCCAGTATCGACTGCGTGGGAGCCTGACTGTTCAGCGCCCATAGATTTCCGTCCCTGTCATACATCACGCCAAAGACCAACTGATAGTCTTTGCTCTTCTTGTCGAAACTCTCGATGGGAGAATTCCCGTCGTTCCACAGCTTAACAAACTGTCCGTTGCGGAACTCATAAAGTCCCTCACGCGATCCGGCCATCACGTGGCTGTTGTCACGAGGGTCGATATCAAGGCAGAAGACATCCTGATAGTTGATACCTGTCTGCGATGCGATGTCGTCCTGAAAGAAAGACCACTCGCTGTTGCTCAGCACTTGTATACATCCCGGATCCATATTCACCGTACCATTGCAGCTGTACAGCTTTCCATCATACATTTTCAGAAACCCGAAATAGTTGTATTTTGGTCCTCCTGGCTGTAGTGTCTTGACGAGCGCCTTGAGCTCTTCCGATACCGTGCTGGGCTTGGCAGCATATCCCCCTACCCGAGTCCAGTTGGCTTTGTCGAGGAGATTGTCAGTCATCTTGCCACGATAGAGTCCATTGGCAGCGCTGGCAGCATAGAGATACCCGTCCTTGACATAGGAGTAGTTCACCGAGAAGCCCAGTCTGTAGGTATTGGTGATCTCTGCATCGGCCACGTTCAGCGCCACGATACCAAAGGCGGTGGAGAGATACGCCATGCTGCCGCTGACATCCACGCCGTTGACAGTCTTGGTGTCTGTGGTGGAATAGTCCTGATAGTCAGTCATATTCACCACATCGCCATTGGGCGAGAGCAAGTCGATGTTGTAATCGTCATAGACGATGACCAGCCTCTTGGCCTTCTGCAACCATCCGATGTGTGCGATGCCGCAGTCGCTGAGTCCCGAGATCTTGTCGTAGGTTGTCAGGCTCTGGTCGCTGCGGTCGTAACGATAAAGGCCACCCGAGGCCAGCACATAGATGGTCTTTCCCTCGCCCTCCACGATTTCGGTAGGATCGTAGTAGCTCAGGTAGGCTTTCCACTGAGCATGGAGCAGGAGCGGAAAGAACAGGATGAAAAGAAGCAGACGATACTTTCTCATGGCGGCGTTGATTGAAGGGCGTTAAAGATAAAAAAACGATAGAAGCTATAGAAACTATAGACTCTATAGCAACTATAGCTTCTATAGAGTCTATAAAAAAGCTATTTACAGCATCTCACTTTTCAAGTGCACGGCAAGCTGCTCAACGGCTTTAGCGCGGTGCGAGATCTTGTTTTTAATCTCTTCTCCCAGTTCAGCGAAACTCCTGTCATAGCCGTCAGGGATGAAGAGCGGGTCATAGCCAAAGCCCTCGATGCCGTGTTTCTCGGTAGCGATGCGTCCGCGCACTTCGCCCTCGAACTGATATTCACGACTGCACACTGGGTTGTCGCCCTCCATGGTGATCAGCGAGATGACCGTGCGGAAACGTGCGCGGCGGTTGTTCTTACCGTCGAGCTCACGCAGGAGTTTCGCCATGTTGGCCTCACTGTCGTGGTCTGTGCCTTCGGCATAGCGGGCAGAGTGCACGCCCGGCGCACCGCCGAGGGTCTCTACCTCCAGTCCCGTGTCGTCGGCGAAGCAGTTGAGATGATAGTGGTCAAAGATATACTCAGCCTTCTGATGGGCATTCTCCTCAAGCGTGTTGCCTGTCTCAGGGATGTCCTCGTGGCAACCGATGTCACTGAGAGAGACAATCTCAAAGTCAGGACCGAGGATTTCACGTATCTCGCGCAGCTTATGCTGGTTGTTCGTAGCAAAAACTATTTTCATGCTTTATTGTTTTGTTCCTGATCCACCTGGTCATTGGCAACAGGCGGAATGTCGAGGATATTCTGTTTTTTCTTGAGTTTCTTAGGCACGTTGACTTTGATGCGGTCGAAGCCCTCGCCATACACACCGATGACAGAACTCTGGCTGACGAAAGCCTGCGGGTCGATCATCTTGATGAGACGGAAGATAGCGACGCTTTCGTTTTTCTTGGCAAGGATACAGAGCACCTTCATGTCCTGTCCGGTGTACCATCCGTGTCCGTCGAGAATCGTCACACCATGCTCCATCTGCGTGCCGATGGCGTTGGCGATCTCCTGATATTTCTTCGAGAAGATCATGAACTGCACACTCTGCCGCTGGATGTTCATCACATGATCGAGCATGAAATTCTCCACCACCATGGTGCAGAAACCAAACACCACCTTGTGGGACCGGCCAAGAAAGTCTCCGAACTGCGGGAAAAAGAAGCAGGAGCCGATGATACAGAAGTCCACGGCCATGAGCACTTGACCCAGCGATAAATCGCGATATTTATTGACGCAGGCGGCAATGATGTCCGTTCCGCCAGTAGATCCGTTGTTGAGGAAGACAATGGCAAGTGCCGATCCCGTGAAGCAACAGCCGATGAGCAGCGACATGAAATCCTGTCCCGGTCCGAGAATCTTGACATAGTGACCCGAAGCATCCATCGGCATGAGTATCTGCGCGAACTTCAAGAGGAAGTAGAGCGTGAAGATGGCATAGATCGTCTTCATCAGAAACTTCCATCCAAGAATCTTCAACGCCACGACGAGCAGGGCGAGGTTGATGATCATGTAAGTGTTCTCAATCTTAAACCCCGTCGCATAGTAGATGATAGCCGACATACCCGTCACGCCGCCCGTGACAATCTCATAGGGCAGGAGAAAGATGGTGAAGGCGGCAGCATACAAAACGAGGCCAAGGGTTATGCCTACATAATCCTTAGCCTCGTTGTATATGATACGATGATCAATGGTCATAAATTATTTGATAACGATATTGATAATCTTCTTGGGCACGACGATGACCTTGACGATCTGCTTGCCGTCGAGATACTTCTTGCTGCGCTCGTCGTCGAGCGTAGCCTGCTGGATGTCGTCTTTCGAGGCATCAGCGGGGAACATCTTCTGATAGCGGGCCTTGCCATTAAAGCTGACAGTCATCTGCAACTCATTGTCCTGCAGGTAAGCCTCGTTCCATTTCGGCCACTGTGCGTCGCATACCGATCCTTTCTCGCCGAGCTGCTGCCACAGCTCCTCAGCGATATGGGGAGCAAAGGGAGCAATGAGGATGACCACGTCGCGCAGCAGTTCACGGTTGTGGCACTTCTGCTGACCGAGCTCGCTAACGCAGATCATGAAAGCAGAGATGCTCGTGTTGTAAGAGAACGACTCGATATCGCCGGTCACCTTCTTGATGAGCTTGTGCACACTCTTCAAGCTATCCTTCGAGGGATCAGCGTCGTCGACGAGCCATTTGTCGGTGCGGTTTTCCCAGAACAGGCTCCAGAGCTTCTTCAGGAAACGGAAGCAGCCGTCGATGCCATTGGTATCCCAAGGCTTACTGGCCTCAACCGGACCGAGGAACATCTCGTAGAGACGGAGCGTGTCAGCGCCGTAGTCACGCACAATGTCGTCGGGGTTGACCACGTTGTACATCGACTTTGACATCTTCTCAATGGCCCAGCCGCAGACATATTTGCCGTCCTCAAGGATGAACTCAGCATCCTTGTACTCAGGACTCCACTGCTTGAAAGCCTCAGTGTCGAGAATATCATTTTTTACGAGGTTGACCCACACGTGGATCGGCGTCACTTCCTTATAATTCTTACACAGGTTATAGCTTACAAACACCGGTTTGTCGGCAGTGCTGAGCTCGCCCACACGATAGACAAAGTTGCTGCGTCCCTGGATCATGCCCTGGTTGATAAGCTTCTGGAACGGCTCTTCCTCGCAGCTCACGCCGTAGTCGTGGAGAAACTTATTCCAGAAACGGCTGTAGATCAAGTGACCTGTGGCGTGCTCTGTGCCGCCTACATAGAGGTCGACATGGCGCCAGTATTCGTCAGCCTTCTTCGAGACGAGCTCCTCATCGTTGTGGGGATCCATATAGCGGAGGTAGTAAGCACTGCTGCCTGCAAAGCCCGGCATGGTGTAAAGATCGAGCGGGAAGACTGTCTTCTGATCGATCTTGGCGTTCTCCACTACCTGCTTGTTGACCGTATCCCATGCCCATTTTGTAGCACGGCCCAATGGTGGCTCGCCGCTCTCGGTAGGCTTATACTCGGAAATCTCGGGCAACTCGACAGGCAGGCACTCTTCCGGCACCATGCGAGGGATGCCGTTGTCGTAGTAGACGGGGAACGGCTCACCCCAATAGCGCTGGCGGGAGAAGATGGCGTCGCGCAGACGGTAGTTGACTTTCACGCGTCCGATGCCCTTCTCGGTGACGAATTTCTTCGTAGCGGCGATGGCTTCCTTCACGGTCAGACCGTTGAGTGAGAAGCCGTCGAGGCCCTGCTTGCCCTCACGCGGTGAGTTGGTAACGATGCCCTCCTTGGCGTCGAAGCTCTCCTCCGACACGTCGGCACCCTCGATGAGCGGGATGATAGGCAGATTGAAGTGCTTGGCAAAGGCATAGTCGCGGCTGTCGTGAGCAGGCACAGCCATGATGGCACCCGTACCATATCCGGCAAGCACATATTCTGAAACCCAAATGGGAATGGCATCGCCCGTAAGCGGGTTGATGGCGTAAGAGCCAGTGAACACACCCGTGACCTTGCGGTCGGACATACGCTCCAGCTCGGTACGCTTCTTCACATAGTCGATATATTTGTCCACCTCAGCTTTCTGCTCTTTGGTGGTTACCTGGCTGACATAGTCAGACTCGGGAGCGAGTACCATAAACGTCACGCCGAACATAGTGTCCGCACGCGTGGTGAAGATGGTGAACTTCACGTCGGAGTCTTTCACCTGGAACTCTACCTCAGTACCTTCTGAGCGTCCGATCCAGTTTTTCTGTGTCTCCTTGATGGAGTCACTCCACTGGATGGTGTCAAGTCCGTCGAGCAGACGCTGAGCATAAGCGGAGACACGCAGGCACCACTGGCTCATCTTCTTCTGCACCACGGGGAAGCCGCCACGCACGCTGACGCCCTCGACAACCTCGTCGTTGGCCAGCACGGTACCCAGTCCGGCACACCAGTTGACCATTGTCTCACCTTTGTAGGCAATGCGGTAGTTCATCAGCGCGTCGCTCTTCTGCTTTTCGTCCATGGCTTTCCACTCTTCAGCGGTGAAGCTGACGGTGTCGTCGCCCTGAGCCACGTTGAGTCCTTCAGTACCCTGCTGCTCAAAGTGTGCAATCAGCTTGTCGATGGGCTGAGCCTTCTTCAGATCATTGTCATAGTAGGAGTTGAACATCTTCTCGAAAGCCCACTGTGTCCAGTGATAGTAATGCGGGTCGCAGGTGCGCACCTCACGGTCCCAGTCAAAGCAGAAGCCGATCTTGTCGAGCTGCTCGCGGTAGCGGTTGATGTTCTGCTCAGTGGTGATGGCGGGGTGCTGTCCGGTTTTGATGGCATACTGCTCGGCGGGCAGTCCGTAAGCGTCATATCCCATAGGATTGAGAACATTGAAGCCGTTGAGCCGCTTGTAGCGTGCATAGATGTCACTGGCAATGTATCCCAGCGGATGACCTACATGCAGTCCTGCGCCGGAAGGATAAGGAAACATGTTGAGCACGTAGTATTTCGGGCGGTTAGGGTCCTCTGTGACCTTGTAGGTCTTATGATCGACCCACGCTTTCTGCCACTTTTTCTCAATCTCTCTGAAATTGTAGTCCATGTGTATATAATATCTTGTTTTATTGTTTCTTTGGCTTACACCTTATTATAAATAAGGCATACTACATGCAAAGTTACACAAATCAATCCACAAAACAAAATCAATGGTGCAAAATGTGCAACAGGAGTAAGAAATGAGAATCGCCGCAGGTTATCTATGATCAAATAGAATACTGATAAACAGTGCCTTATCCTGCTATATAGATTTTATCTATGATGCGATAGCCTCTGTCTGTTGTCATCATCAAGGAATATCCATAACTTTGCATCAGAAAACAAAAATAACGCTCACAACATCACAAACAAAAGAGATTTTACCTCACAACAACACAACACAAAATAAATAAAAAATAATAGATTATGGAAACGATCATCAATCAGCACGCACCAGAGTTCACCGTTCAGGCCTTCCAGAACGGCAGTTTCAAAACCGTCAGCAACAAGGACATCGAGGGCAAGTGGGCACTGTTCTTCTTCTATCCCGCCGACTTCACCTTTGTCTGCCCTACCGAGCTGGAGGACCTTCAGAGCAAATACGATGAGCTCAAAGGCATGGGCGTAGAGGTCTTCTCGGTGAGCACCGACAGTCATTTCGTTCACAAGGCATGGCACGATACCTCTGACCGCATTGCCAAATTACAGTATGCAATGCTCGCTGACCCTCTCGCAGTGCTCTCCCGCGGCTTCGGCGTTTACAAGGAGGATGAGGGCGTGGCTTACCGCGGCACTTTCCTCGTCAACCCGGAAGGACAAATCAAACTGGCTGAGATTCAGGATAATAGCATTGGCCGCAACGCCGACGAACTCGTCCGCAAGGTGCAGGCTGCACAGTATGTAGCTTCACACAACGGTGAGGTTTGCCCTGCTAAGTGGCACGAGGGCGCTAAGACGCTCAAGCCCAGCATCGACCTCGTCGGTAAGCTCTAAAGAATTCGACTGCCCTTTTTAAGATTACATTACGGCTGCACGAAGTGCACCATTCTCTAAATTCTACAAATTCAACTTATGCTCGATCTTAATGTTATCACTCAAGTGAAAAGCGTGCTGGCTCATCTCAGTGCTCATTTCACGTTTGCCGTAGAGCGGGACGACAGCGATGCCGACGCCACTCATTTCAGTCAATTTGTAGAGGATGTGGCTTCGTGCAGTTCCCATATCACTGTGGAGTACCGCAGTGGCAAGGCCTTCCGCTTCTCTATCCTTCGCGACGGACAGGACACCGGCATCGCCTTCCGCGGCATTCCCAACGGACATGAGTTCACCTCGCTGTTGCTGGCGCTGCTCAACGCCGACGGACAGGGACGCAACCTGCCCGACGATGCACTGCGCCGCCGTATCGCATCACTGCAAGGCGACATCAGGCTGACGACCTACGTATCATTGACTTGCACCAACTGTCCCGATGTGGTGCAGGCACTCAACGTCATGGCACTGCTCAACCCGAACGTCTCTCACGAGATGGTCGACGGTGCCCTTGCGCAGCAGGAGGTCAACGAGCTCAACATCCAGGCAGTGCCCGCGGTGTATGTCAATGGTGAGCTGCTGCATGTGGGACGCGGAGAGCTCGGCACGCTGCTCGACGAACTGGAGGATCATCTCGGTACTGACAGCAACGCGGCACACGAGGCTGTGGAGCGCCGCTACGACTTGGTGGTACTCGGAGGTGGTCCGGCAGGAGCCGCAGCAGCCATCTACGCAGCAAGAAAAGGGCAGAAGGTCGCCGTCGTTGCCCAGCGCATTGGCGGACAAGTCAACGACACGACGGGCATCGAGAACATCATCTCTGTGCCAAAGACCACCGGCGCGCAGCTGGCCGCCGACCTTTCCAAGCACTTAGAGGCTTATCCCATTGACACATACACCAACCGCAGGATCACGCGTGTGGACTTTTCAGAAAAGGACAAACGGGTAGAGGTGAGAGGAGGAGAATCATTCATCGCCCCATGTGTGATCATTGCCACGGGTGCCGGATGGCGCCGTCTGGGACTGCCGGGTGAGGATAAGCTCATCGGCCACGGAATCCATTTCTGCCCACACTGCGACGGACCTTTCTATAAGGGCAAGCATGTGGCTGTCATCGGAGGCGGCAACAGTGGCGTGGAGGCAGCCATCGACTTGGCCGGAATCTGCGATCACGTGACTGTACTGGAATTCGGTTCTCAGATGCGGGCCGATAAGGTGTTGCAGCAGAAGCTGCGCTCACTGCCCAATGTCGACATCCATTTCCGCAGTCAGACCATCGGCCTCTCGGAGCAGAACGGTAGCCTCAACGGCATCGACGTGCGGGATCTCGACAAGGATGAGGTGCGGCACATCACGCTCGACGGTGTGTTTGTGCAGATAGGCTTACAGCCTAACAGCGACATGTTTAAGGATCATGTGGAACTCACGCCGCACGGTGAGATCATCATCGACGACCGCAACCATACCTCTGCGGCAGGCGTATATGCGGCAGGCGACGTGTCGACGGTGCCTTTCAAGCAGATCATGATTGCCATGGGTGAAGGAGCCAAGGCAGCCCTCGCCGCTTTTGAGGACAGCCTCTATCAGGAACAATGAGGTTTGTCGAAATCATTGGGTGAGTCATAGTGCTGGCCCATGACTTCTTCGATGCGATGGACAAGTATCTCGTCTTTTATTCTTAGCTTGTGTTACTGCCAAGTGAGTTTATCTTTCTATTCTTCCTTCTCGCTGATCTGGTATTCTTCGTATTTCTTGTCAAGCACCACCAACTTCATGGGCTGCATGGAATAGGATTGGGGAGTGTCGTTAACAGCGATATGCCATACCAAAGTGAGGTGATTGTCTCCGCTGCGCTCAATGCGTTGGAGCGAGATATTAGTAAGGTGGTTGGTGACGGGCAGCACTTTCGCTACAACAAACTGCTTGCTGAAGTCTATCTTCGTCGGCTCACCGCCCTTACCCATAAAGGCGGCCTCACCAAAATATTGCTCCAGCTCTGCCTGGCTGCGGATGATCAGCAGCTCCGTGGGTTGCTTGGCATCGTTGCGAAAGAAGTAGTTACGGGCCTCACTATAGCTGATGGCATGGTTGGCGGTAGCGCAGGAAGCCGCGAGCATACCTGCCGCAAGGAGAAGTATCAATGGATAGTGTCTCATGTTGAATGCAAATTTTATTGTTACATCCTACTAAATACAAACCTCTCGGATAGCTTGCATGAAACAGTAAAATCGATGTAGATTATTTTTGCTCCAAGAGTATATGCTTGGCAAACTCCCAGATGACGATACCGGCGGTGACGCTGACATTCAGACTGTGCTTGGTACCGAACTGAGGTATTTCCAGGCAGCCGTCGCTCATGTCCACCACACTCTGTAACACACCTTTGACTTCATTGCCAAAGACGACGGCATAGCGCTGCGCTACGCCTTTCTCACGCAGTGCAGCCAACGATTCTCCGAGATGCTGCAACTTGGTACTGCCCTCCACCTGCTCGATGCTATAGACGAAATAGCCCTCACGCTGGAGTTCGGCCACGGCATCCTCGGTATTCTTGAAGTATTTCCAGTCGACACTATCCTCTCCGCCGAGTGCCGTCTTATGGATTTCAGCATTAGGCGGACAGGCGGTGATGCCGCAAAGATAGACGCCTTCCACACGAAATGCGTCGCAAGAGCGAAACACCGAGCCGACGTTGTAGAGCGACCGCACATTGTCGAGTACGACCACCAGCGGCAGCTTTTCTGCCTCCTTAAACTCTTCCACCGTGAGCCGGTGCATCTCTATGGTCCTGAGCTTATGCATTTTCCTTCATACTATACGCCACCGCATACGCTTTGATCTGCTTCACCATTGCCAGCAGGCCATTGGAGCGGGTCGGTGAGAGGTGGTCGCGCAGCCCGATCTTGTCGATGAAGTAGAGGTCGGCGTTGAGGATCTCTTTTGGTGTATGACCGCTGATTACCTGGATCAGCAGGGCGATGATACCCTTGACGATGAGCGCGTCGCTGTCTGCTGTGAACACGAGCTTACCGTCTACCAGGTCACATTGCAGCCACACACGACTCTGACACCCGTCGATGAGGTTTTGCTCGGTCTTATATTTCTCGTCGAGCGGCTTGAGCTCATTGCCCAAGTCGATGAGCATCTGGTATTTGTCCATCCAGTCATCGAAGTCGCTGAACTCCTCCACGACCTCGTCCTGCAGTTCATTAATCGTCTTCATATTCTACTTTCTCCAACTTAAAGAATTTATCGTTTGGTCTTACCTTACCCTTCACGGGGATGGAGACCAGCCATCCCTGCTCGGCACGCTCCACGGGCTTGAGGTCATAGCGGATCTCCGTGCAGTCAAGATACATCGCTCCGGTGGTGTTGCCGGTGATGAGCAGCTTGTCGCCTACCTCAAAGGGAGCGGCCTCGACGGCGATCTCTGCCACGTTGAGCTTCGAGAAATACTTTGTCACCTTACCCACGAGGCGCTTGCGCTCTGTGGCCAGCGAGCCGTAGTGCTTGTTCCACTCGCCCATGGTCTGTCCCTGATAATAGCCGTCCCAAAAGCCGCGGTTGAAGACGGTGGCGAGCCGCTGGTCCCATGCGTCTTTCTTCTCTTCGGTGAACGTACCGTCAAGGACAGCCTTCAGTGCTTCTTTATAGCAGGTAACCACTGTATAGACATATTCGGGTCCACGTGCGCGCCCTTCGATTTTGAAGACACGGACGCCGGCCTTCATCATCTTGTCAATGAAGCGGATGGTCTTCAAGTCCTTGGGACTCATCACATATTTATTGTCTATCTCAAGCTGATTGCCTGTCTCAGCATCGGTGACGATATAGGAGCGGCGGCAGATCTGCACGCACTGTCCGCGGTTGGCTGAGCGGTCGGCAGCAGCTAAACTCATGTAGCACTTGCCCGAGACGGCCATGCACAGGGCGCCGTGGCAGAACATCTCTATGCGCACGGGCTTGCCGACGGGACCGCAGATGTGTTGCCGCTCTATCTCGTCGTGGATATGGCTCACCTGCTTCATATTCAGCTCACGGGCGAGCACGCTGACGTCGGCAAACTGGGCGTAGAACTTCAGTGCTTCCACATTGCTGATGTTGAGCTGGGTGGACAGGTGCACTTCCATGCCTACCTGACGGCAGTAGACCATCACGGCGACATCGGAGGCGATGACGGCCGAGATGCCGGCTTCATGGGCTGCATCGATGATGGTGTGCATCGTATCCATATCTTCGTCATAGATGATGGTGTTGACGGTGAGATAGGTCTTCACGCCATGCTCGTTGCAGATGCGTGCGATGTCGTGCAGGTCGCTGATGTCGAAATGGTTGGCACTGTGCGACCGCATGTTCAGTTGCCCGATACCAAAGTACACCGAGTCGGCGCCTGCCTGCAAAGCGGCGGCGAGTGACTCGCGTGATCCCACGGGGGCCATAATCTCAAAATCCTCTATTTTAGCATTCATAGTGCAAAGGTAATCAAATAATTGCTTATCTTTGCACTTGCAATGAAGAAAATACTTTTTGGCCTCTTGGGTCTTGTGATGATCATCAGCTGCGGGCGCCCTCTGACTCGAAAGCCGGTGAGGAGTGAGTTCTGCAATGACGTGGTCATCAAGACGACACCGGTCCTCGACCAAGGCCGCAGCCCGCTGTGCTGGGCCTATGCCATGCTGGCGACCATCGAGTCGGAGCATCTCATGCTCGGAGACTCGGTGCATCTCTCTGTCGACTATCTGGCCAGGATGCTGCTGAAGGATGAGGCGACGCATTACTATTTCAACCACAGCAATGGCTGCATCTCCCTGCGTGGCATGGCCTCGATGGTCTTTGATCTCATGGCGATGTACGGCATGTTGCCCTACGACAGCTATTACAATAATGAGCCCGTCGACTATCCTGTCGTGGCCCGCACGGTGCAGCAGATTGCACGGGCCAGCGCGTCTCTCGGCATGCTCAACGGACGTGTCGACAAGGCACTTGACGAGCGGATCGGTTATCTGCCCGGTACCATCATGATGCTGGGAGCCCGGTACACGCCCCTGGAGTTTGCCCATAGCGTGTGCCGGCCCGAGGAATACTTGTCGCTGACGAGCTTCTCCCATCATCCCTTCGGCAAGCCGTTTATCTTGGAGGTGCCGGACAATCAGATGCGCGACTATTTCCTCAACGTGCCTATCGACACGCTCATGCACACCATCGTCCATGCGCTCAAGCACGGCCATCCCGTCTGTTGGGAGGGCGACATCAGTGAACCGGGCTTTGACTTCGAGCGAGGCGTCGCTACGCTGCAAAATGAAAAGACGGACTATGACCAGCTCGACCGACAGCGCGCCTTTGAGACCTTCCACACCACCGACGACCATTGCATGGAACTCTGTGGACTGGCCCACGACCGACAAGGCCATCGATTCTTCATTGCCAAGAACTCATGGGGCAACGGCAACCGATTCGACGGATTCATGTATCTGAGCTATCAGTACGTGAAGCTCAAGACCATCGCCGTGTACATCAGCTGCGATGCTGTGGGGAAATAACACATGACTTTTCACAGCTAACTTCTTGCTTTTTTAAATTATTATACTTAATTTTGCAGATACTTTAATCATAAAAAAACTACAATATGTATTTAATACGTTATCTAATTATACAGCAATAATAAACTAACAAAATATTATGATGAAAAGAATAAATGTACTATTTGCCTTATTCCTTGCATGGTTGTCTGTTGGAGGAGCCTGGGCAGAGGAAGAAACCTTTAAGATCGTTTGGGCGAGATCTGAATCAAAGTCGGCTAACATTTTGTTAGAAAAGAGAGATGCATCTAAACATCCAGATGAATCCTCCAAAGTGTATGTGAAACTCTATGCCAAAGGCACCATGACCATTATCCCAAAACAGGGTTTTACGCTCACCAAAATTGACTATGCATTTACCAGTCATTATAGTAGTAACAAATATTACAAGCCCATTCCAAAAAAGACTTCTACAGACGGCACCTTTAAAACTACTACAACAGGCGGAACATGGACTGGTAACACGAAATCACCTATTGTGTTGTTAGCCGATGGAGAAGCTGGCTACCTGCAATTCACTTCCGTTACGATCACTTACATCAAAGATAGCACGGCGGACAAGCCCTATACCGTCGCTGACGTTTTCACACTTAATCAAGCAGGAAGCCTACCAACTACTGAGGTATATATCAAAGGCAACGTAGTCAAGACTGACCAATTCGACAGCAGCAGTCCCACTCTCAACTACTATATCGCTGACAGCGAAAACGCAGCCAATAGTCTTGAAGTATTAAATGGGCGGTATCTACAAGATGCTGATATCACCAATGCCAACCAAATTGTACGTGGTGACGAAGTCATTGTTAAAGCGACAGTAGAAACCACTAATAAAGGTGCTAAAGTTCTGAAAGACGTACATCTGATAAGTATTAAGGAGTACCAAGACCAAGCTAAGGTAAGCTCAGCCGGATGGGCTACCTTTGTCAGCCGCCGTGCCGTGGATTTCTCTAATACCAGCAACATAAGCGCTTACACTGTGAAGTACGATGCTACAGGCAACAAAGTGACGCTTACGCCCGTCAGAGCTATACCCGGCAACACAGCTGTAGTCGTCAAAGGTAAGGAGGGAACTTATAACTTGCAACGTAGCAAAGAGAGTACAACAGTAGCTAACAACGACTTGAAGTTCAGTGACACAGACACGAAGGTGACATCGCCCTTCAACATCTATGTGCTGGCTCAGCAGGGCGACGGCTACGGTTTCTATCCCGTGAAGGCCGGTGAGACCTTAGCTCCTTTCAAAGGCTACCTCTACATCAAGACTGCCTCAACCGCTGCCGCCAAACCTTTCTATGCTATCGGTGACAACACCACAACCGGCATCAACACCGTGGAAAAGGCTAAGAACATGGAAGGCGTGCGCTATAACTTCGCCGGACAGCGCGTCAACAACAGCTATAAAGGCCTGGTCATCGTCAATGGCCACAAAGTCATCATCAAGTAAAACCCTTAAAATATCATACAATGAAAGCAATTTATGTCAAGCCATCCTTGAAGTTCAAGGAAATAGATGCTGAAGAAAGTATGCTGACTGGGAGTGGAGAAAACAATTTAACTCCAGCAAGCAACGCTACCTTTGTTAGTAAGGTAAGCACATCTATAGAAGTAGAGAGTACCAGTGCACTCTCCAAGCAAGGCTCTTTCCCTGGCGATCAATGGGATGATGAAGAGTAAAAGCGGAACATTGCTTTCAGCCTCCCCGTAGAAAGAAGCAAAAACCATCAAAGCCCGTCGCAAGCCTAATATGCTGTGGCGGGCTTTGTATGTTTACGACAGCGAGAGCATGCGCTGGATGGGCTTTACGGCCTCACGGGCGATGGCGGGGTCTATCTCTACGCTTGGCCAGCCATACTTCAGTGCATTGTATATCTTGGCCAGCGTGTTTTTCTTCATGTATTCACACTCGTTGCAAGAGCAGCCGACGCCACCCTCGCTGACCTCCGGCGGTACGGGGATGAAAGCCTGAGCGGGACACGTGCGCTGCATCTCATGCAAGATACCGGCCTCTGTGGCCACGATGAACTCCTTGACTTCAGGATGCGTCTGGGCGTATTTCAGCATCGTGGCAGTGGAACCCTTCACGTCAGCGATCGCCAGCACGGGAGCCTTGCATTCCAAATGCGCCATCACCACGGCATGAGGATGCTCCTGCTTGAGCTTCACAATGCCGTCGACGGAGAACTTCTCATGAACATGACAGCCGCCATTCCACAGGAGCATGTGACGCCCCGTGACGCTGTTGATATAGTTGCCCAGGTTATAGTCCGGTCCAAAGATGATCTTCGCATCCTTGGGGAAGCTCGCCATCACCTTCTCGGCATTGCCCGAGGTGACCACACAATCCGTGAGCGCCTTGACAGCCGCCGTGGTGTTGACATAGCTCACCACCTGATAGCCCGGATGCTCCTCCTTGTATTTCTTCAGGTCAGCAGCGTCACAACTGTCAGCCAAAGAGCAGCCCGCGGTGAGGTCGGGACACAGCACCGTCTTGTCGGGCGAGAGCAGCTTGCACGTCTCAGCCATGAAGTGTACGCCACACATCACCATCATCTTCGCGTCGGTGTCGGCAGCCTTACGCGCCAACGCCAGCGAGTCACCGACAAAGTCAGCGATGTCCTGAATGTCGCCAACGGTATAGTAGTGCGCCAGGATGATCGCATCCTTCTCCTTGCACAGTTGTCTGATGGCCTTCTTCAAGTCCAGTCCCTCGGGTACTGGTTCATCGACAAACCCTTTTTCCTTCCATTCCTCTTTGATCGTCTCCATGAGTAAGCGTTCAGTTTTCGGTGTTATCCACCATTCATTATTATTCTATTAGTCTTTCTTCTATAAAAAAAGAAATAATAGTATGATGATGTAATGTGGAAAAGTTAATATGACAAGACAGAAGAATTTGGAGATATAGATATTAACACGGGATACAGAGAGATCCACACCGGGGTTGAATATCTACTCTTTGTTTATCAGCTCATTGTCTACTTATCCACAATTATCAACTACTGTGCAAAGATAATAAGTTTATATCTTTTTTCGGTGCAAAAGCGTGGAAAACTTTGTCCCATTGCTTTCAAAAGACTGTGGATATGCTCAGTCCGCGGCTTCTCAGCAGGGACGTGTGGATAAGCCAAGAGTTATACCTGCGTTTTTCCATAGTTATCCACAGGGTTATCAACAAGGGAGAATAATGGATAATGTATAATGTATAATGGATAATGGATAAATAATAGTGGATCATTACAATCGTTACGCAGTTGTAGGAAAGCCGTTATATATTAGAAAATTGCTTGTGATAAGTTGGTCAAACATTCGTTAGACAATAGTCAAACGATCGTCAGCCATTTTGCTGACGTTCGTTAACCAATTGGTTAACGAACGTTTGACCATCATCTAAAAAGCATTTTTGTATATAAAGAACGATGAAGAGAAGGGTAGAAACACAATGATGGGCTCCACCTGAGGCGAGGTAGAGCCCATCATCATGGTATGTATAGAATAAAAGCTGTTATTGCTGTTTGTCACCGTCTTCAACGAAGGCAGCCTCTTCGGCGGCAGCGATGATCTCCTCACGGGTCTTCTCCCTGGCACTGATGTCGCTCAGGTCGAATTCCTCCTCCTTGGCCTCTACCGAGTTGGCCGGTCGCTCCAGCGCACTGTCCTCCTCAGAGAAGACCTGCTCGCGAAACGACGTCTCGTGCTTCGGCTCCATGTTGCGGGAAGCAGCTGTCGTCTTGACGAAAGCTGCAGCCTCACTGGTGCTGGGCACATCCTGTACCGGCTCTTCTTCCATCTTGGTGCGGCTGGCCTTGGCGGCGAAGACACTGTCGATGAACTGCGGTTCACGCTTGAGTTTATCGAGGGTGTCCTTAGCGGCTTTCTGCTGGCTCTCTTTCTTGGAGAAGCCTTTGCCTATGCATCCGTCAAGGCCTTCGAGCTTGATCACGCAGCAGAACGTGGGGTTGCCGTTGGCATCCTTGCTCTGTGTGGTCTGGCTGAAATCCAGGTTCACTTTGTTTTTCTGGCTCCACTCGATGAGTTTGCTTTTAAAGTTCACCTCTTTGTATGCCACCTTGTCGATGTTGATCATCTGCGAGAGGATGCGTTTCTTGAGGAACGTCATACAGGCATCGTAGCCGCGGTCGAGGTAGAGCGCACCGACAAGTGCCTCGAAAGCGTTGCCACCGAGATAGCTGTTGTGTGTGGCAGAGCGGCCGCTGGAGAGGATGAGATCGTTGATACCCATCTCCATAGCCAGTTTGTTGAGTGTGTCGCGCTGCACGAGTTTCGAGCGTGTGTTGGTGAGGAAGCCCTCCCGCTTGCCGGGGAAGTGACGATAGACGATGTCGCCCACCGCAGCGTCGAGGATGGCGTCGCCCAAGAATTCGAGTCGCTCGTTGTTGACGGGTTTGCCTTTTTTGTTACGGTGCATGACACTCTTGTGCATCAGCGCCATTTTGTAATAGCTGATGTTGTGGGGATATACACCGATGATATGGTATAAAGAAGAATAAAGCTCCTTATCCTTTCGGAAGGGGAGCCTTATTCTGTCTAAGATATGATTAAACATATACTTTCTTTGTTCAGCAATCTATTACTCAGCGTACTTCTTGACGATGACGCAAGCGTTGTGTCCGCCAAAGCCAAAGGTGTTGGACAGGGCAGCGCGTACGGTGCGTTTCTGAGCCTTGTTGAAAGTGAAGTTCATGTTATAGTCGAGATCCGGATCATCATCGCCTTCAGCATGGTTGATGGTCGGCGGGATGATGTCGTTCTGCACACTCAGCACGCAGATCATGCCCTCAACGGCACCAGCGGCACCGAGGAGGTGACCGGTCATACTCTTGGTAGAGCTGATATTGACCTTGTAAGCCTGTTCACCGAAGAGATCCTTGATAGCCTTAGCCTCAGAGATGTCGCCTACGTGAGTGGAAGTACCGTGAACATTGATGTAGTCGATGTCCTCCACACTCATGCCAGCGTCCTCAAGTGCAGCCTTCATGACGAGCTTAGCACCGAGTCCCTCAGGATGAGAGGCAGTGATGTGATAAGCGTCAGCGCTCATGCCCTCACCGGCGATCTCGGCATAGATCTTAGCGCCACGAGCCTTGGCGTGCTCAAGTGTCTCAAGTATCAAGCAGCCAGAGCCCTCACCCATGACGAATCCGTCGCGGCTGGCGCTGAAGGGGCGGCTTGCGCCCTGAGGATCGTCGTTGCGCGTGGAAAGAGCCTTCATGGCGTTGAAACCACCGACACCGCAGTCGCAAATGGCAGCCTCGGCACCTCCGGCCAGGATGACATCAGCCTTGCCCAGGCGCAGCAGGTTGAAAGCGTCAGCCAAAGCATGGCATGACGAAGCGCACGCACTGGTGGTCACATAGTTGGGACCATGGAAGCCAAAGTGAATGCTGATCTGTCCAGCTGCAATATCTGAAATCATCTTGGGGATGAAGAACGGGTTGAACATCGGTCCGCGATCCATGTGCTGGCCGTAGTACACTACCTCGTCCTGGAATGTCTTGATGCCTCCAATGCCGATACCGTAGACCACGCCCACGTGGTTTTTGTCGACAGTCTCCAAATCCATGCCTGAGTCCTTGACAGCCTGAATGGCACTGACCATGGCCAGCTGCGTGCAGCGGTCCATCTTACGGGCCTCCTTGCGGTCGATGTAGTCATTGACGTTGAGGTCTTTGACTTCACAAGCGAACTTTGTCTTGAAATTGGTTGTGTCAAATGATGTAATAGGTGCTGCACCGCTCTTGCCGGCAAGCAGGTTGCTCCACATCTCTTCGGCGGAGTTACCTACTGGCGTGACGGCTCCCAGACCTGTTACAACTACTCTTTTCAATTCCATTGGATTATGATTTTGATTAAAAGAGTTTAGCGTTTAATGTGTCTTGGTCAGTTGCCAAGTGGCAGACTGAAGGAAAGTAAAGGGTGAACTACATTAAACGCTAAACGGAGAGAAACGCTTCAGACGTAGATTACTTAGCGTTGTCCTCAATGTACTTGATGGCGTCGCCTACCGTCTGGATGGTCTCAGCCTTGTCGTCGGGAATAGAAATGCCGAACTCCTTCTCGAACTCCATGATGAGTTCTACTGTATCGAGGGAATCAGCGCCCAGATCGTTGGTGAAGCTTGCTTCGGGCTTTACCTCAGCCTCGTCAACACCCAGTTTGTCTACGATGATAGCCTTAACCTTTGATTCAATTTCTGACATAATTGTAACGTTTTAAATGATTAATTTTGTATTTTCACTATTAAACTGGGTGCAAAGGAACAAATTTTTTACCGATTACACAAATATTTTATCGATAAAATGCTATTTTCGTGCACACTAACCCATTGTTTGTGCATAAAATATAGATTTTTTCTTCTTCTTTTTTCACCTTTTCGTTGTATATCTCAAAATTAGTTGCTAACTTTGCATGAACGCATAAATCAAATCTGAACAATACATGTCTTTTACTCAACAGTGCAACGAGATTTTCAACAAAGCCATTGATGACTACCATGTCACGGACAATGTGGATACGCCAATCAACAATCCTTATGAGCGCGATTCCATTGACAACCGGCTTTATCTGAAGTGCTGGATAGATACGGTCCAGTGGCATTTGGAGGATATCATCCGTGATCCGCATATCGATCCTATGGAGGCGTTGGGCATCAAACGGCGCATTGACCGCTCCAATCAGGACCGCACGGACTTGGTGGAGCAGATCGACTCCTATTTCCGACAGAAGTATTCTGATGTCACTCCCCTGCCCGATGCCCGACTCAACACTGAGAGTCCGGCCTGGGCCGTGGACCGCTTGAGCATCCTCGCACTGAAGATTTATCACATGCGGGAGCAGACACAGCGCACCGACGCCTCAGAGGAGCACAAAGCACGCTGCCAGGCTAAGCTCAACGTACTATTGGAGCAGCAAAAGGATCTCTCGCTGGCCATCGACCAATTGCTGGAGGACATCGAGGAAGGACGGAAATACATGAAGGTGTATCGCCAGATGAAGATGTACAACGATCCGAGTACCAACCCTGTTCTTTACAGTAAAAAGTAAGAGACATCCGAAAGGCGTGTGAGGATACCTTAGCCCTAAATAACATGAAAACCGAACACATACTGATCATCCGCTTTTCTGCCTTAGGCGACGTCGCCATGACGGTGCCAGTGGTCTATTCTTTGGCAAAGCAGTATCCCGATGTACGCATCACCATGCTTTCCAAACCATTCGCCCGCCCGCTGTTTGAGAACTTGGCGCCGAACGTGGGATTCATGGAGGCGGATCTGATTAATGAATATCATGGACTGAAGGGACTCAACGCACTCTACCGCCGCCTGACTGCCAAAAACTTCACGGCAATAGCTGATTTGCACAATGTCATCCGGTCAGATTACTTGCGTATGCGTTTCAACTTTGACCGTTATCGTGTGGCGCACCTCGACAAGCGCCGCATGCAGCGACGTCAGCTGGTGGCATATAACAATAAGGTGTTGGAGCCCATTCCCTCTGCTTTTGACAATTATGCCAAGGTGTTTGAGCAGTTAGGCTATCCTGTCCATTTAGAGTTTACGTCACTGCTGACTCCTGAACAAGCCGGATTGTCACAGTTGCCGGAGGGTTACAACATCAAAAAGCCGTTTCAGCAGTGGATCGGCATCGCTCCTTTCGCTGCGCATCGTGGAAAGGCCTATTCATTATCGCAGATGGAGAAAGTAGTGGCAGAGCTGACGCGTCGCCATCCTTCCTGTCGCATCTTCCTTTTTGGCGGTGGAAACAATGAGAAACACCAACTCGACGATCTTGTGAGCCGTCATGGCAATTGTGTGAATGCCTCTGCTGTATTGAGTGGCATGATGAAAGAACTGGTATTGATGAGCCATCTTGACGTGATGATCAGTATGGACAGCGCCAACATGCACCTGGCTTCGCTCGTCGCCACACCTGTAGTGAGCGTATGGGGAGCCACGCATCCCTATGCCGGATTTATGGGTTGGGGACAGAGTGAAGACAATGCTGTGCAGGTAGATCTGCCGTGCCGCCCTTGTTCCATCTATGGCAATAAGGTGTGCCGCCGCGGAGACTATGCTTGTCTGACGAGCATCCAGCCCCTCGACATCGTTGAGAAAGTAGACAGAATACTCAAGTGATAAAAACAATATAGGTCCTGGGGCTGTGTCAAAAGTCAGATTTTGGCCCAGCCTATCATAAATTAGGCAGCTA
>DAWDCC010000029.1:0-38140 GCA_052355365.1 Prevotella sp. | reverse complement strand
CTGCCTAATTTATGATAGGCTGGGCCAAAATCTGACTTTTGACACAGCCCCTTTTTTATTTTCAATTGACAAGTGCTATAATTGATGAGTCTCTCAAACACTATAAGAACTCACTGCACCTTCAGCAAAGGATAGTCGTATTTATGAGGGCCAAAGGCGCTGTCTTTGTAAGGGTCGTGATACCAGTCTTTCTCTACTGACAGTTGTAAGGAGAACGACGGTGAAGGCTTCCACTGCACAGAAGCTCCTACCCTGTCAACATTACCATAGTAGCCGGGACCAAAACCATAACCATAAGGACCGAAGCCATAGCCATAAGCACCTACACCATAACCATAAGGAACAAAGCCGTATGGACTATAAGCTAATGAAGGATATCCATAATAAGAGTAAGGATAGAAGCCATTCGAGCCTATCGACTTCTGACCATAGATGGTAGCCGACCATTGATCATTGAACCGATAACCCAACTCGGCATAAACCGAACCTGTCACATAATTGTTTGATCCCTCATTGACGTGGCTGAGATTGCCACCGACGACAAGACTTCCTTTCTTTCCAAGGGGTGCCGCGTATGCTACATTAGCAGTCTGGGCAAAGCCACTGCGATGGCGTCGGCCACCGAAGGTGGTATAAGTACTCAAATCCATGCTGGCGTTGAGCCCTGCATGGAGGCTGTTGCCGTCGCTCCACTCCTCACGGGGCACCGCTTCTGTATAAAGCGGAGCCTTGCTCTTAATTCTTTGAGCAGACTTCGGGATGGAGTCATTATGAGACTGTGAACTGATGCCAGTACTCAACAGCAACAAGCCCATCAACATATAGTTACTTTTGTTCATCATCTCATTAATCATTTCCAGCAAAGACTTCTCGTCACCCAAATACTTATCCTGCAAAGATGATTCGTCCTGGCTGTATTTCTCTGCAAAGATAAGAAAAGATCAAATGCCCGCTCTGTCACTTCATTATTTTTAGGGTTGTTTTGATTAAAAATACATAAATGTCTCAATCGTCATTCCTTTTTAAAAAGATCATGAGGCAAAAAGATTGAATCTTATTATCTTTGCATATCATTAATATAAAGGAATAACGACTCATATAAAGGAATAACGACTCATATAAAGTAATAACGATATTATGGAAAAGAATCCATCTGCAAAATCAGAAAAGTCTACAGCACTGTTAGACCAGGCAAAAGCAATGGCTGCTCAAGGCAATAAAGTCGTTGCCGTGGCATTGCTCAGCCAATATATTGCCCAAACCCCGGAAGCAGAAACAGAGGAAGCCCACCGTCTGCGCGGTGACCTGCTCTTGCAAATGGGTGACAAGCGAGGAGCGGAAGAAGACGCAGAAGCCGTGCTGCACATCAATCCAAAACTCGCAAACGGCCACTTTCAGCTCGATTAGATATTAATTTTCTATCTGTTTCGCAATTTTTCTATGGAAATGTTTGTGTATATCAGATAATTGTTATACTTTTGCACAAAAATAAAACAATAACATTATGAAGTCATTTGCATCTTTCCGTTATTATTATTTTTACTTTGCATGGAGATGCGAAGCGGGAAGTTGCGTGTAGATTTCAACTTAAGACTGACAATAACCAAACAGGTTTTGCATACAAGGTCCCGCTTCATATCCTATGAGGTGGGATTTTTTGTAACATGACCTTGAAAACAATTATAAGAACAGACAAAGAACAGATCGATGAAGAGAATAGCAATACAAGGACGCGTAGGATCTTTCCATGATATCGCCGCCCATGAATATTTCGAGGGGGAACAGATACAGCTCATCTGCTGCGATACTTTCGAACAAGTGTTCGAGAATATCAAGCGTGACCCTACCGTCATCGGATTGGTGGCTATCGAAAACACGATCGCCGGGTCCTTGCTCCACAACTACGAATTGCTACGCGACAGCGGAGCAACCATCGTCGGAGAGCACCGGCTGCATATCACGCATAGCATCTGTTGTCTGCCCGAAGATGACTGGACTACCGTATCGGAAGTACACTCTCATCCTGTGGCTCTGATGCAGTGCCGGCAATGGTTGTCAAATCATCCTGACCTCAAAGCGGTTGAAGCTGACGACACCGCCGGTAGTGCTGAATACATCAAAAACAACAACTGTCTCGGATGGGCCGCTATTTGCCACGCCCATGCCGCAAAACTATATGGACTGAAGGTGTTGGAAGACCATATCGAGGACAACAAGCACAATTTCACACGCTTCCTCGTGATCTGCGCGCCACAGAAAGCCGACTTCCTAAGACCTGTCAATGCTGTCAACAAAGCCAGTCTCGTCTTTTCTCTTCCCCACTCAGAAGGTTCTCTCTCTAAAGTGCTGACCATCCTGAGCTTCTATGACATCAACCTGACCAAGATTCAGTCACTTCCGATCATTGGTAAAGAGTGGGAATATCTTTTCTACGTGGACGTCACCTTTGATGATCTCGTACGCTACCGACAAGCGGTAGACGCAATCACACCACTGACACGCAACATCAAGATAATCGGAGAATATATAGAAAAATAACAACTGCAATAATCATCAATATGAAACCAGCTCAAAGAGTTAACACAATTCAAGAATACTATTTCAGCCGCAAACTGAAAGAAGTAGCCAAACTCAATGCAGAAGGACAAAACATCATCTCGCTTGCTATAGGCTCACCGGACATGCCGCCATCGCCACAGACCATTGAGAAACTTTGTGAAGTTGCTCATGATCCATCTGCACACGGCTATCAACCCACTTGTGGACTGCCGGAACTGCGCAAGGCTATGGCTGGATTCTATAAGCGGACCTATGGAGTGGATGTCGACTGGGCTACGGAAATCCAACCTATCATAGGCTCTAAGGAAGGTATCATGTACGCTACGCTCGCCTTCTGCAACCCTGGCGATAAGGTGCTGATTCCAAATCCCGGATACCCAACCTACACAGCTGTGAACAAGATCTTCGGTACTCAGATCATATACTATGACCTGTTGGAGAACAATGGATGGCAACCGGATTTCGATGCGCTCGAGAAAATGAATTTGGAGGGTATGAAACTGATGTGGACCAACTACCCCAATATGCCGACAGGCGGCAATGCACGCATGGAGACTTACGAGAAGCTGGTCGACTTTGCCCGTCGCCACGACATTGTTGTGGTCAACGACAACCCCTACTCTCTCATTCTCAACGAGCATCCGATGAGCATCATGCAGGTGCCGGGAGCTAAAGACTATTGCATCGAACTCAACTCTATGTCGAAGAGCCACAACATGCCGGGATGGCGTGTGGCCATGATGCTGAGCAATAAAGACTATATCTCATGGATCTTCAAGATTCAGAGTAATATCGAAAATGGCACCTTCCGGGGCATTCAGCTTGCAGCTGCGGAGGCTTACAACACCAATTCTGAAGATTGGCACCACGAGAACAACATCGAGAACTATCGCCGCCGCCGCATCATTGCCGAGCAAATCCTCGACACACTGGGATGCACCTACGACAAGAGCCAAGTAGGAATGTTTGTTTGGGGAAGAATCCCCGACAGCTATGCCGATGCGGAAGATCTGACAGAGCAAGTGCTCCATGAGGCTAAGGTCTTCATTACCCCAGGCTTTATCTTCGGCTCTAACGGCAAGCGCCACGTCCGCATCTCTCTTTGCGCTAAAGACGAGAAGATCGAAGAAGCGCTGAAACGCATCAAGCATTGGAAAAACAGTGCTAATAAGTAGTACTTGGCTGAACAGTTGTTCATACTGAATCTGATACACAGACAAAAAATGAGATTAAAATAGAAATTAATAATTTAAAACTTAAGGATATGGAACTTGAACTTGAAGCTCTGAATTTACCGAGTGATAATGAGCGACCGATAGTGATTGCTGGTCCCTGCAGTGCTGAGACCGAGGAGCAGGTAATGAATACAGCCCGTCAGCTGAGAAGCAAAGGCTGTCACATGTTCCGTGCTGGCATATGGAAGCCACGCACCAAACCAGGAGGTTTTGAAGGTTGTGGAGAAAAGGCTCTGCCTTGGCTCAAACAAGTCAAAGACGAGACGGGTATGCTGGTTGCTACAGAGGTCGCTAAGCCCGAGCATGTGGAACTCTGTCTGAAATATGGTATCGACATCCTTTGGATCGGTGCCCGCACCACCGCCAATCCCTTTGCTATGCAGGATTTGGCAGATTCTCTCAAGGGCGTAGATATCCCTGTGTTCGTGAAGAATCCTGTCAACCCCGACCTTGAATTGTGGATTGGAGCCATGGAGCGCATCAATCAGGCTGGCGTGAAGCGTATGGCGGCTATCCATCGTGGTTTCTCAAGCTACGATAAGAAGATCTATCGCAACCTCCCGATGTGGCAGATCCCTATGGAGTTGCACCGACGCATCCCCAACTTGCCTATCATCTGCGATCCCAGTCACATCGGTGGACGACGTGAACTGATCGCTCCTCTATGTCAGCAAGCCATGGACTTAGGCTTCGACGGTCTCATCGTTGAAAGCCATTATAACCCTGACGACGCTTGGAGTGATGCTCGTCAGCAGGTGACTCCAGATGTTTTGGATTACATCCTCAGCCTTTTGGTTGTGCGTGATGAGACCGTTACCACAGAAGGTATCAACCAGCTCCGCCGTCAGATCGATGAGCTTGACAACCAACTGATGGATCTGATCTCAAAGCGTATGCGCGTTTGCCGTGAAATCGGTCAATATAAAAAGGAGCACAATATGACCGTGTTCCAGGCCAACCGCTACAACGAGATTCTTGAAAAGCGTGGAGCACAAGCCAGCTTGTGCGGTATCGATCCAGAGTGCGCTGCACATGTCTTTGAGCTCATCCATCAGGAGAGTGTCCGCCAGCAGATGGAGATCATCAACCAGTAAACTCTTTATAGGATAGGCAACGAACTCAAGATGAAAAGTCATTGCCCATCATCAACAAATAAATATTCTTATACAGACGAAAAAAATGAAGATTCTTATCATGGGTGCAGGAAAGATGGGATCATTCTTCATCGACCTGCTCAGCTTCGACCATGAAGTGGGTGTCTTCGAGAAAGACCCAAGAAGACTGCGCTTCACATATAACTGTCAGCGGTTTACCACCTTGGATGAGGTGAAAGATTTCGCACCTCAACTGACTATCAACGCTGTGACCGTCAAATATACAATCCCAGCCTTTCAAGAGATCCTCCCCTATCTGCCCACCGATTGCATTATATCTGACATTGCTTCCGTCAAGACCCACCTAAAAGAGTTCTACGAACAAGCTGGACACCCGTATGTCTCGACGCACCCTATGTTTGGCCCAACCTTTGCCAATCTCAATCAACTGTCTGAGGAAAACGCCATCATCATCTCTGAAGGCGATTATATGGGGCGCATCTTCTTTAAAGATCTTTATCGGGGATTGGGATTGCACATCTATGAGTATACCTTCGAAGAACATGACAAGACAGTCGCTTACTCACTCAGCATTCCCTTTGTGTCTACCTTCGTGTTCGCAGCAGTCATGAAGCATCAAGATGCGCCAGGAACAACATTCAAGCGACACATGAATATAGCAAGAGGTGTTCTTTCAGAAGATGACTATCTGCTGCAGGAAATACTCTTCAACCCTTATACCCATGACCAAGTAGAAAACATCTGCAAAGAAATGAAAGAACTGCTTCACATCATTGACGAAAAAGATGCCAAGGGCATAAAAGCATACCTCACAAAGATCAGACGTAACGTTTTTGAGAAATAAAGTTTCTCTATTGAAATCCTCCGCAACACTTAAACAGTGTTGCGGATTTTTTGATTATATCTAAAGAACTTCAATTCCTTTTAGAAGAGCCTCAATACGTCTAAGAAAAACTACAATACACTTTAGAAAAGAGTAGGACTATCGACATCAGTCTGCTTGCTACTTTCCTCTCCAGACTTACATTCATTTTGCTCACCACTAAAATCAATATAAGCTTGAATAACCCTCTGCGATCGGAGATTAATTCTGTATCTTCCCCACCCTATTCTCTCAAAAGGATCTGTCGGCAACGTGCTGTGGTTCCTCACTAAATGATAGACAAACTCCCGAACCTCTTCCTTGCTGACAGAATGAAACAAACTGTTATAAGCATTATAGACATGGAGCACTAAATATCTTAAGCTGATACCTTTATTACCAGCTTCCAACATAATGCGAATGACAGTCTCTTTCATAGAAAAAACAAGCCGCAACTTAGTATGCCTAATACTAAGCTGCGGCACAGTATTCACCTATTAAGCGAGCACGACCTTACCTTCTTCACCCTTGATCTTGCCCTCTTTGAGCAACCAACCAATACCCAGCAGGATCTCTGCTTCGGACTTGTCGGTTGCTTTGCAAAGCTCTGAGACAGACTGAGCAGTACCAGCTGCGGACAATGCCTGATACACATCACCAGCACGGAATCCAGCATTCTCAGCGTCTACTAAAATCTCAGCCACCTTCTTGGGGGCCGCAGCTTTCTTTACAGTAGCAGTTTTGTTAGCTGCTTTTCTTGTTGTTGCTTTCTTTTCTGCCATAATTTAGTAAAAATAAATTTTATAGTTAATATACAACTAATTTATTACTTTCTTATTGCAAATATAAGATATTTTTTAGTAACGCGTTGTCTCATTACTTACCAAAGTGACGATCGTTGTATCATTTATTGATATACATCAAGCAGATTTTAGCCTTGCTCGATGTATATCAATCAATAGTAACGATTATTCTTTGTCAATCTTGATCTTCAACTCCTCAAGTTGCTTAGGCTCAAGGGCTGAAGGAGCATCCAACATCACATCGCGTCCATTGTTGTTCTTCGGGAATGCAATGCAATCACGAATGCTGTCCAAGCCTGCAAGAATGCTTACAAAACGATCCAAGCCAAAAGCAAGACCTGCGTGAGGTGGAGCTCCGTACTTGAAAGCATTCATCAAGAAACCAAACTGAGCCTCAGCATGCTCGGGAGTGAAGCCCAACACTTCAAACATCTTCTCCTGAAGTTTCGTATCATGGATACGCAGACTACCTCCGCCCACTTCGATACCATTGCAGACAAAGTCATAAGCCTTGGCACGCACTTGCTCAGGATGAGCGTCGAGCAATGGGATGTCATCGGGATTAGGCATAGTGAAAGGATGGTGTGTTGCCATCAGGCGCTGCTCCTCATCGCTCCACTCAAAGAGTGGGAAGTCTATGATCCAAAGACATTTGAAGACATTCTTATCACGAAGGCCAAGACGGTCGCCCATCAACAGGCGCAGGCTGCAAAGCTGAATACGTGTCTTATTGGCATTGTTGCCGGAAAGTATCAGTGCGAGGTCACCCGGCTTTGCATCCATTTTCTTCAAGACGCCCTGGAGCACTTCCTGAGAGTAGAACTTATCAACAGAACTCTTGATGGATCCGTCGGCATTGTATTTGATATACACCAGTCCTTGAGCACCCACCTGAGGACGCTTGACAAAGTCGGTCAACTCATTGAGTTGCTTTCTGCTATAGTCTGCGCAGCTGGGTACACAGATACCACCGATATAGTTGGCCTCGTTGAAGACTGAGAATTCTCCCTTTCCTTTGAACTCATCCATCAGCTCCACGAACTCCATACCGAAGCGCAGATCCGGCTTATCAGAACCGAAACGGCGCATGGCCTCATGCCATGTCATCTGCTGCAAAGGCTTTGGAAGATCCACACCACGAATCTCCTTGAAGAGCATACGACACATCTCCTCAAACAGATTGATGACATCGTCCTGGTCCACGAAGCTCATCTCACAGTCAACCTGCGTGAACTCGGGCTGGCGGTCAGCACGAAGATCCTCGTCACGGAAGCACTTGGCAATCTGGAAATATCTGTCAAAGCCAGCCACCATGAGCAACTGCTTCAAGGTCTGAGGACTCTGAGGCAATGCGTAGAACTGACCGGGATTCATACGGGAAGGAACAACGAAGTCACGCGCTCCCTCTGGAGTAGAACCGATAAGCACAGGTGTCTCCACCTCTATAAACTTCTGATTGTCCAAGAAATTGCGGATAAGAATAGTCATACGGTGACGCAACTCCAAATTGCGTCTGACAACAGAGCGGCGAAGATCCAAATAGCGGTACTTCATTCTCAACTCATCGCCACCATCTGTATTGTCCTCTATAGTGAAAGGTGGAGTAAGAGAAGGACTGAGAATGTTGAGCTCATTGACAATGATCTCTATATCACCTGTTTCCATCTTGTCGTTCTTGCTCTGTCGCTCCTGTACCAAGCCCTTAGCCTGAATGCAATACTCACGTCCAAATTTGTTTGCCCGCTCGCACAGCTCTTTATCCACAGCCTCGTTAAACACCAACTGGGTGATGCCGTAACGGTCACGCAAGTCGACAAAAGTCATACCTCCCATCTTACGAGTGCGTTGCACCCATCCGGCAAGCGTAACCTTCTTGCCGACATCTGAGATGCGCAACTCACCACATGTATTTGTTCTATACATTGCTATTATAGATTGAATATTATATGAATGCAAAGTTAGTAATTTATTCTATAACTACAAAACGCATCCCTTCTTTTTTCATGGGACTTTTATCCATAACTTTCTAAAAATAAGAAGAAAAAAGGTAGCCCGTGGAGGCTACCTTAATTATATAGAGTTACGAAACGAATCTGTTATCCCTGCACCAGTTTGATCATCTCATCGACATCGACCAGATTCTGCTCGCCCGTAACCATATTCTTTAGCGTGACTTTACCAGCCTCAATCTCGTTGTCGCCGGCCAAAGCCACGAAGTCGATATGCTTTGCATTGGCATAGGACATCTGTTTCTTCATCTTGACAGTATCAGGATAGATCTCTGTGCGGATGCCGGCACCGCGAGCCTTAGAAATGATCGGCAGGCAGTACTCGGTCTCTTTCTCACCAAAGTTGATGAAAAGCAACTGCGTGGAACGAACAGCATCCTTTGGATACAGACCAAGCGCATTCAAGACATCATAGATACGGTCGGCACCGAACGAAATACCTACACCGGAGAGTCCTGGCATACCGAAGATTCCCGTAAGGTTGTCATAGCGGCCACCACCGGTGATGGAACCCATAGGTGTATCCAGAGCTTTCACTTCAAAGATAGCACCGGTATAGTAATTGAGGCCACGGGCAAGTGTCAGATCAAGCTGAACTTCATTCTTCAGTCCTACTTTCTTGAGAGCATTAAGGAAGAAGGACGTCTCTTCCACACCTTTCAATCCCGTTTCAGAGTCTTTCAAAACGTCAGCGATCACCTTCAGCTTGTCCTCATTAGAGCCTGTCAAAGCGATAACAGGCTGCAACTTTTGAATTGCCTCTTCCGAGATACCATTCTCCCGAAGCTCGTCGTTGACCTTTTCAAGTCCTATCTTATCCAACTTATCAATGGCCACTGTGATGTCTACGATCTTATCAGCCTCACCAATAACCTCTGCCAGTCCGGAGAGGATCTTACGGTTGTTGATCTTGATCTGTACTCTGATACCAAAACGCTGAAACACTGTGTCGACGATCTGCATGAGCTCCACCTCGTTGAGCAAAGAGTCCGAGCCGACAATATCAGCATCACACTGATAAAACTCGCGGTATCTGCCTTTCTGAGGACGGTCAGCGCGCCACACCGGCTGAATCTGATAACGCTTGAACGGCAACTGCAGCTCGTTGCGATGCATCACTACATAGCGTGCGAAAGGTACGGTAAGATCATAGCGCAAGCCTTTCTCACACAGTTTGGACTGCAAGTGGAGAACGTTTCGCTCTCGCAACTCCTCATCAGAGATATCCTTGAGATAGTCGCCCGAGTTCAAGACCTTGAACAGAAGTTTGTCGCCTTCATCACCGTATTTGCCCATAAGCGTATGGAGCGTCTCCATAGCCGGGGTCTCTATCTGCTGGAAGCCATACAATGCGTATACTTCCTTAATAGTATTGAATATATAGTTTCTCTTTGCCATCTCCTCAGGACCAAAGTCTCTGGTACCCTTTGGGATGGATGGTTTCGTATTTGCCATACTACTGATTATCAATGATATTTATTTTCTTACAATCGTCTGATCACGGTCCGGACCGATGGAGATGATGCCGATACGTGTCTCCAGCTCATCCTCCAGGAACTTGATGTAGTCTGCGAATGCTTTCGGGAACTGATCTTCAGAAGTGAACTTCGTCATATCGGTTTTCCATCCCGGCAAGTCTTTATAGACAGGCTCCACATTGTCGATCTCATAGGGGAAGTCACGTGTCACCGTGCCGTCAGGCAGTTTATAAGCGACACAGGCCTTGATCGTATCAAAGCCGTCTAAGACATCGCTCTTCATCATGATCAATTCCGTCACACCGTCGACCATAATGCTATAACGGAGCTGTACGAGGTCAATCCATCCGCAACGGCGCTCACGTCCGGTCACAGCACCATACTCATGACCGAGATCTCTGATCTTCTTACCCGTCTCATCGAAAAGCTCCGTTGGGAAAGGACCTGCTCCTACACGTGTGCAATAGGCTTTCATGATACCGTAGACATTACCAATCTTGTTGGGACCGATTCCCAACCCAGTGCAGGCTCCGGCACAAACGGTGTTGCTGGATGTGACAAAGGGATAGCTTCCAAAGTCCACATCGAGCATTGTGCCCTGCGCACCTTCGCAAAGGATGCTCTTGCCGCCTCTCAGCAACTTATTCACCTCATGCTCACTGTCGACGATATGGAACTGTCGAAGATATTCCACACCTTCCATCCATTTCTTCTCTACCTCATCGAAACCTTCGAAGTCTGTCCAGCCTAAGGCTTTCAGCATCTTCATGTGGCGATCTTTATGAGCGGCATATTTCTGATCAAAGTTCTCCAGAATATCTCCCACACGAAGACCATTGCGGCTCACCTTGTCGGTATAGGTCGGGCCAATGCCCTTGCCGGTCGTTCCCACCTTATTCTTGCCTTTGGCAGCCTCAAGTGCACGATCAAGAATTCTATGCGTAGGCATAATCAGATGCGCTTTTTTGGAGATATGGAGTCTGGAAGTCAGCTCATGCCCACTCTTCTCAAGATCTTTCGCCTCGTCCATAAACAGATCGGGAGCCAGAACCACGCCATTACCGATAATGTTGACCTTATCACCTTGAAAGATACCGGACGGTATGCTGCGAAGCACATATTTCTGTCCTCCAAACTCCAAGGTATGACCAGCATTGGGGCCTCCCTGAAAACGGGCTACCACATCATACCGTGGCGTAAGAACATCAACAACCTTTCCTTTACCTTCGTCGCCCCACTGAAGACCCAGCAGAACATCTACTTTACCTGTATTCATATGCCTAGATTTATAGTTTTCTCTTAAATATCTCTATATAACTAATGTAAACCGAATGTCGAGGGGCCTCATCTGTAAACTCGCTGACCAAAGATTGCAGTACCGACGCGAACGAGTGTGGAACGGCATTTAATCGCAATCTTATAGTCATGGCTCATTCCCCATGAACGTTCACAGAAAGCGTCATCATCACAGAAATACTGCACCTTCACTTCATCAAAGAAGTCGGCGGCTGTACTCATCTCGCGCGCGATCTGGTCTTGATCATCCACATTACTGGCCATCATCATCAAGCCACTGATATGCACATGGGTCAGCGTCCTCCACTCACCGCTACTCAGCAACTCACGGCAGGCATCGAGTGTCAGACCGGTCTTTGCCTCTTCCTCGGCGATATGCAGTTCAAGAAGCACATTGATGACACGATTATTTTTAGCTGCCTGCTTATTAATTTCTTTCATCAGCTTCATCGAATCGACCGACTCTATCATACTGATGAACGGTGCTATATATTTGACTTTGTTGGTCTGGAGATGACCGATAAAGTGCCATTGGATGTCTTTGGGCAGCTGTGCATACTTCTTGACCAGCTCCTGTTCATGACTCTCTCCAAAAATACGCTGTCCAGCCTGATAAGCCGCTTCGATGTACTCATTGGGATGAAACTTGCTCACAGCTACCAGTCTGGTGCCTTTTGGCAATTCAGCCAGGACTTCTTTCAAATTCGATGCAACATCAACATCCATTACTCCTCCTCCTTCGCCTTGTTGTCGTCTGCCGATGCGTTCTCCCTTTCGTATTCGGGTTTATCCTCTTCTGCGTTCTTTTTCTTGTTAGGATCCAAATCGTGAACAAAGACATCCATGGTAGGAGTCTCGTTGATGGCGCTGATGACATAGTCGATCATCGTACCGCCCATCACCTCTTCCACATACTTGACGGCTTTCGATAAAGATCCAGCCTGAACGAGATAATTGACATTGGAGCGCTTCTCTTTCTGTGTCTTCTCGTCGATCGTGATGAATTGCAGTTTAGCCTTATACCACTTGTCATCGGCATTGAGATCGCTGAAGAAGATCTCGTGATAAGGGGCAGGCTTGATGCCGGTGATCTTGTAATCGCCACTGATGTAAGTCTGCATTTCCTCGATCAGGGCTTTCTCTGCCTCTGTAAAGCTCAGTGCGTCTACGACATACTGTTCCGTGACGGGTTTCTGTCCACCATCCTCCTGTGTTTTGTCGTAGCGTATTTTTGTCTCAAACCAATCAGAAGTTCTTGATTTCATATATTATGTTATTATGTCTTTTACTTTTTATTTTCTAACATTCTCTCTGTGTTTCCCTTAAAGAGATTATCTAATGCACGGTAAGTATAAGCAGCGCGGTCATTGATCGTGAGGTTGTTGTTGAGCCTCGACCGCAGATCGACGAGTTTAGAGACAGCATCCTGATAGTTCTCAGGCGTTATTCTGTCGCACATCTTGTTGGCCAGCGTGTTGTCGAAACTAAAATATCTCACGAGCATATTGGCAAACTGCTTCTTCTGCATATCAGTGACATCCTTGAGTTGCTGATTCAACCGATTCTTCGGCCTGTAAATCTTAAAGACCAATTCATCAGGCTCCCCCCCACGCTGCCCATGATTATAACGTCTGCTATAATCGAAGTAGCAATCACAGAAGCCGTTCTCTGCCAAGGATTCCAGTTCGGCCTTGGCAGGCTCAAGGACTCGCCGGGTGAAATCACTGAATTTCTTGTAGTTGCTTTCCAAACGAAGCATCTTACGGAAGTCGATGGTCTTGATGATGGTACCGCCTTTGTCAAGCCAGCTCTCAATAAACATGTAAATGCGCTGGGTGTACCGGTTCTTGCAGGCAAACACAATCTGCTTGCCCAAACGATGATAACCCAAGTCAAGAGATACCAATCGCTTAGCAACGGTACGGTCGATCTTCAACACTGCGTATTTCTCATAGATCCCCTCATCCTCCGGAATGTAAACATCACAAAGGTTGGTGACCTTTTGATAATGGCGGCCGTCGGCTGTCTTATAGGGAATCTCCACAGGGATGGCAGCCAGCATCTTCAAGCTCTGGCGTAGCTGAGGATAGTGATTGGGATCCACGCCAAGCGTCTTGAAGAGCGTCTTGATCTCCAAGCGTCCGTCATTGTCAAGCTCAGCGTCAGAGAAGATTTCCGGTTGCAGACGCTCTTTGTTGAGCATCTTATGCAACTTCGACTGCATATACTCAACAATCGTGACGAGGATACGTATCTGTATGAGGGAATAATCGTGACGCATCATCGTCACGGCGATAGGCTGGAGAAGCCAGGTCTCTTCCTCTATGGGTATGAGATCAGAGGGTATGTTGCGCTTGATATCACGCTTCTTACCCTTCCCGAAATCACGGTTACGCGTTGTCTTACGCCGTGTTTCCACGTTATCTGTCTGTACACTGGTCATTTCTGGTGCCATATCACTACTCGTTTCGGAGACTTAATCCGAAACATTTGGCTACAAAGATATAACTAATTTTTGACTTCACCAAACGTGTGGATATAAATCTTTTGAAGTAGAGACGCTTCTATTCAAAATTCAGATGCTCCAACCTCTGTCTGAGCAGTTCAGCTTCTGATTTTCTGATGGCTAAAACCATCGAGCAGTTGATGTTAAAATTCTGCGCGACGATGTCTGCTTTCATATCCTTCACAATCTTCATAACACCATTCATCATGGGATAAGTGAAGTCGAACTCCACCTTCTCCTTCACCAGTCGGGTGACGACAGAGCAGTGAGCAATGGCATCGTCAGCAGCCGTGCGGTAGGCCACGATCAATCCCCCTGTCCCCAAATTCACGCCGCCATAATATCTGACGACACAGATAAGGATATCCGTAAGCTCATTTGAGACGATCTGTCCCATGATCGGTTTACCGGCTGTCGACGAAGGCTCACCGTCGTCGTTGGCCCGCACCTGCACCTGATCGCCTACCCCAATCTGATAAGCGTAGCAGCAATGACGGGCATCGTAATATTTCTTGCGATAACTGTCGATGATCTGCTTGGCCTCATCGACCGATTCTACATGATGTGCAAAGGCGAGGAACTTACTACGCTTCTCTGTATAGTAGCCCTCGCCCGTGTTTTCTATCGTTTTATATTCGTCGTCCATTCAAATGAATTCTTGAAACCGTATTAGTCCAGACGGTGGATCACCAGCCCGGAGCGCAGTTTGGGTTCAAACCATGTTGCCTTTGGAGGCATGATGTTTCCAGTATCAGCGATGTTCATGATTTGCTTCATGGAAACCGGATAAAGTGCTAACGCCCAACGCATCTCACCGCTGTCTACACGTCGCCTCAGCTCTTCCAAACCTCTCAGTCCACCCACGAAGTCAATGCGTTTGTCGCTCCGCAGATCTTTGACACCCATGAGCTTGTCGAGAATCAGACGGCTGGAGATGTCGACATCCAGCGACTTGATCGGGTCATTGTCGTCATAAGCCTGTGGCCGGGCAACAAGACTATACCAATGCTTGTCAAGATAGAGTGAGAACTCATGGATATGCTGTGGCTTATAAATAGCCTCTCCCTTGTCCTCAACCTCAAAGTCCTCACTGAGTTTCTTGAGAAATTCTTCAGACATCAAACCGTTGAGCCCCTTGACTACACGGTTGTAGTCGAGTATCGTCAGCTGACTTGCAGGAAAGCAGACTGCCATGAAATAGTTGTATTCCTCTTTTCCCGTATGGTTGGGATTTTGCTTTGCTTTCTCGGCACCCACCAGTGCGGCAGCCGCAGAGCGGTGATGCCCGTCAGCGATATACAGATGAGGCATCTTGGCGAATTCCGCTGTTATCGTGGCGATATCGTTCTGATCGCTGATGATCCAGAACTGATGACGGAAGCCATCATCAGGTGCCACAAAGTCATAAACGGGTTTCGTTGCTGCATAGCGCTGAAGGAGACCTGTCAGAACATCATCATCGGGGTAAGCGAAGAAGACGGGCTCCATGTTGGCATTGCATACTCTGACATGCTTCATGCGGTCCTCTTCCTTGTCGCGACGGGTGAGCTCATGCTTCTTGATGACGCCGGTGAGGTAATCATTGACGGAAGCAGCGACAACCAGACCATACTGTGTCTTGCCGTTCATCGTCTGGGCATAGATATAATAGTGCTCATCCTTATCCTGTACCAGCCAGTGCTTGTCCTGGAACTCTTTGAAATGTTCGGCAGCACTGGTGTAGACACGAGGATCATATTCCGACGTACCCGGCTCGAAATTGATCTCCGGTTTAATGATGTGATAGAGCGACATCTCGTTGTCACCGGCCTCTTTTCTTGCCTCCTCTGAGGAGAGCACGTCATAAGGCCGTGATGCCACTTTCTCTACCAAGTCCTGCGGTGGGCGTATGCCACGAAAAGGTTTGACTAATGCCATAGTAATAGACTTTAAATGTTAGCTATATAATATAAGGTATAAAGAAAGACAAAGCTTCCTACCTCGCCGGACACGGCGAAGCAGGAAGCACTGTCCACAAGGTATTATTTATTTACTTGGAATTTCGTGCAGCCGTCTTTGAAGAAGGCACCGATCTGCTTAGCGGCAGCGATACCAGCGTTGATGTTGGCCTCAGCCGTCTGTGCGCCCATCTTCTTAGGTGTAGAGAAGTATCTGCCCTCAAACTTCTTGAATGCCTCATCTGCGTCCGGCTTGATGTCAGTGATGTACTTCAAGTCCTCACGCTCCGCCAGCAACTTCAGAAGTCCTTCCTCGTCGATCACCTCCTTGCGTGCGGTGTTCAAGAGGATGCCGCCTTTCTTCATCTGATTCACGACATCGTAGTTGATGCTCTTCTTTGTCTCCGGCGTAGCAGGGATATGCAGGCTGACCACATCGCAGGTCTTGAAGAGATCGTCGCGGCTGTCCACAGCATGCACCCCACTCTGCTCGATGACTTCTTTCGGACAATACTCATCATAAGCATAGATGTCCATGTCGAAGCCCTTGGCAATGCGGGCTACATTGCGGCCGACATTTCCGAAGGCCAGAATACCCAGCTTCTTGCCTTTCAGCTCAGAACCGGACTTGCCATTGAAGAAGTTACGGACGGTGAAGACAAGCAGACCGAAGACCAGTTCGGCCACGGCGTTGGAGTTCTGACCCGGAGTATTCTCTACGACCACACCTTTTTCCTTGGCATAAGCCGTGTCGATAGAGTCATAACCGGCACCGGCTCTGACAACGATCTTCAAGTTCTTGGCAGCGTCGAGCACCTCCTTATCGATTTTGTCGGAACGTACGATCATAGCGTCAACATCAGCTACTGCGTCGAGCAGTTGCTGCTTCTCCTGATATTTCTCCAGGAGCACGATCTCATGTCCCTCTTCTTGAGCCACTTTCTTAATGCCCCCCACCGCAGCGGCAGCAAAAGGTTTCTCTGTTGCAACTAATATTTTCATGTCGATAGTTTTAAGATTAATGCTGTGTCTCGAAATCCTTCATGCACTGTACAAGAGCGTTGACGCCCTCAAGCGTCTGGGCATTGTAGCAACTTGCACGGAAGCCACCTACAGAACGGTGACCCTTGATACCTACCATACCACGCCCTATTGCAAAATCGAGGAACGGCTTCTCCAAATCCTTGTACTCCTCGTTCATCACGAAGCAGAGGTTCATCACCGAACGGTCCTCTTCGGCAACCGTGCCCTTGAAGAGTTTGTTGCGGTCAATCTCGCCATAGACGATGCGGGCACGTTCCTGGGCACGCTTGTCCATCTCCTTGACGCCACCATGAGCTTTCACCCAGCGCATGGTCTCAAGCACAGAGTAGATAGGCACTACTGGCGGAGTGTTGAACATGGAGCCCTTGCTGACATGGGTATTGTAGTCGATCATCGTCGGCAACTCACGCGGGGCACGTCCGAGTTTGTCGTCCTTCAGAATGACACAGGTGACGCCTGCCATACCCATGTTTTTCTGACATCCGGCATAAATAGCGTCATATTTCGACACATCAACAGGACGACTGAAAATATCAGAACTCATATCAGCGATCAGAGGCACCGGAGAGTCGATGTCCTCACGCAGCTCTGTGCCGAAGATGGTGTTGTTCGTCGTGATGTGCAGATAGTCTAAATCAGCAGGAATCGTGTAGTTCTTGGGCAGATGGCAATAGTTATCATCAGCAGAAGAAGCCACTTCTACAGTCTCACCGAAGTGCTTCGCCTCTTTCATCGCCTTTTTAGCCCATGTACCTGTATTGACGTATCCAGCCTTCTTGATGAGGAAATTTGCCGGGATCTGCATAAACTGAAGCGAGGCACCACCACCAAGGAAGATCACTGAATAACCTTCGGGGATATCGAGCAACTCCTTGATCAGAGCTACTGCCTCATCGACCACTGGTTGGAAGTCCTTGGCACGATGGCTGATTTCCATCAAGGAGAGTCCGGAGCCATTGAAGTCCAGAATCTGCTTGGCCGTGTTCTCAATGACCTCACGGGGCAACATCGATGGACCCGCATTAAAGTTGTACTTCTTCATTTCCACTTGTTTTTAGTTAATACTTAGAGGTTATTGTACTCTCATGCAAACTTACGAATTATTTTTTAAATCAGCAAATTTTTTGGCAACTATTTATCTTTTGCTCGATGTAAACTGTCAATCTGACACTTATTTAGTATATAGAAGGTATATTTATAATGGCTGCCTCTTTGGCTCAAACTGCTTCCTTGTACACTAAAATTACACCTTATTATATAGGGACTTTTGGAGTCCATAAAAAAACTCTTATAATATGACAGCCATCTCTTACCAAGAAGCAAATAGCTTTCCGGTAAAGAGGCAATTAGTTTCTCGGTTAGAAACTATTAGTTTTTCTGTGAAAAACTCGTAGTTTCTTAGCTTGAAACTCGTGGTTTCTCGGTAAGAAACTCGTAGTTTCAAGCAATGAGACTACTTTGAAACCATACTAAGTACGTTACTTATTGTAGTTTAACGATTTAAGTTGACTACTTTGAGTCTTATTTTTAATGTTGGTTGACCCAGTTAAACATTACTTTTATATTTGGTTGATACGTCTGCGGCTTAGTCACGATTGTGGTTGACACATCCGCTGCGTTAGCAAAATACATAACAGAACAAGAGAGGGGTAAAGGCGGAGGCCTGACCTCCTGCTCTCGTTCCGGTCTCGCATAAAGCAAGACATACTAAGTACGTTACTTATCCAAGTACCAAGTACATTACTTGTCTAAAGCTCTATGTACTTCGACTATCGTTTTCTGTCCCTTGATTTTCTGACCTTTCACCTTCTTGAGCATCTTGGGAGTCAGATGGCGGGCTACAGCCACATAAGCATAGTTGTCGTAGACATCGATACGGCCAATGTCTTTAGCCTTAAGTCCGCCACATTTGCAGAGGAAGCCGACAATGTCGCCCTTGGAGATCTTGTCTTTCTTGCCCTTACCGATATAGACCGTGACCATCGGAGGAAGCGTCGGAGCCTCACCAGCATGGTCAGAGAGACTGTAGTCCTTGACATCCGCATCAACATATTCCGGCAGGGATTCTTCGGGACCTAAGAGGAAGAAAGTTCTTCCGGTCTTATCCCAACGTGCCGTACGTCCGATTCTGTGGATATAATCCTGCTCGCTCTCTGGCAGATGATAGTGGATGATGTTGTTGATGTCCGGTATATCAATACCCCTGCTACCCAAATTGGTGCTCACGAGCGTGTTGACGGAGTGATTGGCAAAGAGATAGAGATGTTCCTCTCGCTCTTTCTGCTCCAAGGCACCATGATAGGAGATGGCTGAAAAACCCTGGTCCAGCAGATAGTTGGTCACCCGCTCCACAGCATCGCGGTAGTTGAGAAACACCACACTGCTCTCCTGTCCTATCTGACCCAGCAACTGAGCAAGAGCAGGCAACTTGTCCTTGTTCTCACTGTGAACCGTCAACACCTTGATGCGCTCTGTCGTGGCATCGTCCTCAGGTCTGAAGTCCAGCGTCGTGATCTTATGGCCGGAGCGATAGCTGTTCATCGTGGCCTCCATCTTCTCAGGCTGAGTGGCGGACAACAAAATGCGACGCACCTTCAGGGGAATGCTATGAAGGAGTGTCTCGATCTCCTGCTGGAATCCCATATCCAAGCACTTGTCAAACTCATCGATGACCAGAAAGGCCAACTGCTGAACATCTATGTTACCTTTGGCGATATGGTCGTTGATACGTCCGGGCGTACCGAAGATGATCTGCGGGCACTGTTGGCGCAGCAAGCGATGCTCGTCCATGGTGGGGCGACCTCCGTAGACGGCCATCGAGCGGATGCCCGAGCCGATGTTCTTCAGTACGGTGTCGGACTGCAAAGCCAGTTCACGACCCGGCACGACAACAAGCGCCTGAAGCGTCGTACTTGCCGCATCGGTCTGTGCGACGACGGGCAGAAGATAAGCCAAAGTCTTACCCGTGCCGGTTGGGCTTAGAACCACCACATCGTCGTTGCCATTCTGCACTGCATCCATCGTATCCGCTTGCATCTCGTTGGGTGTGATGGCGGCTTTTGCTATTAACTGGTATATATCCATCATTTCAACAATTTATCGATTTCATCAAATTCCTTTCCTCTGTTGAGATTGAGGTAAATGGTGTAAAGCGGCAATGCCCATCGGTCTTTGCGCTCGGGCTGTAGCTGCCGGTATCTTTCCAAGTAAGGCAGCGCCTGCTTATAGAAGCTGATGATCTGCCCGTGTTTCTTTGCGGAGAGGACCGGATTCTTGTCCAAAGCCACTCCTTGATTAAACAATGCCAATCCGGCATTGAGCCAAGCCTCAGCGACCGAGTCATTCTCATGGATGAGCGTGTCACAGAGGGCGAAGCACTCCTGATACTTACCCGTATTCAGCAAGATGATGCTCTTGGTGATACGGAAGAGCAAGTTGTGGCTGTCGGTGCCGAGCGCCTGGTTAGTCATTGTCAGGGCTTGCTGCCAGTCATTCCGGGCTGAGTAATAATCAATCAGATGGGAGAAAAAGAAGTCGTCGAGATGATTACGGTCGAAACCCTCCTTGAGCGTCTTGACATATCTGACGGTGTCTCCCTCACCCAGATAGGTTTGGGCGAGAAACTGCAACATCTGATTATAGTGAGTGGTATCCTTCAGTGCCAGATAGGTGTGATGAAGGGTTTGCTTGCGATTCCCCATCTTATACGACGCATAGACAGCCCAGTAAGCGGCTTCAGGGAGATGCTGATCTTTCTCGCCATAATGATATGCCGAAAAAAGCGGCTGGTTGGCCGTCTCGATATATTGGTTGAGCAGGAGATAAGCCACGTCGTATTTCTGTTTTCTGATAAAGAAACGTCCACCATTGAGAAGATTGGGCCGGATCATGTTCAACAGCTGACCATGGGATTTGCGCCACTCTTTGGCATCAGACTCCTTGGGATGTGGAAGGTTGAAAAGCGAATCGTAAGCCTCCCTATCCCGAAACATCCTGCTGGTGATATTGAAGATCGCCGCTGTGTCGTATTTCTGTTTGAGATAGAGTTTCTCATTACCATTTTCATACTGCCGGCGCTGAGCGTCGAAGAGCACATTCCAAATCTTTGTGTTAGTGCGATTGGCTGAGTCGGCAAGCAAAGTTCTCATCATCTGTTCGGCCTTATCCAGGCTGGTATTCTTTTTCACGTAATCCTTAGCCGTTGCAATCTCTTTCTTTTGTGCAACACCTGCCATGGAGATGAAAAGAAATATCAATAGAAGTATCTTTGTTTTCATATCCTTGCTCATCATCTTCTACCTCTTCTATGGGAAGTCTTTTTAACGGTCGGCGCACTCACGCTGTCTTTCATCTTCTGTATGGCGGCATCGACTTGCCCAGCCGCTTCTTTCCATTTCACTTGGGTCTGCTGAGGATCCAAGAGTGCGACACGGTGGAAAGCATTGCTGGCATTTTCCAAGCAGACATAACTTTCCTTTCCTTGCAGTGCCTCTTCGGGGGTAGCAGAACGATTATCAGCATTACCATCCAAATCCTTACTCCACTTTTCCTGGGCTTTCTCTCCCCAGCAGATTCCGATATTGTAGATCACCTGTACTAGTGTACTGTCGATAGTATCTGCCTTTTCCAAAGCCTTGATGGCTCCGTCCCAATCGCGTTTCCGCATATAGATCTCGCCCCACAACGACCAGACATTGGCATTGAGACTGTCTTTTGCCAGTTCGTCTTTCGCGAAATTTTCCAGTTCACCTTCATGCCCAGGCCTGGAAAGAAAGTCGGTCAAGAGATGGAAATAAGCTGCATTGTCCGGTGCATTGTCGTGCAAAGCCAATAAAGCCAATTCGTAGCGTGAGGAGTCAAGCGGCGTGCGCATGAGTTCACGCATACAGTTAACCTTTATCTCTGCCGCATCCTCAGCGACATTGGAGTCGTTCAACGCGATATCGGCATAGTGGTCGGCCTCACGAAAATGTTTCTCACCATAGGCCAGCAACGAGGCATAATAGGAGACGGCACCAAGATAGGTGTCTTGTTGCTTATCGGAAAGACGGAACAACGGCGACGAATGGGATTGCAGATAGAGATGGAAAAAACGAAGCGCCGTAAGATTGTCGTGACGCGCATAATACATCATTCCCCCATCAATGAGATGAGGCCTCAGCGTTCTCAACTGCCGTGACAATTGCTTGCGATGCTGAGGATCGGATTTTCCTTTTTTGTCAGGAAGAGCATCTATGGAGTCGCAGACCAATGCCTTAGAAAGGGTCTGATAGAGCAGCTGATAGTAAGTGACAGAATCGCGTGTCTGCTCCATCTGTGGAATCAGATGGGTAATCTGAGTATATAACTGACCGGCCGAAACTTGATTGTCCTGGGATGTGGAGCAATAAGCCACGGCAATGCTTGCCAGTTGTAAGAAAAACAAAGCAATGAGTCTCATTGTGCTGATCTTTTTACATCTTCTATCATGCGAAGATAATATAAAAAAATGAGACTCAAAAGGAAATGTACAAAGATTTATAAGTTGTTAAGGTATTCACGACCGTTGAGATTGACATAACTGACTAAGCAGCAGATACAACTTGTAAAAGCGAAGCGCCAACACAGAAGGATGAGAAGACAGAAGATTTGCTCTTAAACGGTGATGAACAAGAGAGAAAACAGGAAGAGCCATACGCAACAAGACACCACCAATATGGCTACCAGCTAAAGAAAAGAGCGTAGAATAGCCTTTTAGGTCTTCACGAAACGTAACTAACACATCAACGGAATCCTCTATCTTCTTGATATAGGATGCGTTGCTCTCGAAACGATCAAAGAGCACTGGGTTATCGATATGCACAATGGGCAGCCCTTCTTTCTCAAGGTTCTTGCCAAGCAATACGTCTTCGTAGCCATATTGCCGGATGCGCTCATCAAGCGGATGGTGCAACAAAATATCGTGGGAAACCAAGGTATTGGACAACTTAAAACTGTGATATGGGGCTTTCTGTCTGAACTTTGCATTTTGGCAATGCTCAGATGCCTTTTCATAAAGGTAGCGCAGATTGGCCGCCGAACCTTCCCCTACCCTATATCCCCCACAGCAGGCGCAGGGCTGAGGATGATCGGACATGAAAGAAACATATTGACGGATATAGTCCTTCTCCATTACCTTCAAGTCTGCATCGATCATCAGCAGCCATTGTCCACGGGCTTCCCTCACCAATGCATTGCGGATAACAGCCCGCCCACGATTGACTCCGGTAAGCCAATAGCGGCAATGAGGCCATGTGTCGATCTGACGATTGGCCTTGATCTTCTGCTGATTTGTGGAGCCATCATCCCCTACGATCAACTCCCACTCCAAGCCTTGTATGTCACGACACTGCGTGGCCACAGCATGAGCCAAGGCCACACAGTCGTCGTTGAAAGTAGGAATGAGGATAGATATCATAGCCAATGCTTCTTGGGGATCATGAGAGTTTCTCCTTGAGATACTGCCCCGTGACACTCTGCTGACAGGCCACAATCGTCTCGGGCGTTCCTTCACAGACAAGTCGTCCTCCCTGGTTGCCGCCATCAGGACCCATGTCGATCACCCAGTCAGCGCATTTGATGATGTCCATATTGTGCTCGATGATCAAGACAGAATGGCCACGCTCTATCAAAGCGTTAAAGGCTGCCAATAGCTTACTGATGTCGTGGTAATGAAGACCAGTAGTAGGCTCATCGAAGATAAACAAGGTGGGATCCTGCTTCTCCTGACCAATGAAATAAGCCAGCTTCACTCGCTGGTTCTCACCACCGGACAACGTCGAAGAGCTCTGTCCCAACTGAATATATCCCAAGCCAACATCAGACAGAGGCTGAAGCCGCTTGACGATGTTTTTCTGACCATTCACTCCAAAGAAGTCGATAGCCTCATCAACGGTCATATTGAGCACATCATTGATGTTCTTACCCTTGAAGCGAACCTCCAGCACATCTTTCTTAAATCGCTGACCATGACAGGCTTCGCACTCCAACGTAAGATCAGCCATAAACTGCATCTCCACTGTGATATAGCCGGCGCCCTTGCATTCCTCACAACGTCCGCCCTCGGTATTGAAAGAGAAATACTGTGCCGTGAAACCCTGCTGCTTTGCCAAAGGCTGCTCGGCGAAGAGCTGACGGATGGCATCGTAGATCTTCAAATAAGTAGCGGGGTTGGACCGCGTGCTCTTGCCAATAGGATTCTGATCGACAAACTCCACGTGACAGATGTCCTGCCAGTCGCCTTCCATTGTCTGAAACTCACCCGGAGCATCGGTCACCTCACCGAGCTTGCGCTTCAAAGCCGGATAGAGGGTATCACGCACCAAGGAGGACTTACCGGAACCGGAAACACCGGTCACCACAGTCATCACATTAAGCGGGAAGCGGACTTCCACACCACAGAGATTGTTGGCCCGGCAACCTTTCAGCTCAATGGACTTGGTCCAGGAACGACGCGAGGAGGGCACCTCGATGGTTTTTGTTCCTAAGAGATATTGCAGGGTATGGCTACGAGGATATTTCTCCAACAAGGCTTTCGCCGTGGCGGCATCTACGTCATGCGGCACCCGGCCTTCATAAACGATCTCGCCACCGTGGCGTCCGGCATCAGGACCGACATCGATCAGCCAGTCGGCTTCGCGGATGATGTCCTCGTCGTGCTCCACGACAATGACCGTGTTGCCCAGTTTCTGTAACTCCCGCAAAACATGGACAAGACGAGCTGTATCGCGACTATGCAGTCCGATACTCGGCTCATCAAGGATATAAAGGCTTCCAACCAACGACGATCCCAAGGACGTGGAAAGGTTGATGCGCTGACTCTCACCACCGGACAGCGTATTGCTTTGGCGGTTGAGCGTGAGATAGCCAAGCCCGACATCGCACAGGAAGTTCAGTCGCGACTGTATCTCAGTGAGCAAGCGCTTGCTGACCTGCCGCTCGTGATCGGTGAGTTCAAGATGCTCGAACCAGTCCTTGAGATTCTTCACCGGCATCTCCACCAAGTCCACAATGCTGCAACCGCCTATCTTTACCCATGTGGCTTCTTTACGCAAACGGGTACCATGACACGTAGGACAGACGGTCTTGCCACGATAACGACTCATCATCACACGGTACTGGATCTTATACTGGTTTTCTTTCACCATTTCAAAGAAGCCGTCGATGCAGACAGCATCAGCCCTTCGCTCACCATTCTTCTTTCTGTCGCACGGCAGTCCGTGCCACAGCATATCCTTTTCACGCTGCGACAATTCAAAATAAGGCTTAAAGATGGGGAAATCGTACTGAGCCGCCCGCCGGCAGAACTCATCCTGCCACCACTTCATCTTCTCCCCATGCCAGCATTGCACGCAACCCTCATAGACCGACAACGACGAGTTGGGAATGACCAGTCCCTCGCTGATGCCAATGACAGAGCCAAAGCCCTCGCATGTTGGGCAAGCTCCAAGCGGCGAGTTGAAAGAGAACATATTATCATCGGGCTCTTCAAAGGTCATACCGTCTGCCTCGAAACGTGACGAGAAGTCGTAGCTAAGCCCTGACGGAAGGAAGACCACGCGGCAGGCACCATTGCCCTCATACATCGCGGTCTCTGTGGAGTCGACGAGACGGGCGATCATGTCTTTCTCATGTGACACACTCGTGCGGTCGATGACCAAGAACATCTCTTTCAAGGAGGAGGACAGTGCATCATCATCTTCCTGAAGCAGATCCTCGATACGTAACACATCAGTACCCTTCATCAGTCGGGTGAAACCCTCCTTTAAATACATCTCCAACTGCTCATGGCCCGTGCGACCTTGAGGGATCAACAGCGGCGAGAGAATCATCAACTTCGTGCCGTCGGCAAACTCCCACGCCTTTTGCACCACGTCTTCCGTGGTATGCTTTTTGACCTCCTGCCCCGAAATCGGAGAAAAGGTCTTGCCTATGCGAGCGTAAAGCAAACGCAGATACTCATAAATCTCAGTAGAAGTGCCCACTGTGGAGCGAGGATTCCGGGCCGTCACCTTTTGCTCTATGGCGATAGCAGGGGGCAAGCCCTTGATGAAATCACACTCAGGCTTACTCATACGTCCCAAGAACTGTCGAGCATAGCTCGACAAGCTCTCTACATAGCGACGCTGCCCCTCGGCATAGAGCGTGTCAAAGGCCAAGCTCGATTTTCCGGAGCCTGACACACCAGCCATCACGATGAAAGCGTTACGGGGTATGCGCAAATTGATGTTCTTCAGATTGTTTACCCGTGCTCCTTTGACTTCTATATACTGATCTTCCATACTTATCTAAAACAAAACGATGCTTGAAAAAGAATATATTCCAACTCTACAAAAGTACGCATAATATTCTAAATGCACAAATTTATGATCATGTAAAAACGACATGTCCACATTTCTTGACTCACCAAAGAACATTTTATGGCTGATGATAGCATTGTTTCAGAGATTTTGTGTAAGTTTGCAATAAAAATAACTTCGACAATGAAAATACGACGATCCACAAGCCATCATCGTTATCAACGGCTGATGGGTATGCTATCCATTTTATTATTCTGCTTACAAATGAACACACCTGTTTTTGCTAAAAAGAAAGCCATCACTTTGAAGATTGTGGAAACCAGCGATGTTCATGGTTGCTTCTTTCCGCATGACTTTATCAACAACCGCGATATGCCGGGATCACTCGCGCGGGTGAGCACTTTCTACAAGCAGTTGAAAAGCCAGTATCCAGAGAGCACGCTGCTGCTCGACAATGGTGACATTTTGCAAGGACAACCGATCAACTACTTTTCAAATTTCGTCGATACGCTTCAACACAACATTGCAGCTAATGTCATCAACTATCTCGGCTATGACGCTGAGACGATTGGCAACCATGACGTAGAGACTGCGCATGCCTGTTTCGACAAATGGGCCGGCGAACTGCACTGTCCTCTGCTCGGTGCCAATGTGATCAACACAGAGACTGGTAAACCATATTTCAAGCCTTACACGATCATCATGCGCCAAGGCATACGCATCGCTGTCTTGGGACTGCTCACACCCGCCATCCCTAACTGGGTGGAACAAACGTCATGGACGGGTATGCGCTTCGACGAGATGGTAAGCACCGCAAAATATTGGATGAACATCATCCGCCAGCAGGAGCACCCGGACGTGGTCATCGGACTCTTCCATTCCGGTGCTGAGGGCGGTATCACCACTCCTAACTATGCTGAAAACGCCTCTTTGGCAGTTGCCAAAGAAGTGCCGGGCTTTGACCTGATCCTCTTTGGACACGATCATACACGTCATCAACAGATGGTCAAGAACGATATGGGGAAAGATGTGCTTTGCCTTGATCCGGCAAACAATGCGCAGACAGTTGCTGTAGCAACCATCAACATGGAAAAAGAAAAGGGAAAATGGACGGTAAAAGAAAAGCAAGGAGAACTGGTGGATATCAGAAATTACGATATCGACCAGGACTATGTGAAGCATTTCGAACCGTATCTTAACAAGGTGAGCAACTTTGCCAATAAACAGATTGGCAACTTTGCACATACGATTTACACACGGGACAGTTTCTTCGGCAACAGTGCCTTCAACGATTTCATCTTGAACCTACAGATGAAATTAACCGGCGCTGATATCTCTTTCAATGCACCGCTGACATTGAACGACAGCATCAAACAAGGTCCCATTTCGGTTCGGGACATGTTTAAACTTTATAAATATGAGAATCGTCTCTATGTGATGAGGCTCACCGGCAAGGAGATCAAAGGCTATCTGGAGATGAGCTATGATCAATGGGTCAACACGATGACATCGCCAAATGACCATCTCTTCCTGCTGGAGTCTGTTAACACGGGATCGAACGAGCGTGGACGTTTCAAGAATTTCATCTTCAACTTTGACGCAGCTGCCGGCATCGACTATGAAGTAGACGTCAGAAAGCCTAATGGACAAAAGGTCAACATCATAAGAATTAGCGACGGCAAGCCTTTTGAAGAAGACAGATGGTACAACGTGGCCATCAACAGCTACCGCGGTAATGGCGGTGGACAACTACTCACACTGGGTGCCGGCATTCCACATGACAGCTTGAAATCAAGAATCGTATGGCGTTCTGACCGTGACCAACGCTATTACTTCATGAAAGCCATCGAGGAGATGGGGACGGTAGATCCGCAACCCAATCATAACTGGAAATTCATTCCGGAGACTTGGGCGAAAGAGGCTGGAGAGAGAGACGCCAAACTCATCTTCAAGTAAATCCCCTAACAACATATCGCCAACATGTTTAGGGATAAAAAAAATCTGTCCTTCGGCCGGTTGTTCATCACGATGATGCTGATGATCATTACGATGTTACCTGCCGAAGGACAGAATGTTCTTCAAAAGGAAACAGACAGCCAACAATTGGGCTTCGCCATTACCTACTTCCAGGGTGGCAAGTACCATGAGGCTAAACTCATCCTACAAAGATTGGACAAGAGCTATCAACTCAATCCGAGATTCAGAGCTTATCTGGGGGTATGCTACTACTATGACCAAGAATACGAGAAAGCCACAAACTGCTTGGATTCTGTCATCCCCCAGTTACAAGCCTTCGACCCACAAGAACTGTCGTTTTACTACTATGCTGACGGAGAGAGCTATTTCACCTTAGGCAAGTACACTCAAGCCGCCCCACTCTACGACCAGACCCAAGCACGCTGCCATGAAGACGAAAAAGCTAAGATTTATTATCGATTAGGACTTTGCTACTCCTTCCTTCAACAATGGTACAAGGCCCTGGACGCACTTCAGAGCGCGCTCGTGTACTATCAACAATACCAGCCGAAGGAAAAAGCGAAGATAGCGGAAATCCGCAATCTCATATTTGCATGTTGCACTAAAATCAATCAGCCTATTTCATAGCACTGTAATCGTCACTTGCCAACAACTGCTGATAAGTAACATAGGGATGCTTGTGCATGTAGCGGTCGACGATGGATACATAAGTCGTACGGAAGAAATTCTTCCCCAAGGCTTTGTTGACAACCCACATGACTTTACCCATGTGCAGATCCTTTTCCAACTGAGAACGCTGGTCATAGTTTGCCATCAGATAAAGACTCAGTAGATAGAAGCTCAAGCAGTCCGGCACAATGTTACTGCGTCCCATAGAGGAAAGCTGGTCCTTGGAAAAGCCAAACTCCTTGTAGACTGGATACTTTGCGCCCATGTACTTATCAAGAGAGATGCCGATCATCTTATCTCCCACTACAACACTTTGATCCAACGCACCGATTTGAGCATAGACCCGTGGTATCGGCATATCAGGAAGCCAGTCTTTGAGTTGCTCCAACGATTGTGACAACTCTTTGTTTAAGTCATCCATGTTGGCATACTCCGACTCTGCATCAGTGATGATGGTCTGCAGAGTGGAATCCTGATAGAAACGCAAGAAACGCTCGTTGATGTCATGATCGCTCACTTCACCGATTTGCAGCATCTTCTCGACAAGGGTACGCGTCTCAATAGGAAACTCTGTATTCATCTGCTGGAGGGCAGAGAAATCTCCTGTAATCAGATAACGACTCTCCAACCGGTCATAGCGCTCGATACGCACATGACTGGCATCGTTATCATCATCGTTGGGTTTGAGCTTAAACTCACAACCAACACATAGCAACATTGCAATAAACAATGCAAAATATATCTTCCGTATCAAAGAATATAGTCTTTTGTCGTTAACGATTTCTATTTTTCAAGCAGTGGCATTATCATCCACTCTTACATCTGCAAAAGTACTAAAAAATATTTTTTTATCCAAATATAAAGCTAAAAAAAACAAATAAACCTTCTTCTTGGAAAAAGGAAGGTTGATTATACAACTACAATTACCTAATTACTATAAAAAGAATAGGTAAGGACATAATCTGGAGTAAGTTCGTAATGAACGGTGGCGACACCGTTAGTCTTAAGCACGTCTACCATGACAGAGCCCTCTATCCCACCCCCGACGACATGGGCATCTCTGTCTAAGACCGTGCCAATTTCAGATGGCAGGGTATGCAGCCGCATGTCGAAATAATCAAGTTTCTGTTCAGAAAACAACTTATAGACTGTTTCCTTCGCACTCCAGTTGATCAACTGTTGCGACAAAGTAGTTCGCTGCTCATCTTCACGGATAAAACGATCCACAACCTTGCTCACCCTGTCAGATGTGTATTCAATATCAATACCAACTTGGAAATCAACGGAAAGAATGATAGCCACCCACCCACATGTATGACTGATGCTGATAGACCAATTTTCGAGCTGAGGCTTGCCAGAGGGTTCGTGACCGATCACCAAATGATCATTTCCCGTCATCGCAGTCAAGAGCGCATAGACACAAAGTTCTTCTTTCAATCTCTTGTCCGATCGAAGACTTAAATCAACACCCTTTGGCTTAGGCAATTGATCTATACCCTCTGTCATATGCCATAATCCAACCTGGACTCCACGGCATGACTCAAAGATCTTACTTAGAGGCATCTTGCTTCTTCTCGTGAACAGTTACCTTCACCCGGCTGATACGGCGCCGCTCAACACCCATCACCTCGAATGTATAATTGTCATAGTCTATCTTTTCATGCAGACTTAAGAAATCGCCCTTCAACTCCAAAAGAAGACCAGCCAATGTATCGGCATCACCGGCAACATCCTCAAACTCATCGTCATCGATCTTAAGTATCTTGCAGAAATCACTCAATAATGTTTTGCCCTCGAACAAATAGGTATTGTAGCTCAACTTTGAGTAGGTCTTCTCTTCTTCATCATACTCGTCATTGATCTCACCGACGATTTCCTCGAGAATATCTTCAAGGGTTACCAGGCCGCTCGTACCTCCAAACTCGTCAACAACAATGGCAATATGAACCTTGTTGGCTTGGAACTCTCTCAACAGATCATCGATCTTCTTGGTTTCAGGTACAAAATAAGGAGGACGTATCAAGCTCTGCCAGCGGAATGAGGCTGGCTTGGACAGATGTGGCAACAGATCCTTGATGTACAAGACACCACGAATGTTGTCATCATTGCCTTGATAAACAGGTATGCGGCTGTAGTTGTTGTCGACAATGCACTTGAGAACATCGTCGAAAGAACTACGGATATCAATGTCGACAATATCCTGACGGCTCGTCATGATCTCTTTAGCAGTCTCATCACCAAAGCGAATGATACTCTGCAACATGCTTTGCTCGTCCTTGATCTCACTCTTATCGGTCAACTCCAAGGCCTGCTCCAAATCATCTTTGCTCAGCTGGCGTTGCTCTTTAGGCACTGCCTTCTCAGCAAGACCGCCACTCTTGATGAGCAAGGTCTCCAAAGGCCAAAACAATTTTCTTAGCAAGAAGATACCACCGACAACACGACGACAAAAAGCCAATGGATTCTGACGACTGTAGACCTTCGGCATGATCTCGCCAAAAAGCAGCAAGAGGAAAGTCAACAGAACAGTGATGCAAAGGAACTGCAACCATTGAGCCCGAAACTCGATTAGAGACCCAAAGATGTAGTTACAGAGCATGATGATCGTCACATTGACAAAGTTATTGGTGATAAGGATCGTAGCCAACGTACGCTCTGAGTCTTCACGCAGCAACTCTATATTGGCATCTTTAGCACTCTTCTCTGGATTCAACTCTTCCACGTCCTGCGGTGAGAGACTAAAAAAAGCGATTTCTGAGCCACTGGCAAAAGCAGACAACACCAAGAGAATAGCAGCCAAAATTGCTGCTATGCAAACGCTTACCGTTATCGGCTGAAAAGCGATAAGACTATCAATATTCTGTAATTTTGACCAATCCAACTATCAAACAAATATTAGAAAGGAAGTTCTTCATCCGTCCCCTGCTTTGCATCAGGCTTCTTTGTAGCTACAGAGTCTTCTGCTGCAGGTTTGGACTTCGGAGTGAGAAGTTCCAAATTCTCTACCTGAATCTCTGTGACATAATGTCGGCGACCCTGCTGATCATCATAAGTATTATAGCGCAAGCGTCCCTCAACATAGAGTTTATCACCCTTATGGACATATTGCTCTACGATCTTGGCCAACTGACGATAGAAAACCAAACTATGCCAGTCTGTACGGTCAGGGACCTTTGTTCCGTTTTTAAGAACGTAGCCACGCTCTGTAGTTGCCAAAGTCACCTTAGCAACACATTGGTCGGCATCGTAATACCTAACGTCAGGATCTTTGCCTACGTTACCAATTAACATCACCTTGTTCATAATATGGCAAAAATAGAACTTATATACAAACTATGATCAAACACTGTCGAAGACAAGTAACCGATTACTTCCAGCGACCAAGATATTTAAAATTGAAACTTTTACCCTTTGCTGAGGGGAACTGGCTACGAGGATCAACACGGTCTCGCAAATGATCTACAATACGATTGTAGCAATCCTGGCCAGACACAGCCTTACAACAGGCAACGAAACGTGTATCACGATATTCATGCTTACCCGTTGATGGAATCATAACGACTCGCTTAAAGTTCAACTCTCCTTCATACCAGCCTTCACGCTGATAGACAAGTCTGCTGATTGCGTTCTCTGCCATTTCACGACGCTCAGAAGTCTGGCCGTTAGCTGGACGTACGGCTTTCTTCTGCTTGAAATCAAGCATTGTTGCTGCTGTGGTCTTGATAATAATGAAATATACATGAGCGCGAATCTTGTAACGCTTAGGGAAAAACACGTCACTTGCCGCATATTCACGAATATCTGCTTCCATTTCAGGAGTAACGTCAATATCTTCTATACTACGCAAAAAAGAGATAGCATCATCAACATTGGTTACTAACGTCTCACTATTGAAATATCTAAGATATAAATTCATTGAATGGATGTTGTTTTTCAGAAAAAGAGCGGCAAACGGGACTCGGACCCGCGACCTCGACCTTGGCAAGGTCGCGCTCTACCAACTGAGCTATTGCCGCAACACAAGAAATAAAAATACAAGTGAAGAGGAGGAGACTCGAACTCCCACGACATAATTGTCACTACCCCCTCAAAGTAGCGCGTCTACCAATTCCGCCACCCCTCCAACATGTAATCATATTCTGAATAGATTAGTGCCCAGAACAGGACTCGAACCTGCACGTCGTTAAACACACGCACCTGAAACGTGCGCGTCTACCAATTCCGCCACCTGGGCATGAATAGATACTATTCAAAATATTTGAGCGGCAAACGGGACTCGGACCCGCGACCTCGACCTTGGCAAGGTCGCGCTCTACCAACTGAGCTATTGCCGCATTTCTTACAATGTTAGTTGTAAGAAGCACTCCCCTGAATGCGAGTGCAAAGGTACTGCTTTTTTCTGAACCTGCAAACTTTTCCCATCTTTTTTTTCGAAAAAACACTATAAAAACAATTTTCATTGGTTCTCAATCCCATTACACCTTATTATATAATATAATTGCCCTCCTATCCGAGATAACTTCATCTCCGCGCAGGTTCATCGTTATCCCTAAAAGAAGCACGTTTTCCACAAAAATAGAGGGAAAGCACACATGCAGCATTATGTTACCACCATTCAAAAGATTTTTTATAGTTTTTTATAACAGAAATATCAACTCATAACCATTCAATAACCATATCGCCCTTGGCGAAAACAAGGTGAGGAAAATTATCAATAATTTGAGAATTAGTATGAGCTAGTTAAATCTACAATCGTGATCAATAATTAGCTTAGATATAAAATAATAAGGTTGGACCAGCCATTCGTACTGATCCAACCTTTATCAATTGCTATATTCCTTCAAATTAGTCGAGCCACTTCACATAACAGAAGTCCTGACGATGAGGCAAGTTGGCATTGCTCGGTAGCATACGCACGCAGCAACGGAACGAACCTGCCATTTCAGGTTCTATCGAGAGCTCAAACGTATAGTTATTGCCCTCGTGCTTCACCATTTTGAATGGATGCACACTAAGCACTTTACGATCAGAAGGATCTGTCTCTGGTTTCAATGTGACAAGTTCCAAACCCACAGCATTGTCCAAGCCCTGCTCGTCAATAACGTAACGGATCTTATAGCTGACACCTGTCTCGCCACCATTGTCCAGCACGCCATCTTCCCTGCTGACCACATGAATAGAATCCCAACGCTCGGCAACAGTCTCTTTCCACAAAGCGATCTCCTTAGCCAGGCGATTGTTGTTTGCAGAAAGCTTCTTGAAGCGAGCAGCCTCCTTGTTGTAGAACTTGCTGTAGTAGTCGTCGAGCTGACGCTTCATCGTATAATGAGGAGCAATCGTTGCGATAGAATTCTTGATGACCTTGATCCAATCTGCACTGAATCCCTCCTTATTCTTGTTATAATACATCGGGATGATCTCATTCTCAAGCAGAGAATAGATCGTAGCAGCATCGAGCTGATCCTGGTAAGCCTGGTTCTCATAGGTACGCTTCTGTGGCAATGCCCATCCTGCACCCTTACGATAACCTTCAACCCACCATCCGTCAAGAACGGAGAGGTTGACGACACCATTCATCTCAGCCTTCTCACCTGATGTACCGGATGCCTCCAACGGACGTGTCGGCGTATTCATCCAAATATCCACACCGGAAACCAAGCGGCGGGCAAGACGCATGTCGTAGTCCTCAAGGAAGATGATCTTACCCAGGAACTCAGGACGCTGGCTAATTTCATAGATCTTCTTAATCAGGCCCTGGCCTGCACCATCAGCAGGATGAGCCTTACCTGAGAAGAAGAACAAGACAGGACGCTCTGGATTGTTGACGATCTTGTTGAGACGATCCAGATCGGTGAAGAGCAGGTGAGCACGCTTGTAAGTAGCAAAACGACGGCAGAAGCCAATCATCAAAGCATTCGGATTGATACGCTCAAGGAGTGACATCACACGAGCAGGATCACCCTGATTGCGAAGCCAAGTCTGAGTGAACTTCTCACGGATATAGTCGACAAGTTTATTCTTTAGAGCCAGACGAGTGTTCCAGATCTCCTCATCGGGTACATTATAGATAGCATGCCAAATCTGCTCATTGCTCTGATCACTCATAAAGGTCGGATCGAAGTATTTGTCATAGAGCTCACGCCACTCTGTTGCCGTCCATGTAGGGAAATGCACGCCGTTGGTTACATAACCAACGTGATTCTCCTCAGGATAGTAGCCTGCCCAAATCGGTGCGAACATCTTCTGACTTACCCAACCGTGGAGTTTACTCACACCGTTTACTTCTTGACAGGTGTTGCAAGCGAAGATACTCATGCAGAAGCGCTCGTTGTGATCCTCAGGACTCTGACGCCCCATACCAATGAACTCATCCCAAGAGATCCCCAAACGTGCAGGATAGTCACCCATGTACTTACCAAAGAGTGCCTCATCGAAATAGTCATGACCAGCCGGAACCGGCGTATGGACAGTATACAGAGAAGAAGCGCGAACAAGTTCCATAGCCTGATTGAATGTCAATCCATCCTCAACATAGTCGACCAAACGCTGGAGATTGCAGAGAGCAGCATGTCCCTCATTGCAATGATAGATCTGCTTATTGATACCGAGCTTCTTCAGCGTCAAAATACCACCAATACCCAAAAGAATCTCTTGCTTCAGACGGTTCTCCCAGTCACCACCATAGAGAGAGTGTGTGATTGGCTTATCAAACTCTGAGTTCATGTCGTTGTCGGTGTCGAGCAAGTAGAGTTTGATACGTCCAACATTGACACGCCAAACCAGTGCATGTACCTGATAGTTGCGATAAGGAACATCAACAACAACCTGATTTCCATTCTCATCCAGCTCACGCTCAATAGGCAGTGAGTTGAAATTCTGAGCATCGTATTTGGCAATCTGTTGTCCGTCCATTGACAGGGATTGAGTGAAATAGCCATACCGATAGAGGAAGCCAACTGCACACATATCAACATTGGAGTCGGAAGCCTCCTTAAGATAGTCACCGGCCAGCATTCCCAAGCCACCAGAATAAATCTTCAGCACCTGATTCAAACCATACTCCATGGAGAAATAGGCAACAGATGGACGCTGCTTGTCTGGTTTGACCTCGATATACTCGCGGAATTTCTTATAGACTTCCTTAACATTGTTCATCAGAGCCCGATCCTTAACGATGGCCATCTTACGGTCATAGCTAAGACGCTCCAGAAGCAGTACCGGGTTGTGATTAACTTCCTCGAAAAGGTCACGGTCGAGTCGCTTGAAAAGACGACGGGCCTCATAGTTCCATGCCCACCACATATTGTGAGCCAACTCATCCAAGCATTTTAACTGCTCAGGCAAGCGTGACTTAATGTTGAGCTCCTTCCATTGTGGAGCATTAGCATAGTCTGCCTTAATTTTCATAACGCTACAATTTTTGTCTGATTCTTAATAATTATCCTTATCCTTTAGCCTCAGCGATTATTTGCTTTCGGCTTCACTAACTCTTTTACGCTCTTCAGCCTTCTTTAAAGCGATGTCATATGCTTCCTCGTAGTACTTAATGAAATTGCTCCAAAGTGCCTTTCTGGAGAAACGCTCCGCACTCATCCTGCTCTTCTTTACATCTTCAGGGCTGAAGGCGGAGAATGCAGCCACCGTGTCTTTGATATTGTCGGCCACCTCGGAATAATTATAATCCGTACGATGGATAACCTTTACACCATCCTCTATTTCTCCAGAATGTCCAAGCTCTTTGTTCACCCATAATCCAAAGCCGGAAAGGTCTGTGGTGATACATGGCACATGGAAAGCGATTGCCTCCAATGGTGTATATCCCCAAGGCTCGTAATAGGATGGGTAGATGCAAAGATCATTGCCCAAGACTACATCATAATAACTCAGGTTGACAATGCCATCATCTCCAGTAAGATAGCAAGGGAGGAAGATAAGCTTCACACGATCTTCTTTCCGATTCTGCATATCAAGATATTTGAGCATGCCTAAGACCTGGTCGTGGCTCATGTTATGTAACCAGTGCGTGATCTGTGGGACTTCCAGTGGTGTATCGAAATGTTTTCCACTGGCCAAGCGCTCTTGAAGATCCTTCCGCGGCTCCCCTACCCAACCGGGCACTTCGATGAAGGCAAGCACAGGACGCTTTAATTGATCATCGCGTAGCAAGCGGTTCATTGCCTCAATGTAGACATCCACACCTTTGTTGCGGAACTCATAGCGGCCACTGGTGGAAACAATCAGAGTCTCATCATCAAAGTCTTGGCCAAGCAAAGCATTGGCAATAGCAAATGCGCGCTTGCGCGCAATCTTTCTCTTACGTGTAAACTCCTCCCCTCTTGGCACGAAATCGTTCTCGAAGCCATTAGGCAGAACCACATCCACCGGCTTGTCCAACAATTCCTTACACTCTTTCGCCGTGATGTCACTCACCGTTGTGAAGCAATCGACATGAAGAGCGGTCTGCTTCTCGATAGAATGTTTGCTCTGCATGTTCAGCTCACCGGCCATCTGATCACCATTGTAGGCAAAGAGATAGTCATAGAGCGGCTTATTGTTGCCTGCGATGCTACGTCCAATGCTGGTGGCATGCGTAGTGAACAATGTGGCTACTGCCGGAAGATTCTTACGGATATAAAGCAATCCCAAGCCTGTCATCCACTCATTACCATGATAAATGACTTTGTATTGGCTGCCCAGATAAAAGTGATAGAAACTCTCCACTACTTTTGCGACACCATATGAGAACATGGTTGCTTCGTCATAATCGCCATAAGCATGCAAGCTATCTACTTGGAAATCTTCCCACAGCTGTGTATACAGCTCATTCTTCTGTGCATAGTATTGTGTGAAGTCTACAAGGATTGCTATAGGATTACCAGGTACAGACCACCTGCCAATCTTCAATACCAAACCTTCCTTTTTAGACTGAATCTTCCAATCTGTAAACAGGGAGGCATCCTCTTGGAAATAAGGACTTCTCTGCGTACCCCAACAATCAGGACCAATAAAAATGATATGGTCGTGCATCTTTGTTTGCAGCGTCTTGGCCCTTGTGGACAACACCGTGTATATACCACCGACCTTATTACATACTTCCCAACTAGATTCGAAAATATAGTCTGGGAACAACTTGCCCTCTGTCATATTGCTATAATGTGCTTCTATACTTGCAAAGGTAATATAAAAAATAGCAATAAGCAAATATAAATAGCTACTATTTTATAAAATATTTGGTGTAATCGAAATATTCACCTATCTTTGCCACAATAAATTAGTATATGATTATCCGCATATAAATGAAAAAAAGTCGGTAAAACCTTTCGCGTTCTCATT